>NZ_SMKA01000092.1 GCF_004348455.1 Kribbella albertanoniae
AGCCCGAACATGGTTGACCGATGCCCAAGGTGCCCCATGCCCGCCCATTGCCACGCCACCGACACCTGCCCGGTACGGCGGCCGCCACGCGCGCCGCGGATCCCCCCAACCGATTCGCGGAGAATCCGCGCGGGGGATCTGCTTCGGGGACCATCCCGCCGTCGGATTCGGGTAATGCGGTGAATCTTCCCCGCATCGGTCCCAGCCCGCGCGACTGAACCCACCGTGCTCCGCGTGACTGAACCCACCGTGCCCGGCGCGACTGAACCCGCCGTGGTCCGCGTGACTGAACCCACCGTGGTCCGCGTGACTGAACCCACCGTGCCCCGCGTGACTGAACCCACCGTGCCCCGCGTGACTGAACCCACCGTGCCCCGCGTGACTGAACCCACCGTGCCCCGCGGGGTTGCCCGTCGAGATGGGGGGTTGCCCCCTGAAATTTTCGATGGGCAACCCCCCAACTCGAGGGATATCCCCGCAGATGGGGAGTCGCACCTCCCGAAAACGACAGGTAGAACTCCCCAGCCCGCGCAGTAACCAGCCGAACCGCTGAACCTCGTACACCAACTGGGGACCCCGGACACCCGACCAGATGTCCGAAGCCCCCACCAGGTGACCGCAGAACACGCCGGCTCACCCGCGCGCGGGCCAGCAGAGCGCCGTACCCGCAACGTCCGAAGAACACGCACACCCTGGCCTCCGGATCGTCGGACGTTAATCCCTGCTCGGGGCTAACGTCCGAAGGACCCGCGGGCCTGGTCCGCGGATCGTCGGACGTTGTGACGGGCATGGCTGCGAACCACCCACGCAGCGGGCAGGAGAACCGTTACTCCACCGGAGAAGGGACAACTTGAACGGATGACCCAGCAGATGACGACGGCCGGCAGCCGGTTGGATCCGCGGTTGTTGGTGATCGCGATGAGCCAGGTAGTACGCCGCTGCTGCCGGTGAACTGCGGTCGTCCCGGCTGACGGGCTGCCGTGGCTGCCCGGAAATCGAGGGGATCTCCCCTCAGGTTGCCGGTTCTCCCCTCGTTATTTGGGCAGAGAAGGGGCAACTTGAAGGGATGACCCACGAGATGGCGCAGGCCGGGACGCGGTTGGATCCGCGGGTGTTGGTGATCGCGATGAGTCAGGTGGTACGCCGCTGTTGCCGGTGAACTGCGGTCGTCTGGGCTGACGGGCTCGCGGCTGGTGTTGCTGCCCGGAAATCGAGCGGATCTCCCTTCAGGTTGCCGGTTCTCCCCTCGTTGTTTGGGCAGAGAAGGGGCAACTTGAAGGGATGACCCACGAGATGGCGCAGGCCGGGACGCGGTTGGATCCGCGGTTGTTGGTGATCGCGATGAGTCTGTTGCCGGTGAACTGCGGTCGTCTGGGCTGGCGGCTGGTGTTGCTGCTCGGAAATCGAGGGGATCTCCCCTCAGGTTGCCGGTTCTCCGCTCGTTATTTGGGCGGAGAAGGGGGCAGCTTGAAGGGATGACCCACGAGATGGCGGAGGCCGGGAGGCGGCTGGATGCGCGGGCGTTGGTTGTCGCGACGGGTCAGGTGTTGGCCGCGTGCTCGGCGGCGGGAAGCGCCGTAGCCTGGAAGCCCAGGTGGCGTGCCTCTGGCCGCCGACCTCGGCAACCTGCCCAGCCACCGACCTGCCCAGCCGCACCCCCTCGCTAAGCCGGCCGCGGTGGCGAGCGACCACCGGCGTTGGAGGGCGGCCGCATCCGAGTGGCGGGGTGCTTCGTCTTTGTGGAACGAAATGTGCGCGGGTTGGCAGCAGCGCTCCACAAAGCAGGGCGGCGGGCGGTGAGCTGGACGTGCCGCACTGAGTAAGGGGCGGATCGTGGCTTGCGGTTGAGCGTGATGATGCACGCGCTGCGGGGGTTGATCAGTGTCGGCGGTCCGGGAACTGTCGGGGCGGGCGGATAGCGTTCGGGGTATGAAGACGGCGTTGCAGGACTACCTGAAGGCCACTCGGGCGTTGATGCTGGCGAAGTTGGATGGGCTGAGCGAGTTCGACCAGCGGCGGCCGCTGGTGCCGTCGGGGACGAATCTGCTGGGCCTGGTGAAACATCTGACGGGGATCGAGTACGTGTATCTCGGGACCAGTGTCGGGCGGCCGCCGGCGGAGGAGTTGCCCTGGGACGCGGACGGGTCGGTGTGGGAGGGGGCCGACATGTGGGTGAAGCCGGACGAGAGTTCGGAGTACATCACCGGGTTGTACCGCGAGGCTTGTGCGCACAGCGATCGGTCGATTGCCGAGCTGGAGCTGGATGCCCCGGCCGAGGTTCCGCACTGGGCTCCGGAGAAGCGGCAGACGACGTTCGGTGCACTGTTGGTCCGGGTGGTCGACGAGACCGCGCACCACGCCGGCCATGCCGACATCGTCCGCGAGCTGATCGACGGCCAAGGAGGCCGGGACAGCGATGCGATGGACGACGCCGGCTGGTCGGAGTACTACACCACCATCCAGCGCGCGGCCGAGACCTTCAAGTAGGTCACCAGCCGAGTGGAGTGAGCTCCGCGGCGCTGCTCCAAGGCCCGCGGTTGCCAGCCTCGCTCAGCGCGCGGAGCCGGAGGTATCGGGCAGTGCTGGGCCAGCACCGGATGGTTTTCGCCGCCGCAGTGTCGGCGAAGCGCCCGGTGGCGTGGGCCGAGCCCCAGTTGGTGCCGTCGGTGCTGAGGTACAGCTCATACTGGCCGATGCGTCCGTTGGCGCTACCGTCCTGCCGCGGTAGGTAGGTGAGCCCAGTGACAGTACGCGCGGAGCCCAGATCCAGCTGGATTTCGTGCGGCAGCGGCGCGGCCGGTTCGCTCCACCGCGAGTGCCAGTACGTCGACGCGTTGCCATCGACCACCGCAGTCGCCGGGTTGCCGCTCTCCTGGCTGTCGAACGATCGCACCGAACACGCGAGCCGCCCAGACGCCATCACCGGATCGCTGATACTCGCCGTACCCTTCTCCAGATGCCCGGCGAAGCGGCGACTGAACCCGTCGGTGGTGTCAGCGGTAGCGGTCAGGTCGTACCAGCCCCCAGCCCCGTTCGCCGTACTGAACCAATCCTCAACCGTCGCACCAGCCGCAACCCCGTACGTCCACGGACCACCAGCCCGGTTGTTGGTCTGGACCGTGATCACGCAAGCCTTGGTCCCGGCGTTCACCATCTTCAGCCAAACCAGGTTGTCGGCCGGCGCATACCGCAAGGTGACCTCGGGATTGGCGTTGCCGTTCGTGGTGGCCGTGACGCGGTTACCGACGAACCGGCGGAGGAAGCCGTTCGGTCCGACGGCCGTCAGATCGTAGGCGCCGCCCGGCGTACCGGCCTGCCAGTAGTCGGAAACGTTGCTTCCGGCACCGACCGTGTAGCGCCACGGCCCATCGGTCCGGAACGCGTTGGCATAAACGTAGAAATGCGCGCCCGCAGTTCCGGCGTTGGCGAAGTCGATCCAGAAGTTGTCGGCGGCAACACGACCCGAGACGGTCAGCGTATACGGCACCGGCCGGGCAGTCCGCGGTCCTGGCTCCTGCGTAGGCAAGACCTGATTGGCCGGGGGAGCCGGGTACGTCGTCGCCCAGCCAGGCGTCGGTGGTGTCGTGGGCAGCGACGGGTAGCTGGGATTGGTGGTCGTCAGATCGAGCGCGGAGGTGAGGTCACCGCACACCGCGCGCCGCCAAGGCGAGATGTTGGGCTCCGCGATACCGGACCACTTCTCCAGGAACCGCAGCACCGACGTGTGATCGAAGACCTCCGAGCTCACGGCACCGCCACGACTCCACGGCGAGACGACGAACATCGGAACCCTGGTCCCGAGCCCGATCGGCGCGCCGTTCACGAGCTCGTCCGCGATACCAGGCGTTGATTGGCCCTCCGAAGCGGAGACCGGCGGCACCGGCGGCGGGACGTGGTCGAAGAAGCCGTCGTTCTCGTCGTACGTGATCAGCACGAGCGTCTTGTTCCAGACCTCGGGATTCGAGGCGAGCTTGTCGAGGATCTCCTTGGTGAAGTTGGCGCCCTCGGCCGGACCCCACGCGGGGTGTTCGCACTTCGGCTCCGGCGCCACGATCCACGACACCGCCGGGAGCCGGCCGTTGTTGATGTCATCGGCAAACGCCGGCACGAGCTGGTCCGCCGCCACCCGCGCGAGACCGCGATCGTAGAGCCGGCGCTCGGCCGGGGTGAGCGTGGCGACGCCCGCCGCGAGCTGCTGCAGCAGAGTCGCGCGCTGCGAGGCGTTGCCCGGCCGCACACCTTGGTCGTAGAAGAACTCGAGCTTGCTGTACGACGTCTTCGCGAGCGCCTTCCGCCCGATGTCGAGGAACTTCTTGAAGTAGTCGAGCGAGTTGTCCCCGTAGTTGTCCCACTCCTGATACACCCGCCACGTCTTGCCCGCGGCCTCGAGACGTTCCGCGTACGTCGTCCACGTGTACCCGGTGTGTCCCGGGTTCTGCCACGCATCGTTGCCGATCGCGCGATTCGACGTACCGGGTTCGTAACCGAGCATGCCGGTGAACAGGTAGAACCGGTTCGGATTGGTCGGCCCGAGCTCGGACGAGTGGTAGGCGTCGCAGATCGTGAACGCGTCGGCGAGCGCGTAGTAGAACGGCAGCTCGGAGCGGAGATGCGTCGCCATCGAGTACTTCGTCTTCTGCGGAATCCATTGGTCGTTCCGGCCGTGGTTCCAGGCGTTGTGCGAGGACGTCCAGTCGTGCGGAGTCCCGGTCATGTACTGGCTGGCGACCGGATACGGCAGCACGTAGCCGGAGCCGCTGGGTTGGTGGAACACGGAACGTCCGGTCGACAGCGTTCGCGCGAGCGGATCGTTGAATCCACGGACTCCGCGCAGCGTGCCGAAGTAGTGGTCGAAGGAACGGTTCTCCTGCATCAGGATCACCACGTGCTCGATCATCTCCAGCCCGCCGGCCGGCGCGGGCGCGGCCAAGGCACGCTGCAGGCTGTCGGGCAGTGCGGCGAACGCGCTCGCGGTCGCTGCGGTGAGGCCGGCGGTCTTGAGGAAGTCTCTCCGGTCCATCGTCATCGTTTCACCTGTTCTGTGGGGGCGGCGGGATAACGTTTAAGCGCCTGGTGTGAACCCGTCAAGAACGGATGCCGAAGTAACCAGGGAAAGACGATGACTTGACGACTGTGACAGTAGAACTGTCACAATGGCGGCATGGGACCCCTGGAAGGCGTGAAGGTCGTCGAACTGGCCGGCCTCGGCCCGGCGCCGTTCGCCTGCATGATGCTCGCCGAGCTCGGTGCCGACGTGCTGCGGATCGAGCGGCCGGGCGGCGGGCTGGCGATGGGACCGCCCGAGCTGGAGCTCGTCAACCGCGGTCGCCGCAGCGTCGCGCTCGACCTGAAGAACCCGGCCGCGATCGACGTCGTACGGCGATTGGTCGCGGAGGCCGACGTACTGGTCGAGGGGTTCCGGCCCGGTGTTGCGGAGCGGCTGGGGGTCGGCCCGGAGGACTGTCACGCGCTCAACCCGCGGCTGGTGTACGGCCGGATGACCGGGTGGGGCCAGGACGGGCCGCTCGCTCAGTCGGCCGGGCACGACATCGACTACCTCGCGCTCTCGGGTGCGCTGCACTTGATCGGCCGGGCCGGGGGACCGCCGCAGGTCCCGGCCAACCTGCTCGGTGATTTCGCGGGCGGTTCGCTGTATCTGGTGGTCGGCGTGCTGGCTGCGCTGCACAACGCGCAGCGGACCGGCGAAGGGCAGGTGGTCGACGCTGCGATCGTGGACGGCTCGGCGCATCTGACGACCATGCTGCTCGGTGCGCTGGCGGGCGGATCCTGGAAGCAGGAGCGTGGGACGAATCTGCTCGACACCGGCGCGCCGTTCTACGACGTGTACGAGACGGCCGACGGCAAGCATGTCGCGGTCGGCGCGATCGAGCCGCAGTTCTACGCCGAGCTGATCAGCAAGCTCGGCATCGAGGCCCCGGATCGCTACGACCCGGCGAACTGGCCCGAGCTGCACAAGGTGCTCGCCGAGACCTTCCGGCAGCGGCCGCAGGCCGATTGGACCGAGCTCTTCGACGGGTCGGACGCGTGCGTCTCCCCGGTCCTGCCGCTCGCCGGCGATCACCCGCATTTGGAAGCGCGCGGCACGTTCGTCGACAAGGACGGCGTCCGCCAGGCCGCGCCCGCGCCACGCTTCTCCCGTACGCCGACCACTCTCGACCGGCCGCCCGCCAGGGCTGGTCAGCACACCCGCGAGGCCTTGGCCGACTGGGGCATTGCCGACATCGACGGTCTGATCGAGGCCGGCGCCGCCCATCAGGATTAAGCACCGCCAGAACTGAAAGAGAGTCCGCCTGTGGAACGTCAGCTCTTCGACGCCGATCACGATGCCTTCCGGGAGACCGTCCGGGCCTTCTGTGACAAGGAGATCGTCCCGCACCACGACAGCTGGGAGGAGGCCGGCATCGTGCCGCGGGAGCTGTGGACCGCGGCCGGTCAGCTCGGTCTGCTCGGCTTCATGGTCCCGGAGGAGTACGGCGGTGGCGGGGCACGCGACTTCCGGTTCAATGCCGTGCTGCTGGAGGAGGCGGCCCGGGCGCATGCGAGCGGGGTCGGATTCTCGCTGCACACCGACATCGTTTCGGCGTACCTGCTCGACTATGCCAACGACGAACAGAAGGCGCGCTGGCTGCCCGGGTTCTGCGCGGGGGAGACGATCACCGCGATCGCGATGAGCGAGCCTGGCGCCGGCTCCGACCTGCAGGGCATCCAGACCACCGCTCGCCGCGATGGTGACGCCTACGTGCTGAACGGCCAGAAGACCTTCATCTCCAACGGCATCCTGGCCGACCTGGTGATCGTGGTCGCCAAGACCGATCCGGACGCGGGCGCCCAGGGCATCTCGCTGATCGTGGTCGAGCGCGGGATGCCTGGCTTCGAGCGTGGCCGCAACCTCGACAAGATCGGTCTGAAGGCGCAGGACACCGCCGAGCTCTTCTTCGACAACGTCCGGGTCCCGGCCACCAACCTCCTCGGCGAAGAAGGTCAGGGCTTCGTCTACCTGATGCAGAAGCTCCCGCAGGAACGCCTCGCGATCGCCACCATCGCCGTCGCCGCTTGCGAGAACGTCCTCGACGGAACCCTGAGCTACGTCAAGGAACGCACTGCCTTCGGCCGCCCGATCGGCTCCTTCCAGAACAGCCGCTTCGTCCTCGCCGAACTCGCCACCGAGATCCAGATCGCCCGCGTCTTCGTCGACCGCTGCATCACCGAACTCAACGCCGGCACCCTCACCGTCGCCGAGGCCGCGATGGCCAAGTGGTGGACCACCGAACTCCAGAAAAAGGTCGTCGACCGCTGCCTGCAGCTGTACGGCGGCTACGGCTTCATGACCGAATACCCCATCGCCAAGGCCTACCTCGACACCCGAGTCCAGACCATCTACGGCGGCACCACCGAAATCATGAAGGAAATCATCGGAAGAACGATGGGCATCTGACCATTCTTGGCGAGACCGCCCAGAATAGGTAGATTGGATCTACGTAGATCCAATCTACCTAAGGTTGCCATCGTGTCAGACTTCATCGGCCGTCGGGCCGAGCTCGGGCTCCTGGACAAGCGCCTGCAGAGGGTTGCGGCAACGGGCAGAGGTACCGCGCTGGCAGTACGAGGTCGACGCCAGGTGGGTAAGTCCCGGTTGGTTCAGGAATTCTGTGACCGGGCCACAGTTCCCTATCTCTTCTCGACGGCGACGAAAGGCGCGTCGCCGGTTGAGGCGGTGCAGACGCTGCTGGCCGATCTCGGCGACTCCACGCTGCCGGTAGACGGCGGACTGATCCCAGGACTGACGAGCGGAAGCTGGCCTGACGCGTTCAAGGTTCTGGCCGCAGCGCTGCCACCTGGACCCAGCATTGTCGTGCTGGACGAACTTCCCTGGCTGGCCGAACAAGACTCGTTGTTCGATGGGGCGCTGCAGACAGCGTGGGACAGACTGCTCTCGTCCAGGCCGGTCCTCCTGTTGCTGCTTGGCAGCGACCTGCACATGATGGAGCGGCTGACGGCCTATGACCGGCCGTTCTACGGCAGGGCCGACAACCTCATCCTGGGGCCGTTGAATCCGGCCGACACCGGGTCCGCTGTGGGACTGGCGGGAGCCGATGCAATCGATGCCCACCTGGTCTCAGGTGGCCTACCCGGTATTTTGCGCACCTGGCCGCACGGGACGACCGCGCTGGACTTCCTGCGCTCGGAATCCACCGATCCGGCCGCTGCCCTGTTCAGCATTCCGGAGACTGCCCTGCTGGCCGAGTTCCCGACCCCGGATCTGGCTCGCCGGGTCCTCGAGGCCGTGGGGGCCGGCGACCGTACCCATGCGAACATCGCAGCGACGGCAGGTAGTCGCGACGGCGGTCTCCCGTCGGGCACCCTGTCGCCGCTCTTGCAGCGGCTCACGATGGAGAAGCAGGTCCTGTCGATCGACGAGCCATTGTCGACGACTCCCGGTAAGCCGGCGCTCTACCGGGTGGCCGACAGCAACCTGCGGTTGTACCTCGGCGTTCTGAGAACTGTCCACGAACAGGCGCGACGAGGTCGGCCCGAGGCCGGGATGCGGCTGATCGAACGCCGGTGGTCCAGCTGGCGAGGTCGCGCCGTCGAACCGCTCGTCCGGGAGTCGCTCGAACTCGCGGGGTTGGCCGGCGGTCTTCCGTGGCCGGAGGTGGAAGTGGTCGGCGGCTGGTGGAATCGCCAGTTCGATCCTGAGGTCGATCTGATCGGAGCCGACCGCGGACCAGTGGCCGGCAAGCTGGCATTCGCAGGCTCGGTGAAGTGGCTGAGCACTCCCTTCGACAGACATGACCTCGATGCCCTGCGCGGCGCGGTCACCCAGGTCCCCGGATTCGATCGGGCTGGGACCGGCTTGGTCGTGGCATCGCTGAACGGCTTGGCGCCGGGCCTCGAGTTGCAGGCAGGTGACCTTCTGTGGAGTCCAGAAGACGTCGTAGCCGCCTGGCAGGTTTGACAGCTGATCAGCTGAACAGGCCTCTGATGTCGTCGGCGCTCAGGCCGGTGCCGAAGGTGTTGCCTTCGTCCATGACGCTGGCGAACAGGGCCGCCTTGCGCGCCTTCAGCTCCATCACCTTCTGCTCGATGGTGTCCTTCGCGATCAAGCGGTAGACCATCACCGTTCGATGTTGCCCGATCCGGTGGATCCGATCGACGGCCTGTGCTTCGGTGGCCGGATTCCACCAGGGGTCGAGCAGGAAGCAGTAGTCGGCTTCGGTCAGGTTCAGGCCGACACCGCCGGCCTTGAGGCTGATCAGGAACAGTGGCGCGTCGCCGTCCTTGAACCTCTTCAGCACGGCCGGCCGGTTGCGGGTGCTGCCGTCGAGATAGCAGTACTCCACGCCGTCCGCGTCCAGCCGCTGCCGGACCAGATCCAGGAACCCGGTGAACTGACTGAAGATCACTGCGCGGTGCCCACTGCCGATGATGTCGGGCAGTTGCTCCAGCAGAGCCTCGATCTTTGCGCTGGGCAGACCTCTGTGGGCGTCGTCGACCAGTCCGGCATGGAGGCTCAGTTGCCGCAGCAGGGTGAGCGACCGGAAGATCGTGAACCGGTTCTTGTCGAGGTCGCCGACCAGACCGAGGACCTTCTGCCGCTCGCGCTGCAGGTGAGTCTGGTAGAGCTTGCGGTGCCGGGGATGAAGCTCCACCTCGATCACCTGCTGCTGCTTGTCGGGCAGATCGGCTGCGACCTGCTCCTTGGTTCTGCGCTTGACCAGCGGCTTGATCCGCCGGCGCAGCTGGGCCAGTCGCTCGGAGTCGCCCTGCTTCTCGATCGGGCGGGCGTAGTACTCGTCGAAGCGGGACGGGCTGGGGAAGAGGCCGGGCGACGTGATCGACAGCAGCGACCACAGCTCCATCAGGTTGTTCTCCATCGGTGTACCGGTGATGGCCAGCTTGAACGGCGCCGGCAGGCGTCGGCAAGCCTGGTACAGCTTCGACTGGTGGTTCTTGGCGAACTGGGCCTCGTCAAGGATCAGCCCCGACCACGACCGGTCGGCGTAGGCGTCGATGTCGAGGCGGAGCAGCGTGTAGGACGTCACCACGACATCGGCATCGCCGACCGCTTCGGCGAGCGTCTGTCCACGGCGGCGCAGGGTGTCGGAGATTGTCACGACCTTCAGGCCTGGCGCGAACTTGGCGGCCTCGGACGGCCAGTTCGACACGACGCTGGTGGGCGCGATGATCAGGAACGGCGCGAGCGTGGCTTCGGTCGCCTTGGCATGGGCGATCAAGGTCAGCGTCTGCAGGGTCTTGCCCAACCCCATGTCGTCGGCCAGGATGCCGCCGAGCCCGAACTTCCACAGGAAGGCCAGCCAGCGGAATCCGTCCAGCTGGTAGGGGCGCAGCGAGCCCTGGATCGTGGCAGGCAACTCTGTCCGGTCCGCCGAGTCGACGGTCCGCAAGGCAGCCAGCTGCCGATTCCACGCCTTTGCCTGGCGGCCGACCACGCCTAGTGCCTCCAGCTCGTCCCACAGACCGACCTGGTACCGGCTGATCTTGAGACTGTCGCCGGGGGAGTCCTGGAGGGCGCGAGCCTCCTCGATCAGGGTCCGCAGCGTCTGCAGCTCCGGCTTGTCCAGACTGAAGTAGGCCCCGCTGAGGAGCAGGAGATAGGACTGCCCGGCGGTCAGGGCACGGAAGACGTCGACGAAGGGGACCTTCGCGCCCTCGACCGTGATGGTGATCCCGAGGTCGAACCAGTCCGTCTCGCCGGCCGGTGCCGAGGTCGAGACGCCGATCGTCAGCGAATCGCCCGCCTCGCGATAGTCGACCGGCGTGCCGCTCACCACGACGTCCACCGACGGCTGTGCCGACAGACGCGGAAGCAGCTCGGTGCTGAACTGCAAGGTCTCGAGGCCCCTGAGGGTCGACTCGGGGCGGAGCTCCTCGCCCAGGTCGAGATCGGTCAGAATCTCGTCTTCTTTGTCCGGGTCGCGGTAGAGGCCGATCTCCGACGACCCCGATCCCAGTGGCACCCGGACCTCTGATTCGTCGACCTGATAGAGCCAGCTCCAGCTGAGATCCAGCACGTGGCCGTCGCCGTACTCCGCCTGCACGCTCAGTTGCGGACCGGAGATCACCGGCGGCGAGAACGATCCGTCCGACGAGCGGACCGTTGCCACCTGCCGAAGCTGCGGGTAGAACTCCGCTCGGAAGCGCGCAGCTTCGGCCGACGGGATCCGGATCTCCTGGCCGGCCAGCACAGCCTGCTGGAGCCCCGGTGGCACGGACGGAGAAAGCCTGGCCAGCCGGAACCGCACCTCGGCCGGATCCGGTGCGGCTGCCAGCTCCGCCCGGTCGGCCCAGATCAGTCCGTGTCCCTCGGCACCGACGAACCCGAGGACCACGGCATCCCGTCCCGGGCCGTCGCCGTCAGGTGCGACCTGAATGGCCGGTCGAACCACGAGGGAGTCGTCCGACGCGTCGTTCGTGACGTCCAGGGTGAACTCGGCAGCGCCGTACGGGTCGAGGTCACCGCGCGCCTTCTTGCTGTAGACCAACCGCACACCGACGGACAGAGCCTGATCCAGTAGCGGCCAAAGCTGCCGGCTGTCGAAGTCGGACAGGTCAATGAGCTTGTCGTTCCCGTAGTAGCCGAAGTGACCACCTCGTGAGTTATAGGAGGCATAGAGTTCCTTGAGCACCTGCGCGTGGGCGGCGACGAATTCGCCGTAGGGGTTGCTCAGCGTGCCCCAGCTCAGGTTCCCCCGCACCCAGCCGGACTTCCCCTGCTTCACTACGCGCGCCATCAGCCGAGGCCCGTCCGACGTCGGATGATGCGCAGGGTACGGCGACGGCGAGGTGGACAAGCTCAGCTCGATCGCGAGCGGTGCTGCGTGGCCGCGGTCGCCCGTTGCGGCGTTTGCACCGAGCATCAGAGCAAGTGACCTCTCCCAGCTCGGGGCCTGTACTACAGGCGGTCGACGGCGCTTCGGTTGTTGGACACCTGGCAACGTCGGCTGTGGGATGACCGGCGCCGACGGCGCCGAGGCGGACTCGATGGCCTCCAGGACCAGCGCAGCGGCATGTTTGCAATCGAACATGACCGGACAGCTGCACTCACCCTGGACGTATTCCGCGCGGTCACCGGCAGACGAGAGGTAGACCGTCGTCTCGTAGAACTCCTCCAACCGCCCTCGCACCCGGCCGCGGAGCGCATTCGCCTCGGCGTCCCACCAGATCGACCTGACCGCTCGGCTGTGCACGTAGTCGAGCCCCTTGGCGTAGGTCTTCCCGCCGACCGCGTTCCTCACCTCGGCAGGACTCAGGCCACTCACACTCACCGACTTCATGCACGCACGCTATCTGCCGTTTCCGACAGAATTCGCCGAAACCTCTTCGCTGCAGTCGAAAATCTGCGAACTTGCCGCCACCGATCGGCGGGCGCGTGTGGTTGACTGCCGTCAGGATGCCTGAGGGAGGTCGGCCATGGGGATTGTTTCGCCGGGGTTCACCGGTCGTCGGCGGAGTGCGGAGGAGTTGCCGCCGGGGCAGTACCTGACGCACGACTTCCCGGTGCTGTCGGCGGGGCCGACGCCGCAGGTGCGGACCGAGCACTGGGAATTCACCGTGACTACGGAGTCCGGGGAGAAGCACAAGTGGGACTGGGCTTCGCTGCTGGCCATGCCGTCCGAGGAGATCACCAAGGACATCCACTGTGTGACGCGGTGGTCGAAGTTGCAGACCGAGTGGCAGGGGGTCTCGCTCGACGCGCTGCTGGCCGATGTCGAGACCTCGGCCGACTTCGCGCTCGTGAGCAGCTACGGCGGCTACACGACCAACCTGCCGCTGGATGATCTGCTGGATGGTCAGGCCTGGATCGCCTATGAGTACGACGGCGAGCCGATCGATCCCGAGCACGGTGGGCCGGCGCGGTTGCTGGTGCCGCATCTGTACTTCTGGAAGAGCGCCAAGTGGGTCCGGGGCCTGGTGCTCTCCGACAGTGAAGACCTGGGATTCTGGGAGACGGCCGGCTATCACGAGTACGGAGACCCATGGAAAGAACAGCGGTACGCCGGCGACTGAGCTGGCAGGTCGCCACGGTCGTCGATGTACGACGGGAGACCGCGACTGCCCGCACGATCGTGCTCGACGTTCCGGACTGGCCCGGTCATCTGGCCGGGCAGCACGTTGATGTCCGGCTCACCGCGCCGGATGGTTACCGCGCGTCCCGGTCGTATTCGATCGCGTCAGCCTGGACCAGTACGACGATCGAGTTGACCGTCGAGTCGGTCCCGGATGGCGAAGTCTCGCCGTACCTGGTCGACGTCCTGAAGCCCGGCGATCCACTCGAGCTGCGTGGCCCGGTCGGCGGCTGGTTCGTCTGGAAGCCCGAGCAGGAAGGGCCGGTCCAGCTGATCGGCGGCGGCTCCGGCGTCGTACCGCTCCGAGCGATGTTGCAGGCCCACACCTCCAGTACGACGCCTGTCCGGCTGCTGTACTCCGTCCGTCGGCCCACCTCGGTGATCTACGTGGACGACCTGAAGGAGTTGGCGGCGGCCGACGACGTCCACATCAGCCTGGTCTACACACGCGAAGCTCCGGCGGGGGAGACCCGGGTCGGCAGGATCGATGCCGACGTGATCGACCGGCTCACGTTCACCCCGGCCGACGAACCGACGACGTACGTCTGCGGGCCGACGCCGTTCGTGGAGACCGTGGCCGACCTGCTGGTTGCCGCCGGCCACGACCCTGCCCGCATCAGGACCGAACGCTTCGGACCGACAGGAGGCTGAGCGATGACCGACTACTTGGACGGCAACGCCGCCGCCGGCGCCTTGAGCGAGGTGTTCGCGGTCGATGTGACGGCCGCGATCGCTCGCTGCGACGGCTGTGGCCAGACCGGTGTCTTCGCCGACACCCGCCTCTACCTGAACGCACCGGGCATGGTCGCCCGGTGCGCAGGCTGCGATCACGTCCTGCTGCGGGTGGTCACCACACCGACCGAGACGTACGTCGACCTCCGCGGCCTCACCTACCTCCGGCTGCCCACCCCCTGATCCACCTTCACATCGACCGCGAACGGCCGCACGGCGCCGGTCAGCAACGGCATCCCGCTGCGGTCGTTCAGCAGGTAGCGCTTGAAGAACGCCGACGTGTACGCCGTCGCAACCGATCGCTGCTGCGGCTCGGTCAACCGCTGATCCCCACAATCAGCCGGGCTGTCGTCCTCAGCACCGACCTGACCGCTGCCCGGTGACCACTGCGTGTTGAAGAAGTTGTGGTTCGCCCCACGCACATGCCATTCGTAGAGCGGCTGCCTGTTGTGCGCCTGCAGGTAGTCATAGACCCGCCCCCGTACGGCGCCGTCGCAGCTCCCGATGATGCCGCCGACCGGGATGTTCGTAATCCGGTACGCATCGAGCTCGGGATTGTCCGGATCCTCGTCGGGGGAGAAGGGCTCGGCCGGCGCGAGCGGTATCACGGCCTTGATCCGAACCCCGGCGGGCCAGTTCTGCTGATTCTGGTCCGCCGCGTAGAACAGCGTGCCGCGACCACCACGCGAGTGGCCCATCAGCCCGACGTTGGTCAGGTCGGCGCGCCCCTTGAAGCTCACCGGCAACTTGCCGGCCAGCGGCCCACCGCCGGTGCTCGACAGCTGCTGCCACATCTTCAAGTGCTGGCCGATCAGGGCGGCGCGTGCCTGGTCCTGCTCCTGGCCCATCCGGGCCTTCGAGCCGTTCGCGCTGATGGAGACGACGATCATCCCTTGCGCGGCGAGCGTCGTACCGAGGTAGTCGTACCCGCGGTAGTTCGGTATTTCCGGCGTACCGGCGGCGCACGGCCAGGCATCGAGCTTCTCCCAGTCCTGATCTTTCCAGGCCTGTCTGTCCGCACAGCTGATCCACAGCCCGTGCGAGATCAGTACGACGGGATAGCGGTGCCCGGCCAGGTCCTTCGGATAATGCACGACAGCGGTGAGCTCGCCCTTCGCGGACGTGCCGTCGGAACCGGGAGGGAGCTCGAAAACCGAGTCCCCCAACGAATAGGTGGCGATGCCGACCCGGTGCACGGTGGATGCGGTTGCTGAGGGCAACCAAATCACCGTGAGCAGGAGGGCGGCTGCGGCGGTCAGAATCTTCTTCACGCAGGATCGACGCGTAGCTGGCCCTGCTGGTTGTCGAAGGCCCGCGATCTCTGGTGTGTCGGTGTTTCGCGGGCTAGTCTGGCCCGACATTCCGGCGGTGGAGCGCAGATGACGGCTGACTTTCTGGACCGGCTGGCCCGATCGGAGCCACTGGCTTCGTGGCGCCCGGACGAGCTGGTCGCCGCGCTGGCGATGGTCGAAGGGCTGGATGCGACCCGCAAGCGCTGGGAGCACGGCACGGTGGTCGTCGACATCCGCTACGCGATGTACCGGCGCCGGCTCCGTCAGGAGCTCGACCACCGCCTCGCGGAGGACAACTTGCTCTAGCTGTCGCTGCGTTTGCCCCGTTTGCTCTGGGTACGGCGGATGGTCTCCCGCTGGGTCTCGCCGACAGCCCGCTCGTACGCGATCACGAGCCCCTGGATCGTGACCGGTTTGAAGCGCTCGACCAGCTGCTGGATGTGCTCCGGAGCGCCCCCCGAATCGCGGTAGTGCGGCCAGACCATGGTCCGGAACACCTCGGTCAGCTCCTCGGCGATCGCCCGGCCGTGTTCGGAGAAGACCTTGGTGACGGCGAGCACCGCGTCGACCGGCAGATCCAGGTCCAGCAGTTCGGCTCCGAGCCCGAGATGGGCGGTCGCGACGTGGAAGACGTCCTCGTCCGGGGTCGGCTCGACCACACCGAGCGCGACCAACGCGACGATGTCGTCATCGCTCAGTTCCCGGCCGGTACGTCGTACCAGCGCGGCCCGGTCGAGTGTTTCGGGCAGATCGCGCATCCACGGGGTCAGCAGCGTGCGATGCAGCGCGATGTCCTGGGGGGTCGCGTCGGCCGGGATCCGCTCCAGATAGCCCTCGATCGCGGACAGCGTGAACCCGTGTGCCTGCAGTTCGCGGACCAGGTCGAGCCGCGCGATGTGCTCGGCACCGTAGTACCCGACCCGGCCGCGCCGGACCGGCGGCGGGATCAGGCCGCGCCCGGCGTAGAACCGCAGGGTGCGGACCGTCATCCCGACCCGCGTCGACAACTCGTCGACAGTCAGAGTCGCATCCTCTGAACCCTCCGGCTGGCCGGTATTAGATGCAGTCGGCATGGCCGAGATCATAAGCGAGCCCTCTTGACGACCGTGACACCAACACTGTCACAATGCGGGGGACGACTCGACCGACGGGAACATCATGAGTGAAGCCTTCCTGTACGACGCGATCCGCACGCCGCGCGGTAAGGGCAAGCCGACCGGCGCCCTGCACGAAGTGAAACCGATCCAGCTGATCACCGGGCTGCTGGAGGAGTACCGGACCCGGAACCCGCAGCTCGATCCGGCCGTGATCGACGACGTGGTGCTCGGCGTCGTGACACCGATCGGGGACCAGGGGATGGATATCGCCCGGACCGCCGTACTGATGGCGGGCTACCCGAACACGACCGGCGGCGTTCAGCTCAACCGGTTCTGCGCCTCCGGCCTGGAGGCGGTCAACCAGGCCGCGCAGCGGGTCCGCTCCGGCTGGGAGGACTTGATCCTGGCCGGCGGTGTCGAGTCGATGTCCCGGGTGAAGATGGGCTCGGACGGCGGCGCCTGGGCGATGGATCCGGAGACCGCGCTGGCCACCGGCTTCATCCCGCAGGGCATCAGCGCCGACCTGATCGCGACCATGGACGGGTTCTCCCGGACCGACGTCGACACGTACGCCGCCGAGTCGCACGCGCGGGCCGCGAAGGCCTGGGCGAACGGGTACTTCGCGCGGTCCGTCGTACCGGTGGTCGACCGCAACGGTCTGCAGATCCTCGACCACGACGAGCTGGTCCGGCCCGGTACGACGGTCGAGACGCTGGCCGGTCTGCCCGCGTCGTTCGCCGCGATCGGGGAGCACGGCGGGTTCGACGCGGTGGCTCTCGAGGAGTACGTGAAGGTCGAGCGGATCGAGCACGTGCACCATGCCGGGAACTCGTCCGGCATCGTCGACGGCGCCGCGCTGGTGGCCGTCGGCAGCGCGAAGGCCGGCGAGGCACTCGGCCAGGCCCCTCGCGGACGTGTGGTCGCGGTCGGCGTCAGCGGCGCCGACCCGACGATCATGCTGACCGGTCCCGCCCCGGCTGCCCGCAAGGCGCTGGCCAAGGCCGGGCTCGAGGCGTCCGACATCGACCTGTACGAGATGAACGAGGCGTTCGCCGCGGCCGTCCTGCACTTCATGGCCGACCTCGGCGTACCGCACGAGAAGGTGAACGTGAACGGCGGCGCGATCGCGCTCGGGCATCCGCTCGGTGCCACCGGTGCGATGCAGATCGGAACCCTGCTGGACGAGTTGGAGCGCCGCGAGCTCCGCTACGGTCTGGCCACCCTGTGCGTCGGCGGCGGCATGGGCGTCGCGACGATCATCGAGAGGCTTGCGGCATGATCGACTGGAAGAACGACGCCGGCGTCATCACACTGACGATGAACGACCCGGATGCGTCCGCGAACACGATGAACGACGCGTACGTCGCGGCGATGGGCAAGACGATCGAGCGGCTCGAGGCCGAGAAGGCGCTGATCAAGGGCGTCATCGTGACGTCGGCCAAGTCGACCTTCTTTGCCGGCGGCAACCTCGAGCTGCTGGTGCAGATCCAGCCGGAGCACGCACAGCAGGTCTTCGACATGGTCGAGGAGATCAAGCGCCAGCTTCGGGTCCTGGAGACGCTCGGTGTCCCGGTCGTTGCCGCGATCAACGGTACGGCGCTCGGCGGCGGACTCGAGATCGCACTCGCCTGTCACCACCGGATCGTTGCCGATGACAACCGCATCGAGCTCGGCGTACCGGAGGTGACGCTCGGCCTGCTGCCCGGTGGCGGCGGCGTGACGCGAACGGTCCGGATGCTCGGCTTGCAGGACGCGCTGATGAAGGTGCTGCTGCAGGGACAGCGGATGAAGCCTGCCCACGCCAAGTCGGTCGGGATCGTCGACGACGTGGTGCCCGCCGACCAGCTCCTCGACGCGGCCCGCGCCTGGATCGCGTCGTACGAGGGTGATGCGAAGCAGCCGTGGGACCGGGACGGCTACAAGATCCCGGGCGGTACGCCGTCCTCGCCGAAGCTGGCCGCGTTCCTGCCGGCCTTCCCGGCGAACCTGCGCAAGCAGCTGAAGGGTGCGCCGTACCCGGCACCGCGGGCGATCATGAGTGCCGCGGTCGAGGGTTCGCAGGTCGACTTCGCCACGGCCTCCCGGATCGAGTCGCGGTACTTCGTGTCGCTCGCGACCGGGCAGATCGCGAAGAACATGATCAAGGCGTTCTTCTTCGATCTGCAGGCCATCAACGCCGGGGCATCACGGCCGGACGGCGTACCGGCGTACAAGGCTCGTAAGGTCGGCGTCCTGGGCGCGGGCATGATGGGCGCCGGGATCGCGTACGAGTGCGCGAAGGCCGGCATGGAGGTCGTGCTCAAGGACGTCTCGCTCGAGGCGGCCGAGAAGGGTAAGGCATACTCCGAGAAACTGCTCGCCAAGCAGGTGCAGAAGGGGCGGAAGACGCCGTCGCAGGTCGAGGAGTTCCTCAGCCGGATCACGCCGACCGCGGACCCGAACGACCTCGCCGGTGCCGACCTGGTGATCGAGGCGGTCTTCGAGGGTGAAGAGCTCAAGCAGAAGGTCTTCGCCGAGATCGCCGGGGTGATCGAGCCCGACGCACTGCTCTGCTCGAACACGTCTACCTTGCCGATCACCTCGCTCGCCGACGGGATCGACCGGCCGGACGACTTCGTCGGGATGCACTTCTTCTCGCCGGTCGACCGGATGCCCGCGGTCGAGCTGATCGTGGGGGAGAAGACCTCGGACCGGACGCTCGCCAAGGCGTACGACGTCGTACGCCAGATCAAGAAGACGCCGATCGTCGTCAACGACAGCCGCGGCTTCTTCACCTCGCGGGTCTTCGGCACGCTGGTGATGGAGGGCGCGGCGATGGTCGGCGAGGGCGTCGACCCGGTGATGATCGAGCGGGCCGCCTCGCTGGCCGGCTTCCCGGCACCGCCGCTGGCGATGCTCGACGAGGTCACGCTGACGCTGCCGCAGAAGATCCGCGACGCGGCGCGCGCGGCCGGCGGCAGTGCCGGTGCCTTCGACGACCACGCCGGTATGGCGGTCACCGATCGGATGGTGAACGAGTTCGACCGCCGCGGCAAGGCGGCCGGTGCGGGCTTCTACGAATACCCCGCCGACGGTCCGAAGCACCTGTGGCCGGGGCTGCGCGAGCACTTCTCCGGTACGTCGGACGCCACGCTCACCGACCTCCAGGACCGGTTCACGTTCATCATGTCGCTGGAGACCGTGCGCTGCCTGGACGAGGGTGTACTGCGCTCGGTCGCGGACGCGAACATCGGCTCGATCTTCGGCATCGGCTTCCCGCCGCTGCTCGGAGGAGCGCTCCAGGCGGTCAACTCGTACGGCGTACCGGAATTTGTCGAACGCGCTCGCGAGCTGGCGGCAACGTACGGCGACCGGTTCGCGCCGACCGAGTCGCTGATCCGGATGGCTGACGCTGGGAAAGCGTTTAACTGATCACGGCTCGATACCGTCCGCGCAACATTCCACACAATCGAACAAATAGCAGCGCGCCCGGTCTTGCGCCGGGCGCGCTTTTGGGTCAGGGTGCCAGAGAATCTCCAACGATTCACCCGAGTAACGTCCTCAGGTGGAGGCTGTTGCGATGTTCGATTTAGTTGTAGCGTGTGCGAAATCGGAGATGCTTAACGCTGTTAAGTAACTCGGAACTCCTGGCGCCCTAACCCCTGCGGCGCTGCTCCCGGGAAGGTGGAATTCATGCCTGCTCATGTTCCGAACGCTGGTCTGAACCGGCGGGATCTGCTCAAGCGGGCCGGTGGCCTGGCCGCACTCGCCGCGTTCACCGCGGCCTGCGGAGGCAATACCGGCAGACCGTCCAGCGGCGGTGGTAGCGGCGGCGCCAAGGTCACCCTGTCGCAGTGGTACCACCAGTACGGCGAGGCCGGCACCCAGCAGGCCTCGGCCAAGTACGCCAAGGCCTACACCGACGCTAACGTCGCGGTGCAGTGGACGCCGGGCGACTACGCCAGCAAACTCGCCTCCGGCCTGCTCTCCAACAAGGGTCCGGACGTCTTCGAGAGCCAACTGAACATCGGCATGGTGAAGAGCAACCAGGTGGTGCCGCTGGACGACATCATCGCCGACGTGAAGAGCGACTTCGCCGAGGGTGACCTGGCCACGAACACGATCGACGGCAAGGTCTACGGCATCCGGATGATCGTCGACCCGCAGGTGATCTACTACCGCAAGTCGATGCTCGACAAGGCCGGTATCAAGCCGCCGGAGACGATCGACGACCTGATCGCCGCGGCCAAGGAGCTCACCACCAACAAGGTGAAGGGCATCTTCGTCGGCAACGACGGCGGCAACGCGCTCGGCGGACCCGCGCTGTGGTCGTCCGGCGGTACCTACCTGACCGACGACCACAAGCCCGGCTTTACCAACGACCGGGCCGCGACCGCGATCGGCAAGCTGCACCAGATGTACGCCGACAAGTCCGTCCTGCTGGGCGCCCCGACCGACTGGTGGGATCCGGGCGCCATCAACCAGGGCCTGGTCGCGATGCAGTGGATCGGCATGTGGGCGGTCCCCGGGATGCAGAAGGCGCTCGGCGACGACCTCGGTGTCTTCGCCTTCCCGGCGCTCGACGCCCAGAGCAAGCCGGCCGTGTACTCCGGCGGCTGGACGCAGTTCGTGTCGGCGAAGAGCGCGAACGTCGACGCGGCCAAGAAGTTCGTGAAGTGGCTGTGGATCGACCAGGCCGAGTTCCAGGAGGACTGGTCGCTGAACTACGGCTTCCACATCCCGCCGCGCAAGAGCCTGGCCGCGAAGGCCGCCAAGCTGCAGAGCGGTGTCGCGGCCGAGACGGTCAAGCTGACCACGGACTACGGGCACACCGACAACCCGTCCTGGACGCCGAAGATGGGGACGGCCTTCACCGACCTTCTGACGAACGTGATCAAGAAGGGAGCTGACCCCTCCGCGGAGATCACGAAGGCGGAGAAGACGGTCAACGCAGAGTTGTCGCGGCTGTTCGGATGAGCAACAGCACCGACGTCCGTCGTACCGACTCCGCCGCGCCTGGTGTGCGGCGGGGACGGGGACGGCGGCAGAAGGGTATCGCCGGGACCACGATGTGGTTCTGGCTCTTCGTCGGCCCGTTCGTGATAGGGCTGCTGATCTTCTCGTACCTGCCGATCATCTGGAGCCTGGTCCTCAGCTTCTTCGAGGCCTACAACACGGTCACCCCGTCGAAGTTCGTCGGTCTGCAGAACTACGTCGACATGCTGACCGACCGGAACTTCCTGTCGAGCCTGGGCACGTTCACGATCTTCGCGATCTTCATCGTGCCGCTGACCTTCGTGCTGTCGCTCGCGCTGGCGCTGCTGGTCAACCAGGTGAAGATCGCCAAGGCGTTCTTCCGCTCGGTGTTCTTCCTGCCGACGGCCTGCTCGTACGTCGTCGCGTCGCTGATCTGGAAGTTGTCGATCTTCAACGGCGTCCGGTTCGGCCTGGCCAACACCGTGCTCGGCTGGTTCGGGATCGAGAACGTCGCCTGGCTGTCGACCGTGGATCCGCCGTGGTACTGGATCCCGATCATCACCGTGCGGCTGTGGCTGCAGCTCGGCTTCTACATGATCCTCTTCATCGCGGGCCTGCAGCGGATCTCGCCGACCCTCTACGAGGCGGCGTACGTCGACGGCGCCAAGCCGGGCTGGCAGATCTTCCGCTACATCACGCTGCCGCAGCTGCGGGCGACCTCGGTCTCGGTGCTGATCCTGAACCTGATCGCGGCGTACCAGGCCTTCGACGAGTTCTACAACCTGATCGGCAACGTCAACTACGCGCGGCCGCCACTGGTCTACCTGTACGGCATATCCCTCGGGTCGATCCAGGACCTCGGGCACGGTTCGGCCGGAGCGCTGATCCTGGCGGTCATCATCATGATCGTCACGCTGCTGCAGAACCGGATCTTCGGCTTCGGAAAGGCAGGCGACTGATGGCCACCGCCGAACGTACCTCGGGCACCCTGGAACCGATCGGCTACACCCGCAGCCCACTCGGCCGGGTCGGCGTCGGCCTGCGCTGGATCGCGCTGTTCATCGCGGTGGTCCTGTTCCTGCTGCCGTTCTACCTGATCCTGCGCAACGCCCTGTCGACCGAGGCCGACATCACCGCACCGGACTGGACCCTGTTCCCGAAAGACCTGCAGTGGGGGAACATCAGCGAACTGTTCAGCAACACCGAGGTGCCGATCGCGCGGGCGATGTACAACTCCGCCGTCGTGGGCATCCTGGGCACCGGCGGTCAGATCCTGCTCGCCTCGATGGCCGGCTACGGCCTGGCCCGGATCCCGTACCGGCACGCGGACAAGGTCTTCTACGCGGTCGTGGCGACCCTGATGATCCCGGGCGCGGTCACCTTCATCCCGAGCTTCATCGTGGTCTCGTCGCTGGGCTGGGTCAGCACGTTGCGCGGTCTCATCATCCCCACGCTCTTCAGTGGATTCGCCGCATTCCTCTTCCGGCAGTATTTTCTGAATTTTCCGAAAGAACTCGAAGAAGCGGCCCGTGTCGACGGCGCCGGCTATTTCGGCGTCTTCTGGCGGATCGTCGTCCCGAACTCGCTGCCGTTCTTCGCTGCCATCGCTGCCATCACCTTCATCGGCAACTGGAACTCCTTCCTCTGGCCACTCGTGATCGGCCAGGACTCCAGTTCGTGGACCATCCAAGTCGCGATGTCCACCTTCATCACGGCCCAAACCGTGAACATCCACGAACTCTTCATGGCGGTTGCCGTCTCGATCCTCCCGCTGGTCCTGATCTTCGCGTTCCTCCAGCGCTACCTGATCCAGGGCGTCACCCAATCCGGCATCAAGGACTGAGTCCGCTGCGGGGAGTCCACCAGGCTCCCCGCCGGACCGCCCGCGTCGCTAACGACACGTAGTAGTCGGCCGCCGACTCAGCCGCCACGCTCAGCCGCGGTCCGGCCGACCGAAATTCGGTGCCCTCTACGTGTCGTTCCCGACACAATGACGGGCATGGCGTTCCCTACCGCGGCGATGCTGGCCGATCCGGACTTCCGTCCGCTGACCCGCCCTGCGATCACCGACCAGCTGCGACAGATCGGTGTGGCGGCGGGCGACGTACTGATGGTGCATGTCCGGTTGTCGGCCCTCGGCTGGGTCGTCGGCGGCATCGACACCGTCGTACACGCTCTGCAGGATGCAGTCGGTCCGGCCGGAACCCTGCTCGCCTTCTGTGGTTGGGACGACAGCCCTTACCACGTGCAGTTCTGGCCTTCGTTGTGGCAGCAGGCCTACGACGAGGTGCCGGCCTTCGATCCGGCGGTCTCCTCCGCACGCCGCGACTTCGGCCGCTTCCCCGAGCGCCTCCGCACCTGGCCCGGCGCCCACCGCAGCACCCACCCCGAAGTCAGCTTCACCGCCGTGGGACCAGAAGCCCCCGACCTCCTGCCAGACACCGACGACCCCTGGGGCCCGGCTGGCCCGCTAGGTCGCCTCGTAGACCTGAACGGCAAAGTCCTCCTCCTAGGCGCCCCGCTCAACACCCTCACCCTCTGCCACCACGCCGAAGCCATCGCCAGGGTCGAGAACAAGCGCCACCACACCTACCGAATGCCAGTCCGCACCCCATCCGGCACCGAGTGGCGCACCTACCGCACCCTGGACACCTTCTACGGTTCCCTCCCATACGCCGCCCAAGGCATCAACCACCCGACCGCCGTACTAGCCGACCAAGCCGTCCAAGCCGGAGCCGCCCACAGATCCACCATCGGCCCAGCCCCCACCCACCTCTTCAACGCCCAAGCCACCGTCACCGCAGCCGTCAGCTGGATCGAACGCACCTTCTGAGCGCCCGACCGACAGGACATGTACCCGCACTGAGCTCCGCCCAGCACAACCCCAAGCGCGCGCCAACCACCCAGCACCCGTATACGTCCTGTCGATCCGATGCTGCGGGCCCCGTCCGCTGCTCACCGTCGACTGAACCCACTGTGCGGCAGATCGTCGAGTGGGGGACTGTGTCGCCGGAGATCGATTGCTGGCTGCACGGTGCTTCCAGTCGGGGAGGGGCGGGGCCGGGTGATGGAGGCTGATGGTGCCGGCCCGCGGACCGCTACCACCTTCCAACCGCCGATGGCAGGCGGTGCTCACGCCTGAGCCTGCTGTCCGAGCTGCAGTTGGTGGGTGGTGCAAGTCCGCCGGGCACCCGCCTGCCGCGCATCTGGTGGCTAGGCAGTGGAATTGGGGGTACTCATGACTACGGTGCGGAACCCCGGCCTGGGCGGGAGTACGCGTATATGTCCTGTCGGTCCGCAGAGGCGGCGGCGGGCGGCCCGGCGTACGGATGAACGGGTAGTGGTTCGCGACTGTCTTCGCTTCCACGCTCAGGGGACCCGCTGGGTGGGGCGGATGGGGGCACCACTACCCGTTCTTCGGTACGGCTATTCGGCGGTTTGGTAGGTGGGGGTGAGGATGGCTCGGGCGAGGGTGTGGAAGGCGAGGTTGAAGCTGACGACTGCCGGGGTGGCGGTGTCGTCCACGTCGAGGGCTTCGACGTCGATGGCGTGGACCACGAAGTAGTAGCGGTGGTTCTGGTCGCCGGCGGGGGGTGCGGCGCCGCCGTAGTTCTTGGTGCCGAAGTCGTTGCGGACGTGGAAGGCGCCGTTGGGGAGGCGGTCGGTGGACCCTGCGCCGGTCTCCAGGGAGGTGACGTCCGCGGGGAGGTTGACCAGGACCCAGTGCCAGAAGCCGGAGACGATCGGGGCGTCGGGGTCGAAGCAGGTGACGACGAAGCCCTTGGTCTCGGCGGGGAAGCCGGACCAGCTCAGCTGGGGCGAGGTGTTGCCGGCGGCGAAGACGTGGGCGTCGGGGAGTTGTTCACCCTCCGTCACGTCGGTGCTGGTGACAGTGAAGCTGCCGACCTCGGGCAGGAGCTTGTACGGGTCCGGCGTGACGGGACGGTCGAGCGACATCAGGGTCCTCCGCGATCGGCGACGTGTGGTGTATCCGACATTACTGTCCACCGGATCGCATGCCGTCCGAGGGGACTCGCCCGAGGATGCGAAGATCGGTGCACGAGTGGGCATCGAACCAGTGGAGGAAATGCGGTGGAGGAGTACCTGGCGCGGATTGCGCCCGCGGACGAGGTGGCGATGCGGGCGGCTGCGGAGCGTCAAGGGCAGCTCACGAAGCCGCCGGGCGCGTTGGGCGTGCTGGAGGATCTCTCTGTGCGGGTGGCGGGGATGACCGGGGTCTGCCCACCGGACGTGCCGATGCCGGCCGTAGTGACCGTGTTCGCGGCCGATCACGGTGTGCACGCGCAGGGGGTTTCGCCCTGGCCGCAGGAGGTGACCGCTGGGATGCTGGCGAACTTCGCTGCCGGTGGCGCCGCGGTGAACGCATTCGCGGCCAACAACCGGGTGGACGTCCGGGTCGTCGACGTCGGCGTGGCCACGCCGGTGGAGGAGCTCGACATCGTCCACGCCAAGGTCCGCCCCGGCACCCGCGACCTGTCGGTCGAAGCGGCCCTCACGAACGACGAGGTCCGGGCGGCGATCGCGGTCGGCTTCGACCTCGCGGACACCCTGGTCAAGGACGGTTACCGCTGCCTGCTGACCGGTGACATGGGCATCGCGAACACGACCGCCTCGGCCGCCCTGATCGCCACCTTCACCGGTTCGACCGCCGCAGTGGTGACCGGCCGCGGTACCGGTATCGACGACGCCACGCTGGCCCACAAGACCGCGATCGTGCAGTCCGCGCTCGCCAAACACGCCGTACCGGCTTCGGACCCGCTCGGCGCACTCCAGGCGTACGGCGGCCTTGAGCACGCTGCGCTCGCCGGATACATCCTCGGTGGGGCGGCCAACCGGGTCCCGGTCATCCTCGACGGGGTTATCGCCGGCGCGGCGGCACTGGTCGCGCAGGCGTTGCAGCCGCACTCGATCGAGTACTGCGTCGCTGGTCACCGCTCGGCCGAGCCGGGGCACGCGGTCGCGCTGAAGACACTCGGTCTGACCCCGCTGGTCGATCTCGATCTGCGGCTCGGTGAGGGGACCGGCGCCGTGCTCGCCTATCCGATCCTGGCCTGTGCCGTGCGCGCGCTCGGCGAGATGGCGACCTTCGAGTCCGCCGGGATCGACTCGTGACCGACCAGTACCTCTCCGGCCTCGTCCTCACCGGACGCCGCGTCGTCGTAGTCGGCGGTGGCGGAGTCGCCCAGCGCCGCCTGCCACGACTGCTCGAATCCGGCGCGGTCATCGACCTGATCTCCCCGTCGATCACCCCGACCATCGAGGGCCTGCTCGCGAACCCGTCGCTGACCTGGGTCGAGCGCGGCTACACCTCGGGCGACCTCGAGAACGCCTGGTACGTCGTCGTTGCCACCGACAACGTGGCTGTGAACGACGAGGTGTCCCGCGAGGCCGAGGAACGCCGGATCTTCTGCGTCCGTTCCGACGACCGCTCCCGCGCAACGGCGTGGACCCCGGCGTCGGGTCAGCACGACAACGTCACCATCGGGGTTCTCGGTGGTGGCGACCACCGCCGTTCGGCTGCAGTCCGCGATGCGATTCTCGAGGGTCTGCGGACCGGCGAGCTCGGTGCGCGGGACGCGGCCGGCAGACGACCGGGCGTGTACCTGGTCGGCGGGGGACCGGGCGACCCGGACCTGATCACCGTGCGCGGACGCCGGTTGCTCGCCGAGGCCGACGTGGTTGTCGCCGATCGACTTGCTCCGCAACAGTTGCTGGACGAGTTGTCGCCTGACGTCGAGCTGTTCGACGCGGCGAAGCTCCCGCGCGGACGGGCTGCCCAGCAGGAGGAGATCAACCGGATTCTGGTCGAGCGCGGGCTCGAGGGGAAGGTCGTCGTACGGCTCAAGGGTGGTGACCCTTACGTCTTCGGCCGCGGGTTCGAGGAGGCGCTGGCCTGTGCCGAAGCCGGTGTCCCGTGGACCGTCGTACCGGGTATCACCAGCTCCATCTCGGTGCCCGCGGTAGCCGGCATCCCGGTCACGCACCGCGGCGTCACGCACGAGTTCACCGTCGTCTCCGGCCACCTTCCGCCGTCTCACCCGGAGTCGCTGGTCAACTGGGATGCGCTCGCCCAGCTCTCCGGCACGCTCGTTCTCCTGATGGCAGTAGAAAACCTCCCCGCCATCACCGAACGCCTGATCGCGGCCGGCCGCCCAGCCAACACCCCAGCCGCAGCCATCGCCGACGGAACCCTTCCCAGCCAGCACCGCGTCACCTCCACGCTCGCCGGAATCGCCGAAGCAATGCGTGCGGAGGCAGTCGGCGCACCGGCAATCGTTGTCATCGGCAACGTCGTCGACGTAGGAGAGTCCGCCCGCTCCACCCCCTGACCCATCCCACGCGCTGCCCGGACCACCAGTGGTGGCTTGAGGCAGGAAGTAGTCGCCGGAGACCAGCTGCCACAGGTCTCCGGCCATTGGTTGGTGTCTCCGGCCACCAGTCGCTTTCCGGGCGGGGAAACGGTTGGTGGG
>NZ_SMKA01000093.1 GCF_004348455.1 Kribbella albertanoniae
CCCCCGCACCGACCACAACCCCCTCAACCGCCGCGACTACCTCCTCCGCACCCAACGCCGCATCTGACCGCACAACCGACAGGAGGTGTCACCCACTGAGCGCCGGCCCGCTGGGCTGGTCGTGATCGGCCGTGCGCAGCAGGCGGTAGTGCTTGCGCCGTAGCAGGATCAGCACGAGCCGAGCCGGGAACCCGAACGCCCGGCGGCCGGCGTCGGACGGGTAGGGCTCGATCGCGATCACGCGATGCTCAACACCATCGACGACCAGGTCGCCGCCGCCCGCGGCGACGATATTGCGGTACCAGTTCACGTTCTCGCCGTACGTGAGTTCGGCGATGAAGCCGTCCTGCGCCGCGGCGACGATGAGCGGCGTCTCGTACGTCGCCCCCGACTTGCGTCCGACGTGCCGGAGCAGGGAGAACGGGCCCGTTCCCGATCGAGCGAGCCGGATTGTCCAGCGGTTGAGGGTGTTCTTGAGCACCCAGAGCCAGCCTCGTCGCAGCGCGTTCATTCTTGTGCTCCGATTCCGTTGATGATGATGTCCACGAATCCGTCGACCCACGGTTCGACGGGCTGGCGGGTCACCCCGAGCACGAGGATCCCGCTGATCAGCAGCCGTAGCGGCACGCGGGGGTCGTGGGGGCGCAGCTCACCCGCTTCGATCCGGTCGGTGAAATAGCGCGCGAGATTGCCGAGCACCTCTTCCTGGATGTCGGCGATGCCAATCGGAAGGGACGGCTCGGGCGCGAGCATCTCGCGGAACAGGATCCGTACGACGTCACCCCGCTCCTCGAACACGGCCGCCGCCCGCACGCAGAACTCCCGCAGCCCCGCAGACAGCGGCTGGCCGGCCAGGCTCTCGGCCAACCCGGCAAACGCGTCACGCGGGTCGGCCGCGGCGAAGACAGCGGCCAGCAGCCCGTCCTTGTTCCCGAAGTAGTGGTAGAGCAGCCCCGGCGCGACCCCAGCACGCGTGGCCACCTCGGCCATCGTCACGTGTTCGATGCCACGCTCGACGAACAGCTCAAGAGTCACCTGCACAAGCTGGCCCCGACGCGCATCCGCCTGCTCACGTCTCGTGCGCCCCGTCACGCGGTCCGGACCCATGCCTCGAAAGTGGTAGCCACCCAGCCAGCCTAGTCATTGACTGAACGGTCAGTCAATGACTCCGACGCAGCCGACCAACCGGGAATCTGTGGCCGAAGGAGGGCTAGGGGCTACGGGTCAGCGGGCTAGCTGCGCCTCGACGGCGTCGGCGGCCCGGCTGGGGCCGCCGGCTGCTGAGAGGTGGGCGTGCATGCCGGACAAGCCCTTGCGGATTGCGGGATCGTCGGCGATGGCAGCGACCACGGATCGAAGGGAGGAGGGGGTCAGGCCGGGAAGCTGCTGGCCCAGGTTGAGGTCCGTGACCCGACGGGCATTGGCCTGCTGCTCAGGGGTTTGGGGGTAGGTGGCCATCGGCACCTGATGCAGCAGCGACTCCATCACCGAGTTCATCCCGGCGTGGGTGAGGAACGTGTCGGCGTGCGCGAGAACTTCGGGCTGCGGGAAGTACGGGCGGACATCGAAGTTGGGTGGCAGCTCACCCAGGGATGCGAGGTCGACCTGGTCACCGATGGCCATCGCGACCTTCCACTCGGTTCCGGCGAAGGCCTCGGTGCAGGCTGCGAAGAAGTCGGGCCGGTCGTTCACCGCCGTACCGAGGGAGACGAACAGCAGCGGCGAGCCCGGCGGCTCCCAATCGGCCGTCGGTATCCGGGCACCGATCGCAGGCCCCACGAAGTGGAAACGCTCGTCGAACGTCTCCCCCGCGATCTGGAACTCCCGCGGAATGAACACCAGATTGAGCGGCGCAACCGCACCCGCGGCCGCCACCTTCTCCAGCGGCACACCGAAGTCGGACGCGAACGCGGCCCGCTCGGCCAGGAACTCCTGGAACGCCGGATGCCCCGGATCGAAATCCGCAGGGACCAGCGACGGGGTCAGATCGAAGTGTTCGTTGGTGGCGAAGTTCGCGACTGTCGCCGCCTCCGGCAGACCGAGCTGGTCGGCCATCATCGGTCCGATGAACGTCATCATGTCGTAGCAGAACAGGTCCGGCCGGTCGTCGCGCAGCCACCGCTCGATCACCGGCATCACCGGCCGCGAAGCGCGGATGAACCCGGTCAGCATCGCGCCGAGGTCGGCCGTCGTCTGCCCGCCCGGCGACCGCTTCACCGGCCGTGGCACCCAGTCGAGGTCGACGAACGTGGCGCCGGCAGCCTCGACCGCACTCCGGTACGCCGGTCCGGTCGCATAACTCACGCGGTGGCCTCGCCGGACCAGCTCGGCGACCAGGGGCAGGGTCGGATTGAGGTGCCCGGCGGCAGGGATGGTCAGGAACGCGATGTGTTCACCCATAACCAGACCATCATTCCGGCCGGGCCCCCGAGCCCGCGAACAGTTTTGCCTCTAAGGGCAACTAGCCGAGATAGGTGCCGTGGACAACATTCGCGCCGAGCTCCTCGTCGACCGCGACTTCCGCGGCCAGACCGTGCTCGCTGAAGACGGCCAGCGCCAGCGGCGCCTGGTGCTCGCTCACCTCGACGAAGAGATGCCCGCCCGGCGCCAGCCACTCACCCGCATCCGCAACCACCCGTCGCAGCATCCGCAGACCATCAGGCCCACCGTCGAGAGTCACGTGCGGTTCGTACAGCCGGGCCTCCGCCGGCAGCAGCCGGATCTCCTCGGTCGGCACATACGGCACGTTCGCCAGCAGTACGTCGATCCGCCCGCGGAGCTGCACGGGGAGCGCGTCGTACAGATCGCCTTGGTACACGGTTCCTCGCGAGGGCACGAGGTTGCGTGCTGCGCAGCGCACCGAGGCCGGCTCGACGTCGGCCGCATGCAGTGACACCTGCCGCTCAGCCGCGACGGCCGCACCCAGGGCGCCTGAGCCGCAGCACAGGTCGACGACAACGGCACCCGGCGCGGTCACCCGTAGCGCCTCCTCGACCAGGAATTCGGTACGGCGACGTGGGATGAACACACCGGGATCGACAGCGACCCGCAGCCCGCGGAACGACGCCCAGCCGACGACGTATTCCAGCGGCTCCCCGGAGACCCGGCGTACGGTCATCGCGTCGAGCTCGGCCGCGTCGTGGGCAGTCTCGGCGATCAGCGCGGCCTCGTCCTCGGCGAAGACGCATCCGGCCGCGCGCAGGCGGCTGATGATCTCGCCGAGGTCGGCGGACGGAACCGAAGCGACAGTCACAGCACCCCTTCGACCGACCCTACCGGAACGCGTTCTCGCCGGTCAGCTCCGCCGAGATCGTCCACAACCGCGCCGCCGACTCCGGGTCGACGGCGTACGGACGGACGCCCGGGCTGTCGTCGGTGGACAGCTCGGCGATCTCGCAGTCCTCGCAGAACAGCCCGCCCAGCCCCTCGAGTTTCGGCGAGGTCGCCGCCCAGACCTGGGTCGCGGCACCCTGCTCGGGCGACTTGAACCCCGGGTTCACCGGGTTGCCGTCGGCATCGATCCAGCCGAACCCGACCATCTCCTCGCGCTCCAGATGACGCTGCAGCGGAGTCAGGATGCCGCCCGGGTGCAGCGCGAAGGCGCGCACTCCGGAATCCTTGCCGAGGGCATCGAGCTGCACCGCGAAGAGCACGTTCGCCGTCTTCGCCTGGCCATAGGCCGCCCACTTGTCGTAGCCCTGCTCGAACTGCAGGTCGTCCCAACGGATGTCCGAACGCCGGTGCCCGGTCGACGACACCGAGATCACCCGCGCGCCACCGTCGGCGGCAAGCGCCGGCCAGAGCCGGTTCACCAGCGCGAAATGCCCGAGGTGGTTGGTCGCGAACTGCGCCTCCCAGCCCGGTCCGACCCGGGTCTCCGGCGCGGCCATGATCCCGGCGTTGTCGATCATCAGGTCGATGCTGCGGCCGGACGCGAGAAACCGGTCCGCGAAAGCTCGAACGCTCTCGAGATCACCCAGATCCAGCTCATCGATCTCTACCCCGGGGATCTCAGAGAGAGCTTCTTTGGCTGCGGTCGGGCGGCGGGCCGGGACCACCACGTGCGCGCCGGCCTTCACCAACGCCCGGGTCGTCTCCAGGCCGAGGCCGGAATATCCACCGGTGACGACCGCCAGCTTGCCGGTCAGGTCGATGCCGGCAAGTACGTCGTCCGCGGTGCTGTCGTGCCCGAATCCCGAGCCGATCGCGTGCTGTCCAGTCATGCTGCGAGCGTACGAGTTAGAGCGCACTCGAAGTCAAGCTTGCCGTCAGCCGCTGCAACGCCGGGTTCGGATTGTCCGGACTCCAGCAAGCATGCAACGTCACCGAATGCGCGTCGGACGCGTCCAGTTCACGGTAGCTGACCCCTTCGACCCGCATCGCCATGATCGACCGCGGGATCAACGCACACCCCAACCCGGCCCGCACCAGCGCCAGCATCGTCGGAACCTGCGACGCCAACTGACTCACGGCGTACCGATCCATGCCGATCATCGCCGCGCAGATGTCATGCAGGTACTGCGAACCCTCCGGGCTGTACCCGATGTACTCCTCGGTGACATCGGCCAGCGACACCGCCGAGTCGCCGACTGCCAGCGGATGATCCGCCGGTACGGCGAGCACGAGATCCTCGGAGTGCACGAGCACCGACGCGAACTGGTCCGGGATCGGCGGACGCACCAGCCCGATGTCGATCTCCAGCTTCGCCAGCGCCGCGAACTGATCCGGGCTGACCAACTCCGTGAGCTCCGCGGTCACGGCCGGCGCGTACTCGCCGACGGTGGTCAGGAAATCGGCCAGTACGGCGTACGCCCCGATCGCCGTGAACGCGATCCGGAGCGTTCCGGTGTGCCCGTCCGCCGCGCGGCGAGCAGCCTCCGGAGCGACCTCGAGCAACGCGAGAACGCGGCGGGCGTGATCGAGAAACGCATCTCCAGCGGCAGTGAGTCTCACGCCCCGGCCGGTCCGGTCGAAAAGCCGGACACCCAGAGAGCGCTCTATCCCCTGGATCTGCCGGGTCAGCGGCGGCTGGGTCAGGTTGAGGCGCTGGGCGGCGCGGCCGTAGTGCAGTTCCTCGGCCACGGCGACGAAGCCGCGCAACTGCTGGAGCGAGAGATCCATACCGGCACGGTATCGGTTCATGCGAAATCGGGCTTGGACCTGCATAACGGAAAGCGCCTACCGTCGAGCCAATGACCAACCGAGGAGCTGACCCTGTGCCTGACTCTGCGCCCCAATCTGCGCCTGGCGCCGGCCTGAGACTTGCCGCGCTGATGTCACCCGCACGGGCCGCGGACGTGGTGGACGCCGCGACCCGGCGCCTGCTCGGCGAGCGGTTCGAGGTCGTCTGGGCCACCGAAGAGCACTTGGCCGGCGTGGATGACCCGGCCAAGCCGGCTGCCCTCGACCCCGCAGCGGTACCCGACCTGGTGGCCGGCGCCGACGTCGTCCTGACGAGCTGGGGTACGCCGACACTCGGCAAGGAACTGTGGTCCGGCGGAACCGGGCCGAAGGTGGTCGCGCACGCAGCCGGAACCGTGAAGAACCTGATCGATCCGGCCATCCTTGATCAAGGGATCGCCGTGTTCTCGGCGGGCCCGCGGATCGCGTGGTCGGTCGGCGAGTACTGCCTCGCCGCGATGCTCACGCAAGCCCGGCGACTCCCCCGGTTCGACGGCGCGATCCGGGCCGGCGGGTGGAAGCAGGCCGGGTTCCGCGGTCATGAATTGGCCGGGGCGAAGGTCGGGATCATCGGAGCGAGCAGTACCGCTCGAGCGCTGATCACGTTACTCAAGCCCTTCGGCTGCGACCTCGTCGTCTACGACCCGTACCTGAGCGCTGAGAACGCGGCCGATCTCGGGGTGCGCACGGTTGAGATCGGCGAGGCGGTAGAGAGCGCGTTCTTGAGCATCCATGTTCCGAACGTTCCCGAGACCAAGGGCATGATCACGCGCGAGCTGATCGGCCGGATCCCGGACGGCGCGGTCGTGGTCAACTCCTCGCGCGGACCCGCGATCGATCAGCAGGCTCTCCTGGACCATGTTCTCGACGGTCGCCTGTACGCCGCTCTCGACGTCTACGATCCCGAGCCGCCGACCTTCGGAGAGCGCGTTCTCGCGAACGCGAATCTCCTGCTCACCCCGCACATCGCCGGCGACACCGCCGAAGGTCACCTCGCGCTCGCCGGCTACGTACTCGGCGACGCACTCCGGTGGCTCGACCACGGCACCCGCGGACCGAGCTTCGTCGACCCGGCCGTCTGGTCGATCGCGGCCTGAGAGGACTGAGAGCACAGAGAGGACTGCCATGTCGAAGATCAGACAGGTCGAGGTCTTTGCCGTCGCCGTGCCGTTCGCGCGGAAGTTCGTCCTCGGGAGCGGCGCGGTCGGAGCGCCGGACAGCCGGCCGGATCAGGCTGCCGCGGTGATCTTCGTGAAGCTGACGACCGAGGACGGCGTGGTCGGTTGGGGTGAGCAGAGAGCGCTCCCCAGCTGGAGCTACGAGACCGCCGAGACGATGGCCGTCATCATCCGCCGCCATCTGACGCCGATCCTGCTCGACCTCACTCCGTTCGACATCGAACTCTTCCATCAACGGGCCGCCAAGCGCCTGAGCCCAGCGGTCTCGAACGGTTTCCCGTTCGCCCGTGCCGCCGTCGATGTCGCGATGCACGACGCGGCCGGCAAGCTGGCCGGGGTCCCGGTCCACGCGCTGCTCGGCGGCAAGGTGCACGACGAGATCCCGCTGTGCTCCGCGATCGGTGTCGGCGACCAGGACACGGTCCGCGATCACGCCGTCCAGTCGTCGGACTATGCGGCGTACAAGGTGAAGATCGGTGGCGATCTGGACGCTGATGCTGCGGCGATCCGGACGGTGGCCGAGGTCGCCGGTGGCAAGCCGCTGTGGCTCGACGCCAACCAGTCGTACCGGCCGAGCGCGCTCAAACAGCTGCTCGACCGCACCCGCGATGTCCGCACGATCCACTGTGTCGAGCAACCCGTTCCGAGCACGGACACGCTCGCGATGGCCCGGCTGCGCGGCCTGATCGATCTCCCGATCGCGATCGATGAGGGCAGCTTCTCCGCGCAGGATCTCGCCCGGGTGATCCGCCTGGATGCGGCCGATCTGGTCGTGGTCAAGATCTGCAAGTCCGGCGGCCTGCGGAACGCGCTCAAGACCGCCCAGATAGCGCTCTCTGGCGGACTCGAGGTTCTCGCGAGCGGACTCACCGACTGCGGGATCGCGTTCGCCGCAGCGCTGCACGTCTTCAGCCAGCTTGAGCTTGCATTGCCCGCCGAGCTCAACGGTCCGGAGCTGCTCTCGGACCTTTATGTCGAAGGGCTCACCATCACCAAGGCCGTCGCAACGGTCCCCACCGCCCCAGGCCTGGGCGTTCAGGTCGACGAAGAGCGCATCCGCGCCGAAGCGATCGAACTTGCCTTCAAGTAGCACGAACGCAACATCCCGAGGAGAGCTATGCCAGCCAAGCTGTCCCGCCGCAGCTTTCTCGAACTCACCGGACTGGCCGGCCTGGGGGCGGCCGTCACCGGATGCTCAACCGGCCCGCCCTCAGGCGCCGCGACCTGGGCGATGTGGTCGAGCAGCGCCGCGGAGAAGAAGGTCTGGGAAGACTTCAGCCAGTACGTCGAGCAACAGCTCGGCGTGAAGTCGGTCCCGACCCTGACCCCGTCCAGCGGTTACCCGACCAAGCTCGACCTGCAACTCGTCAGCGGGACCGCGAGCCTGGTCACCGCGATCAACGGCACCCTGATCCCGACGTACGCCGCCCGTGGTGCGCACCGGCCACTCGACGACCTGATCGCGGCCGACCCGGACTTCGATCTCGACGACTTCTACCCGACCAGCCGTCGCCTCTCGAGTTTCAACGGGAAGACCTACGGGATCGGTTTCGATGTCGCCCCGACCGTCATGTACTACAACAAGACGCTGCTGCAGAAACAAGGCATCCCACTACCGTCCCGGACCGAGCCGATGCCATGGGCAACCTTCAGGGACCTGGCCAAGCAACTTACCGGCGACGGTCAATACGGCTTCACTTGCGCACCGGCGATCGACGACCTCGTCTCCTGGATCTACTGCGCCGGCGGCAACGTGATGAACGACGCCGCGGACCGCAGCACACTGGGCGAACCGCAAGCACTGGAGGCGATCCAATTCGTCATTGACCTGTTCGTGCAGGACAAGGTCACACCACCGATCAAGAACCTGGTCACCGAGAGTTCGCTGTCCAACTTCATCCAGGGCAACGTCGCGTTCATGCAGAACGGCCCGTGGCAGGTCGTCAACGTCCGCAAGGCGAAGTTCGACTGGGACGTGATCCCGTTCCCGGCCGGAGCCGCCGGGAGTACGCCGCGGGTGTCTGGATCCAGCTTCGCGATTCCATCGGGGGTACGCGAAGGAGCCGAGCTCGATCTCGCGTGGAAGCTGCTCAAGACCCTCACGAGTACCGGCGCACTCGACATCTACGCGAAGGCCGGCCGCAACAACCCGGCCCGGCTCAGCGCCGGCAGCGCGTTCAAGGCACCACCGGACAACCTCGGGATCGTTCAGGAGATCCTGGCCGGCAAGATCGCCGGCGGGCACGCGTTCGACGTCACCACCAACTGGAACCAGGTCAAACAACTCCTCGGCCAGGACCTGCCGCGAACCTTCCTCGGCCAGGTCTCGGTCACCGACGCGATCGCCGGACTCACCCCGCGCCTGGACATCCTGATGCGTCAGCACCAGGACACCGTCCGCCAAGCCACCGCCAGGAAGGGGTGAACCATGGCCGTCGACACCGCACCACCCGCGGCCGCAGCACCGACGACAAACACCACCAACTCAAAGCCGACCCCGCGCTGGCGCAACCGTGAGTCGCTCACCGCCTGGCTGTTCATCCTGCCCAGCCTGATCGGCTTCCTGAGCTTCACCGCCGGACCCGTGATCGCCGCCGGCGTCATCTCACTACTCGACTGGAACCTCTTCAGCGCACCCACCTGGGCCGGGCTGCGCAACTTCGCCCGCCTCGGTCCCGATCCGACATTCTGGTCCGCGCTCGGCAACACGGCGTACTTCACGCTTGTCAGCGTCCCGCTGACCATCCTGGTCAGCCTCGCGCTCGCACTCCTGCTGAACCAGGGCCTGAAGCGGGTCGCGGTCTTCCGCTCGCTCTTGCTGTTGCCGTACGCAACGATCACGGTGGCAGTCGCGTTCGTCTGGATCTGGCTCTACATCCCGCACGACGGCCTGGTGAACGCCGTGCTCGGATGGTTCGGCATCAGCGGCCCGCAGTGGCTGATCTCGGACACCTGGGCGATGCCCGCGCTGATCGCGATGAGCGTCTGGAAGAGCTTCGGCTTCGGCATGGTCGTCTTCCTCGCCGGGTTGCAAGCGATCCCGCAACAGCTCTACGAAGCGGCCCGGGTGGACGGCACGTCAACCTGGCAGAGCTTCCGCAACATCACCCTGCCGATGCTCTCACCGGCGTTGTTCTTCGTGATCGTGACATCGATCATCGGTTCGTTCCAGGTGTTCGACCAGGCGCTCATCATGACGAACGGTGGCCCGGGCACCCGCACCACCACACTCGTCATGTACATCTACCGGACCGGCTTCGAGAACTACGACCAGGGGTACGCCGCCGCCCAGTCGCTGGTGCTGTTCGGGTTCATCGTGCTGATCACCGCGGCCCAGTTCACGATGCAGCGAAAGCTGGTGCACTATGACAACTAGCGAACTCCGCAGGAAGCTGATCGTCTTCACCTGCTTCGTCGTCACCGCGATCACATTGGTCCCGGTCGTGATGATGGTGCTCGTGGCCTTCCAGTCCGATGCCGAGTCGATGGCCGCGAAGCCGTCGTTCTGGCCGAGCAGCTGGCACCCGGAGAATCTGACCCGCGCGTTCGAGCTCGTCCCGCTCGGCAAGTACCTGCTGAACACGATCTACTTCGCTGCCGGCACCACGTTGCTGGAGACCGCCACGGCTGCCCTCGCGGCGTACGCGTTCGCCCGGCTGAACTTCCCCGGCCGCAGCTGGTTGTTCGGGATCTACCTTGCCACGCTGATGATTCCGTCCCAGGTGACACTGATCCCGCAGTTCGTGCTGGTCGCGAAGCTGCAGGGCATCGACACCTGGCCGGGGATGATCCTGCCGCACGCGTTCACCGCGATCGGCGTGTTCCTGCTGCGCCAGTTCTTCCTCGGCATCCCCCGCGACTACGAGGAGGCCGCCCGGCTGGACGGCGCGAACCGGTGGCAGGCGTTCGTCCGGGTGATCGTGCCGCTGGCGGTCCCGGCCATCGCAACGCTCGCGGTCTTCAAGTTCATCGGTCAATGGAACAACCTGCTCTGGCCCCTGGTCATCTCCAACAGCGACGCGACCCGTACGGCGTCCGTCGGTCTGCAGGTGTTCCAGGACACCAACGGCACCCAGTGGAACCTGTTGCTGATGGCCGCCACCGTAACGACCGTCCCGTTGATCGTGCTGTTCTTCCTGACGCAGCGCTGGTTTATCCGGGGTATCACGATGAGTGGGCTGGGAGGCCGCTGAGCATGACGTATCTCTGGTCCGTCTTCACCAAACCCTGGGCCGGGCTGCCGGGCAACGAGCTCGGCCGGCTGATCGCCGGTCTCGGGTTCGCCGGCGCCGAGATCCCGGTCCGGGACACGGCGTATGTGACGACGGCGACCGCGGAGGCCGAGCTGCCGACGTTCACCAAGCAACTGCGTGCTGAGGGCATCGAGCCGATCAGCGTGGCCTCCGACCTCACCGAGCCGGTCTTCGCAGCCTGCGCGGCGGCCGGGGTTCGGATGATCCGGATCATGGCGCCGCTCGGCGACGACGGTTACGCGGCCTCGGTACGGCGGAATCGCGAGCAGCTCGAAGCGTCCGCCGTACTGGCCGAGCGGTATGGCGTTCAGGTCGGAGTGCAGCCGCATCACGGGCGGTTCGTTTCGTCGACGCTCGGGGTCATGCAGTTGCTGGACGGGCTGCCGGAGCATTTCCGGCTGGTCTGGGACGCGGCTCATGACGCATTGGCCGGTGATGATCCCGCGATCACGATCGAGCTCGGGGCCGCGCGTCTCGGGATCGTGAATCTCAAGAACGCGGAGTATCGCAAGAACGCGCGTAGCTGGAGAACGCATTTCGGGCAGGCCGACGAAGGGATGTCCGACTGGACCGCCGTTCACGCGGCACTGGTCCGGGCGGAATATTCCGGACCGGTCTGCCTGACGGCTCAGTATTCGGACTTGACCGTATCCGTCGGGGAGCGGGTCCGAAAAGATCTGCAGACCGCTGTCACATCCTGGCGCCGAGATCCGTCGAGGGAGTGAAGACACCCCAACGGAACCAGGAGTACGACCCATGACTGCTCGCATGACCCACCCGACCGCCCTTCTGCCGGACGCCATGAAGGGCATCCAGAACATCTTCAAGGCCATCCACCAAGGCGGAGCGCCGGGTGCCGTCCTGGAACTCGTCCATCTGCGGGCGAGCCAGATCAACGGCTGCTCGGCCTGCGTGTACGGCGGAATCAAGTCGGCGCTCAAGAACGGCGAGACCGACGAGCGGCTGCACCAGGTGGCCGCCTGGCGGGAGTCCGACCTGTTCACCGAGGCGGAGCGCTCGGCGCTCGCCCTCACCGAGGAAGCGACCCGGATCGCGGATAGCCCCGAGGCAGTGTCGGACGCGACCTGGACGGCCGCCGCCAAGCACTACGACGAGCCGCAGCTGGCCGCGATCATCCTGATGATCAGCCTCACCAACCTGTTCAACCGGCTGAACGCCGTCACCAAGGCACCCGCCGGCGCGACCTGGTGACCGCGACCCGGTGACCGTGACCTGGTGACCCGGCCTGATGACTCAGTAGTTTGGCGGTATGAAATACATGCTGCTGATCTACGGGAACAGCGAGGCCTGGGAGTCGATGCGCGCCGCGGGCATGGACGAGGTGTACGACGCCCATCGTGCTCTGGTCGCCGAGATGCGGGCGGCCGGTGAGTTCATCGCCGCCGACGGACTCACCACCGCCGGAGCGCGCGTCGTGCAGCCGCAGGACGGCGTACCGGTGGTGACCGACGGCCCGTTCACCGAGGCCAAGGAATTGCTGGCCGGCTACTACCTGGTCGAGTGTTCGCTCGAGCGCGCGACCGAGCTGGCCGTGCGCCTCCCGGAGGCGCGCTTCTCCCCCGTGGAGATCCGCGCGCTGATGACGGCCATACCCGACCAAGCAGCCGACTGATCAGCCGATTGGATCAGCACCGGCAGCTCGGAAAGCCTTGCAGGACAGACCTCTGGGCCCTCGGCAGGGACTTGCCGGCCTCAGCTCGGCGTTGGGACCTGAGACCGGCGAGTCACTGATTCAGCCCGGTGGACTGGACCTCGAGTGTGTTCAGTTCGGTGCGGCCGACGCGAGGATGACCCCACCTGAGGCAGGCTGGTCGCCCATCCCACGGCCTCCCCGGACGAACACAGTGGCGCCTCGCTCCGGCGCCGTGGCGCCTTCACCGAGTCGCAGCGTGGTGGTCATTCCGTTGCTCAGTCTGAGCACCGCCACGCGTCGCGGTTGCACCGACGGGATCGACGAGTTCACCTCGTGGATGCCGGTGCAGACCGCCGGTTGGATCGAAGCCCGTCCGAGACCTCCGTTGCCGTGACTCCTCACATCACGGCACTGCTCGGCGAGCCTTGTCATCGCTGACACACGTCCCCCTTCTTGTCGTTACAACCCCCGAGTGACAGCTGGCGCGGCTGCACGATTTCATGCAGCCGCACACTCCCCCGTCCTGTCCGCACCCGGAAACGACGCGGAAGTGATCCGTGAAGCCTTGCTGAGAGTGACGAGGTTTTCAAGGGATGAGTTCAGGAATCCCGGGTTCCGGAACTGTTGTCCAGTTTTCGTACGGACGTTGTCCTGTCAGGAAAATTTGCGCCCATCTTTGGTAAGCACGGCCTTACTGAGTACCGCCTTACTGAGCACCGCCTTACTGGCCACCGAATCCGGTGGTGGCGATGCCCTTGATGATCTGGCGCTGGAAGAACAGGAACACCACCACGAGCGGCAACGCGGCGAGAATTGCGGAGGCCATGTTTTGTGCATACTGCAGGCCATAGGCGCTTTTCACCGTCTGCAGCCCGACCGGCAACGTCATCAGGTCCGCGTCGGTGGTCACGATGAACGGCCAGAGGAAGTTGTTCCAGGCACCGATGAACACGAAGATCGCGACCGCGGCCAGGATCGGACGTGACAAGGGCAACACGATCGACCAGAACACCCGCAACCGGTTCGCGCCGTCCACCCGGGCCGCGTCCTCCAGCTCCACCGGGATCTGGTCGAAGAACCGCTTGAGGATCAGCACCATCGCGGGCGCGAACGCCTGCGGCAGGATGATGCCCCAGTAGGTGTCGACGAGATTGAAGGCCAGCATCTGCCGGAACAGCGGCACGATCAGCAACTGCGGCGGAATGATGATCGCGGCAATGATCGCGGCGTACAGCCATCTCCTGCCACGGAAGGAAATCCGCGAGAACGCGTAGCCCGCCAGCGCGGAGGTGGCGACCGTGATCAGCGTGATCGCGATCGACGTCAGCAGACTGTTCCAGGCCCAGGCCGGGATGTCGCCGGCCGACAGCACCTTGCGGTAGGCCTCGAGGCCCAACCCATCCGGCGGATTGAGACTGATCGACGAGGCACCGGCGTCCGCCTCACTCTTCAGTGATGTCAGGACAGCCCACGCAAACGGCACCAGCCACGTGGCGGCCAGGAACGCCAGCACCAGCAGGGCAACCATCCGCGAGACACTCCACGGGTTCTCCCCCGGCTTATGTCCTTGCTTGATACGGCCGTTGATTCCGCGCGACAACGTGTAGGTGCTCATACGGAACTCCTGCGGTTGATCAGTTTGTACTGCGCCAGCGACACCAGCACGATGATCGCGAAGAACAGGTACGAGATGGCTGACGAGTAACCGAAGCGGTAGCCGGTGAAGCCGGACTCGTAGATGTACTGCACGACCGAGCGCGTCGACCCGGCCGGACCGCCATTCGTCAGCATGTAGATCTGGTCGAAGACCTTGAGCGACGCGAGAATCTGCAGCGTCAGGATCAGGCCCGTCGTCGGCGCGAGCTGCGGGATCACGATCGAGAACAGCTGCCGCCATTTGCCGGCGCCGTCGATCGCGGCCGCCTCGAACTGCTGCTCGGGAATATTCTGCAGCGCGGCCAGGTAGAGCAGGAAGTTGAAGCCGATCGTCCACCACAACGTGGTGACCACGACCGAGATCATCGCAACGTTCGGATCCTGCAACCACGCCACCGGCGCGATCCCGAACTCGGCCAGCACACCGTTGATCAGGCCCAGCTTCGGGTTGTACATCCAGGACCAGAACATCACCACGACCGTCGAGGCGAGTAGGTACGGCAGGAAGAACGACAGCCGCCACAGCCAGCGTCCAGGCAGCCCGAGGTTCACGAGCAACGCGAACGCCAGCGACAACACGACCAGCGGCACCGTGCTCAGGACCGTGAACCACAAGGTGTTGCCGAGCGACCGCCACATGTCGGGGTCGGTCAGTGCTTCGGCGTAGTTCGCGAAGCCGAGCAGTTCGCCACCTGATCCGGTCAGCGTTGCGCCGGTGAAGCTGAGATAGAGCCCGTAGATCGCGGGCACCACCAGAAACAGCGCGAACAGTACGGCGAACGGTGCCGCGAACGCCCATCCGGTGAGGCTCTCGCCCCGTCGGTTCGACATCGTCCCCTCCCTTCTCACAGCCGGCTCAGTCACTGCAGGCTCAGTCACCGCAGCCCCGCTCATAGCGGCTGCGGACGGTCGAGCAGCACGTTCAGCCGCTTCACGAATCCTTCGAACCCGGCAGCCGGATCCCCGTTCCCGAGATACACGTTCTGGACGTTCTCGGCGAAGTACCGGTGGAAGTCGCTCCCGGCACCCCCGAACCACGCATCCGGGTCGTAGTTCACGTAGCCAGGGATGTCCGCGTAGTTCGACTGCGGCTTGAGCGCCTGGTACTCCGTGCTCTTCACCACCGGCTGGTACGCCGGGATGTGGCCGGCGCCGGCCCATTTCACCGACCGCTTGAGGATCTCGGCGACCAGTTGGTAGGTGTGCCGCCGTCGTTCCGGATCGACCTTCGACTGCCGCGGCAGCACGAACGTGTGCGAGTCCGCGTACGCCGCGTCCGTCCCGAACAACGTTGGAATGGGGCGCGCGTCGAACTGCAGTTTCGATTCTTTGAGCGTCGGCAGCTCCCAGACACCGCCGAACAGCATCCCGCTCTCACCGTGCAGGAACTCGCTGGTCGCCGTACCGCCGTCTCCGGCCTTGGTGGCGATCGTGTCGTCCAGGAGCGACTGCACGAACTTCAAGGTTTTCACCGCGGCAGCCTCGTCCACCTGGGCCTTCTGTCCCGGGACGAGCTTCATCTCGGCGTTCTGCTGGCGGTAGAACGTGTAGAACAGCCGCCACATCTGCGAGCCGTCGCCGAGGTAGCCGTACGAGAGACCGTGCTTGCCGGTCACCTTCTGCAGCTTGCGCGCGGCCTCGGTGAACTCCTCCGGGGACTTCATCGTCTGCAACGCGTCAGTAACGCCGGCCTTCTCGGCGTGCTCGGTGTTGTAGTAGAGGACGAACGGGTGGGTGTCGAGCGCGATCGAGTACAGCTTCCCGTCGTACAGGCCCTTCTGCCACACCAGCGGCGGGAAGTCGCTCTCGCGCAGCCCCACCTCCGCCAGCAGGTCGAGGTCCCACGGTTCGAGCAGGCCGCCGGGCGCGTAGCCGGCGATCCGCGACGCGTGCATGATCGCGAGGTCGGGCGCACGGCCACCGGCCGAGGCCATCGCGAGTTTCGTGTAGTACGGCGGTCCCCAGGCCAGCACAGTCTGGGTCGCACTGAAGCCGAGGTTCTGGCCGTTGACGGCGTCCACCAGGCCGGCCATCACGATCCCGTCTCCGCCGGTCATCAGGTGCCAGTAGCTGAGATCGGCGGCCGACCGGGACGCTCCGGGTGAGCATCCCAGCAACAGACCGCCACCGGCGATCGCTGCCGTCGTTCCGAGCAACCGGCGCCGGGAGAAATGCTGGTCCAACGCACTCATTCAGGTCTCCTTCGCAGGGGCTCCTGGATGATTACATCGTTGGAATCCGTTGACAAGTGTTTGTGTTTGTTTTTGCGCGGGAGTGTGTGGATCAGCGCGTGGTGCTGACCCGCTCGATTACCCGGTGCGGGACGATCACGCGGCGCGGGGCGGCGTTCTTGTCGGCCATCCGCTCCTCCAGCAGCCCGAGTGCAGCGCCGACGAACGCGCGCCGGTCGAAGTCGACCGTGGTCAGTGGCGGGATCATGAACTGGCTCTCGAGAACGTTGTCGAACCCGGCGACCAGGGTCTGGTCCGGTACGGCGACTCCGGCGCCCCAGAGCGCGGAGAGCGCACCCGAGGCCAGGGTGTCGGTGAAACAGAAGAACGCATCGGGCAGCTCGTGATCGCCCAGGTACTTCCCCACCACCGTGGCCGCGCCCTCGGGCCGCCAGCGGTCCAGCCCGATCTCCAGAGCGGGGTCGTTCGGGATGCCGGCTTCCTCGAGCGCCTGCCGATAACCCGCGGTCCGCAGCCGGGAGGCCGCCGTACCGGGTGCTTCGGCGACACTGCCCAGTACGCCGGCGCCACTGGAGCCGCGCGGGATTTCCGGCGTACCGACGGCGACGATCCGGCGGCAGCCGCGCGCGATCAGGTGCCGGGTCATGTCGCGGGCCGCGGCGACGTTGTCGATCGCCACCTGGCTGACTAAGTCCTGGTCGACGTCACCAATCAGGACGAGTGGCGGCAGCGGCCCGGCGGACAGGACTGCGCTGTCGTCGAGGTTGACCGGGTTCAGGATCAGGCCGTCGACCAGGTACGCGCGGGCCTTCGACAGCAGCTCGAACTCACGCCTCGGCTCGGACGCGGTCTGCTCGATCTGCACACCCCAGCCGCGCTCGTGGGCCAGCTCGACGACCAGGTGCACGATCTCGGCCGAGTACGGCCGGAGCAGGTCCGGGAGGGCCAGGGCGATCATGCCGGTGCGGCCGTTGCGCAGGCCGCGGGCGCTCATGTTCGGCACGTAGTCGAGCTCGCTGAGCGCCTGCTCGACCCGGGCCCGCGTCTCCGGCCGGACGAACACCACACCGTTGATGACATTGGAGACCGTCTTCGGGGACACCCCGGCCAGTTTCGCGACGTCTTTCACGGTGGCTCGCATGCCGGACATTCTCACATCCTTCACGTCGTGTCGAAACTTTCCGCGCCGCCGCAGCGGGGGGTCTCGCGGCAAAGTCTTCATCGGCGGTTCAATGGGAGGATTGAAGGATGCCTGCTACCGATTCGACCGCTCCGACCGGTCACCCGGCCGCTGACAGCCACGACCTGATCGAGGTCCGCGGGGCCCGCGAGAACAACCTCGCCGGCGTCTCGCTCGACATCCCCAAACGCCGCCTGACCGTGTTCACCGGAGTCTCCGGGTCCGGGAAGTCGTCGCTCGTCTTCGACACCATCGCCGCCGAGTCCCAGCGACTCATCAACGAGACCTACACCGCGTTCGTCCAGAATTTCATGCCCAGTCTGGCCCGGCCGGACGTGGACGCCCTGCGGAACCTGTCCGCAGCCATCGTCGTCGACCAGGAGCGGATCGGTGCCAACTCCCGATCCACGGTCGGCACCGCCACCGATGCGCACACCATGCTGCGGGTGCTGTTCAGTCGCGCCGGTACGCCGTACGTCGGACCGCCCTCGGCCTTCAGCTTCAACCGTGCCGAGGGGATGTGCCCGGCCTGTGAGGGGCTCGGCCGGACCACCGAGCTGGTCATCGACGAACTCGTCGACACCGGCCTCAGTTTGAAGGAAGGCGCGATCAAGGCGCCTGGATACGGTCCCGAGACCTGGTGGTACCAGCTGTTCTCCCAGTCCGGTCTGTTCGATCCGGACCTGCCGCTGCGCGACTATCCGGCCGAGACCTGGCAGCAGTTCCTCTGGCAGGAGCCGATGAAGGTCAAGATCGGCAAGAGCAACCTCACCTTCGAAGGACTCGCCGCCAAGATCAAACGCCAGTACGTCGGTAAGGATCTGGACGCGTTGCAGGCTCCGGCTCGTGCATTCGGGGAGCGCGCGGTGCGGCAGGCGACCTGCTCGTCGTGTGGTGGCGCGCGACTCAACGAGGCCGCCCGCTCGGTCACCATCAACGGCCGCACGATCGGCGACTGCTCGTCGATGCAGATCAGCGATCTGGCCAAGTTCGTGGCCGGGGTCGAACACCCCGGCGTCGGCCCGATGCTTGACGGGCTGCGGCAGACACTCGACTCGATGGTCACCATCGGGCTGGGCTATCTCAGCCTCGATCGGGAATCGGGCACGCTGTCGGGTGGTGAGGCGCAGCGGGTGAAGCTGGTCCGGCACCTCGGTTCCAGCCTGAGCGATGTCACGTACGTCTTCGACGAGCCGACGGTCGGGTTGCATCCGCACGACATCCAGCGGATGAACGACCTGCTGATCCAGCTGCGCGACAAGGGCAACACCGTGCTGGTCGTCGAGCACAAGCCGGAGACGATCCGGATCGCCGACCACGTCGTCGACCTCGGTCCGGGAGCCGGTCAGGCCGGCGGTCGGCTTTGTTATGCCGGTGATCTGGACGGGTTGAAGCGGTCCGGCACGTTGACCGGCCGCTATCTGGATCACCGGGTCGCCGTACGGGACGACGTACGGCGACCTACTGGGAAGCTCGTGATCGAGAACGCGAACCTGAACAACCTGCGCGATGTCAGCGTCGACATCCCGTTGGGCGTGCTGACTGTGGTCACCGGGGTGGCCGGGTCGGGCAAGAGTTCGCTGATCCACGGCTCGCTGGCCGGTCGGCCGGGGGTGATCGTGGCTGGGCAGGAGCCGATCCGCGGGTCCAAGCGCAGCAACCCAGCGACGTACACCGGATTGCTGGACCCGATCCGGGCGGAGTTCGCGAAGGCGAACGGCGTGAAGCCGGGGCTGTTCAGCGCGAACTCGGTCGGTGCCTGCCCGTCCTGCAAGGGCATCGGGCTGGTCTACACCGATCTCGCGATGATGGCCGAGGTGGCGTCGGTCTGCGAGGTCTGCAACGGCGCGCGGTTCACGGCCGAGGTGCTCGCCTACAAGCTGCGGGACAAGAACATCAGCGAGGTCCTGCGGATGACCGTGACCGAGGCCCGGGAGTTCTTCGTGAAGGGTCCGGCCCGGATGATCCTGGACCGGTTGTCGGCCGTCGGCCTCGGCTACATCGGGCTCGGACAACCGCTGACCACGCTGTCCGGTGGCGAGCGGCAGCGGCTGAAGCTGGCGATCAACATGGGCAAGAGCGGCTCGATCTACATCCTCGACGAGCCGACGACCGGGCTGCACCTGGCCGATGTGGACGCCCTGCTGACGATGCTCGACAAGTTGGTCGAGGACGGCAACACCGTGATCGTCATCGAGCACCACCAAGCCGTGATGGCGCACGCGGACTGGCTGATCGACATCGGCCCCGGTGCCGGCCACGACGGCGGCCAGGTCGTCTTCACCGGTACCCCGGCCGACCTGGTCGAGTCCAGCCCGACCCTCACCGCCGAACACCTCCGCGACTACGTCGCCACCGAGTAGCTCACAACGTCCGAAGGACCGGAGGCGGGCCCTCCGATCCTTCGGACGTTACGCGCGACGGGGTGTTAACGTCCGAACGATCGGAGGCGGGCCCTCCGATCGTTCGGACGTTGTTGGTTCAGCTCTTCTGGAGGGCGGGGGCTACCAGGTTGGCGTAGGCGGCTTGGCCGGCGACGTTGGGGTGGTAGGACTCGCTGACCGGGTTGGACAGGCCGTTGATCCATTCGGGGCTGCCGCAGACGGCGTGGCCGATGAAGGCTGAGGTCGGGTTCACCCACGAGAAGCCGGCGGCGTCGGCGGCAGCTTTGATCTTCGCGTTGAGCAGGTCGGCCGTCTGGTTCAGGCGGGTCATCTCGGCCGGGCTGAAGAACGTGCCGGCGTTGCAGTCGGTGCCGTTGAACAGCCGCGGGTAGCCGACGACGATCACCTTCGCCGAGGCCGCGCGGCTCCGGATCGAGCCGTACAGACCGTTCAGCCGGCCGGGGATCGTGTTGTTGATCGTGGCCTGGGCGTTGTTGATCGCGGTGTCGCAGTTGCCGAGCCAGGCGGGCTTGGCGCATTCGGTGATCACCGAGGAGAAGCCGGCGTCGTTCCCGCCGACCTGGACCGTGATGCGGTTGGCCGCGCTGGTCACCGCGCTCAACTGGTTGTTCGTGACGTCGGCGACGCGGGCGCCGGAGCAGGCGACGAAGGTCAGGCTCGCGCCGAGCCGGGCGGCGTCGAGGTACGGGTAGGCCTTGGTGGAGCGCTGGCAGGAGCCGCTGCTCTCGATGTAGGTGCGGGTGCCGACTCCGGAGGCGTAGGAGTCACCGAGGGCAACGTAGTTGACCGCGGCGTGCGCGACACCAGGACTGAGAAGGACCGCGGCGCCGAGGGCCGCGGCGGACAGAAGGCTGACGATGGACTTCATGGGCGGACCGCCTTGGGTGCGAGGGGTGGCGACTGAAGTACTCAAAGTCACGATGGCCGACTCGCGGGTAACAGACAAGGTCTTGGTAAGAAACTGGCCGCGTATTTCTAGAGTCGGTCAGCGGCCTTCGGGGCCCGGCACCGACAGCGGGTCGAACCCGTACGGCAGCTCCAGCCGATGCGCGCTCATCAGTTCGGCGTCGCCGAGCAGGTCCCGGGTCCGGCCGTCCGCGACGATCCGGCCGCCGTCCATCAGCAGGCTCCGCTCGCACAGCTGCAGCGCGTACGGGAGGTCGTGGGTGATCATCAGCAGGGTCACGTCGAGACCCGTCAGAATGTCGGCCAGCTCGCGCCGGCTGGCCGGGTCGAGGTTGCTCGACGGCTCGTCCAGCACGAGCACCTCAGGCCGCATCGCGAGCACGGTCGCCACCGCAACCCGGCGGCGCTGGCCGTAGGACAGGTGGTGCGGCGCGAGGTCCGCGTGATCCTGCATGCCGACCTGGACCAGCGCTTCGCGTACCCGGTCGTCCAGCTCGGCGCCGCGCAGGCCGAGGTTCGCCGGTCCGAAGGCGACGTCGTCGCGCACGGTCGGCATGAACAACTGGTCGTCCGGATCCTGGAAGACCAGGCCGACCTTCCGCCGGATCACGCGCAGGTGATCGCGATGCAGACCCGTCCCGCCGATCTCGATCCGGCCACTGCCCGAGCCACCCGCGACCGAGCCGAGGATCCCGTTCAGGTGCAGGACGAGCGTGGTCTTGCCGGCGCCGTTCGGGCCGAGCAAGGCCACCCGCTCACCACGCTCGACGGTGAAATCGACGCCGTACAGGGCCTGCCGCCCGTCGGGGTAGGCGAAGACGAGACGCTCGACATGAATCGCGGGACCGCTCACAAGCCGACAACCCTAGCCGTCACCGCGACGGCGACCGCAGCCAGGGAGATCGTCAGCCCTTCCATCCATTGAGCCCGGGTCGCACCGACCTCTCCGAGCAGCGGCATCCGGCCGGTGTAACCCCGCGACTGCATCGCCAGGTGCACCCGCTCACCACGCTCGAAACTGCGGACGAACAGTGCGCCCACTCCCCCGGCGATCGCCTTCAGGTGCCCGGCTCGGCCGCCGACGTACCCGCGGGATTCGCGGGCGATCCGCATCCGGTGCAGATCATCGGAGACGACGCTGAGGTAGCGAACCATGAACGACAGGATCGCCACGAGGGTCGACGGCAATCGCAGGCGTTCGAGGCCGGCGAGCAGTTCGCGGGGACCGGTCGTGGCCGACAGCAGGATCGCGGCGATCACGCCGAGCGTGCCCTTCGCCAGGATGTTCCACGCGCCCAGCACGCCGGACTGCGACAACTGCAGGCCGAGTACGTCGACCGTCGGTCCGGTCGCCACGAACGGGAGCAGCAGCGCGAACACGATGAACGGCGTCTCCACCGCGAGCCGCCGGGAGACCACGGGCACCGGGAGTTTCGCAACCACGAGCGCCGCGACGAGCAAAGCGCCGTACAGGGCGAAGGCCCAGAAGTTGGCCGCCGGGGTCGAGACGACGGCCAGGACGAACACGAACAGGGCGACGATCTTGACCTGTGCGGGGATCCGGTGGACCTTGCTGTCGACCGCGACGAGCAGGCCGTCTCCGCTCACGACGCTTTGTTTGTGCGGAGCGAGGCGACCTTGGCGATGGCCAGGCCGAGGGCGATCGTGACCAGTACGCCGATGATGCCGGCGAGCGCACCGGAGACCTGGGCGTTGCCGATCCCGCTCACTCCGTAGTCGGCCAGCGGGCTGCCCGCGACCGCGGAGTCCTTGGCCGCGCTCTCGAAGCCGAGCTTGGCACCGACGAACTCGAGGCCGTCGGGATGCGCACTCGCCACCAGACTGACGCCACCGGCAACGACGAGCGTGATCGCGACGCCAATCCCGAGCGAGCGGCCGGCGGGCCTGGCCGCGATGGGCTTGTCCGGGGAGACCGTGGAAGTGTTGCCGTCGGCATCGACCAGGATCAGGTCGGGCTGGAGGTGGCGAGCGGCGTACACGAGGTCGGGCCGGGTCGCGACGACCGCGCCGAGGACGGCGGCCGTGATGACCGCCTCACCGATGCCGACGAGGATGTGCCAGCCGACCATCGCGGTGGCGAGCTTGCCGATCGGGATGTCGACCGCGCCGCCGATCGTGTACAGGCCGGTGAACGCCAGCGCCGCGACCGGGACGGAGACGAGCGCACCGACGGTCGCGGCCGGTACGACGCTGCCGGTGCGGCGCGGGAGGATCTGCAGCAGGGCGCGGGTGATGAAGTATCCGACGAGGACCGTGATCAGGCCCATCAGCGTGATGTTCGTACCGAGGGCGGTCAGGCCGCCGTCGGCGAACAGTAGTCCCTGCACGAGCAGCACCGTCGACATCACCAGTACGGCGGTCCACGGGCCGACGAGCGCGGCTGCCAGCGCACCACCGAGCAGGTGGCCGCTGGTGCCGGCGCCGACCGGGAAGTTCACCATCTGCACCGCGAACACGAAGGCGGCAGTCAGCCCGGCCAGCGCGGGACCGGTTTCCCGGATCTCGCGGTTGGCACGCTGCAGGCTGAAGCCGACCGCACCGGCCGCGATCAGACCGGTGGCGATGGACGTCGGCGCGTCGAAGAACCCATCAGGAACATGCACGCGGACATTCTTGATCCTGTTGCGACCGAATCGCAACAGGAGTCTCAGAGATCCTTGAGGGCATCACCGATCGCGCGGTGGAAGGTCGGGTATGCGTAGATGACCTGTTGCAGAGAGTGCACAGGTACGGCGGCATGCACGGCGATCGCGAGCGCGCTCAGCACCTCACCGCCGGTCGGACCGGCGCTGGTGGCACCGACCAGTACGCCGCGGTCCGTGTCGACGACGAGTTTGATGAAGCCCTCGTTGCCGGCCTTGTGGATCCAGCCGCGCGAGGACGACGGGATCTGCGTCAGTCCGGTCGCGATGTTCAGGCCGTGCTCGCGGGCCTGCTTCTCGGTCAGCCCGACCGCGCCGATCTCCGGATCGGTGAAGGTGACCCGCGGCATCGCGTGGTACCGCGCCAGCGGAGCATTCTGCGTACCGAGGATGTCGTGGACGGCGATGTTCGCCTGGTACATCGCGGTGTGGGTGAACGCGCCGACCCCGGTCACATCGCCGACGGCCCAGACACCGTCGGCGGCCCGGACGTGCTCGTCGACCTCGATCTTGCGGGCGTCTGCGTCGATCCCGACCTGATCCAGCCCGAGGCCCTTGATGTCGACCCGACGACCGGTTGCCACCAGCAACTTCTCGCCGGTGACCGTGCGGCCGTCGTCCAAGGTGATGGTGAACTCGTTGCCGTCGTACGCGACCTTCGACGCGTGCACGCCGGTGGTGATGGTCACGCCGTCGCGCTCGAGCGCTTCGCGAGCGAGGTCGCCGGACTCGGGCTCCTCCATCGCCAGGATCCGCTCGGCACCCTCGATCACCGTCACGGCAACCCCGAACCGCGCGAAGACCTGGGTGAGTTCGACCCCGATCGCGCCGCCGCCGAGCACGACCAGCGAGGCCGGCAGCGTCTCCACGCGAATCGCGTCCTGGTTCGTCCAGAACGGCGTACCGGCGAGGCCGTCGATCGGCGGCACCAGCGGCACCGTGCCGGTCGCGACGACGATGCCCTTCGACGCCTCGAACTCCCGGTCGCCTGCCTTCACCGTGCGCGGCCCGGTGATCGTGGCGTGCTCGCGGACGAACGTGACGCCCTTCTTCACCAGCCGGTCGACCGCGACCTGGTCGTTCCAGTTGTCAGTCGCCTCGTCGCGGATCCGCTGCGCCACCGGCGCCCAGTCCGGCTGGACGGACGCCGTACCGGCCATGCCGTCGACGCGACGGGTCTCCGCGATCAGGTTGGCGGCGCGGATCATCATCTTGCTCGGGATGCACCCGTAGTACGGGCACTCGCCGCCGACGAGCCGCGGCTCGATCCCCACCACGTTCAGCCCTGCCTCGGCCAGTCGGCCGGAGGCCTCCTCGCCACCAACACCCAGCCCGATCACGACCACGTCAACCTGTTCAGCCATGCCGCCAAATCTCGCAGATGGCGGACCGCCAACCAAGCCCAGGCCCGGCGCGTCATCACCCGGTAAGGCGGCGGGCCGGACCGCTCGTAGCCTCCCGAGTCTCGGTGCGGCTTGCTTTCGAGCGCGCTCGAAGCTTTAGCGTCGGGCCCATGACCACGACGAACGAGACGAAGACATGGATCATCACGGGCGATCCGTGAGCTCGGCCTGGCGCTGGAGACCACCGCGCTCCGGCGACGGATGAATATTTCTGATGATCAATTCCGAACACAGGAGGAACCGTGGCCAAGGGCTACTGGGTCAGCGTCTACCCCACCATCACAGACCCTGAGGGATTTGATGTCTACAACGAACTGGCCGGCGCGGCAGTCAAGGCCGCAAGCGGGCGGCTGCTCGCCGGCATCGGCAGCCGGGTTGTCGCCCACGAAGCCGGAATCGCCGAGCGCGTTGTCCTGATCGAGTTCGACAGCTTCGAACAGGCCGTCGCCACCTACGAGAGTGAGTCCTATCAGGAGGCGCTGGCCGAACTCCCCCACGGCTTCGAGCGCGACTTCCGCATCATCGAAGGCCTCGACTGAAATGGTCGACTCCCACCGGCGCGTCATCGTGCGGTAAGCGTCCGTTCACCGTCGGGCAGTAGCGTCCTGCCTTCGCTGAAGTGGGGGCACGTTGTTCGACTTCTCTGGTTTCGCGTCCGTCAATCTCGAAACCGTCATCGCTCTGATCGCACTCATCGGTACGGCGGCCGCGTGGCTAATCGACCGGTATGTCCTCCGTCGCAAGCGGCTGGTGTACCGCGTTCAGGTCGACGCGCGGATCGGGGTGTATCCGCGGGCCGACCAGACCCAGCGGATGGTGGACGTCGAGGTTCGCCACCAGGGCGCCGTCGTCACGGATCCGAGCATCGTCCTGCTCCGGCTGGACAACGCCGGCGGGATGGACATCGACCCTCAGGACATGCACGAGAAGGTGGCCTTCGCGTTCCCCGATCGCAAGATCGTCGGGCTGAAGGTGACCGAGGCGCAGCCGAGTTCGCTCGGCGAGATGCTCGAGCGGCGGCTCGCGCCGGCGAACTTCGTCGACACCAGCAAGCTCGTGCTGCCGCGGATCGCGATCAACCGGGGCGACCACTTCAAGTTCCTGCTGGTGCTGTCCGGGACCGGCCAGGGCGTCAGCCACTCGGGTTACCTGGCCGGCGGCTCGACCGGTGGCGGGGTCTACCACGAACCACGCCCGCGCGGGCCGGGCCGCCGTACGCTCACGTTCGGTGCATTGTCATTGATGCTGGTCGGAGCGCTGGTCGCGTTCTTCCTCGTCGACGTGCTGCAGCCGCCGGACGACTGCTCGTCGGGTCAGCTCCGGGTGATCGGATCGACCGCGGTGGAACCGACCATGCGCGAGTTGCGGACGGCCTATGCGACCGAGTGCACGAACGCCGACATCACCATCGCCGCGAACGGCAGCCGCAACGGCGTCCGTACTCTGGCCGAGCTCGGCCCCAAGGACGCGGAGCAGGCGAGCCGGCAGATCGCCATGTCGGACGGTCCCGCCGAGAGCGCACCCGAGCTGCGCGGCGAGCCGGTCGCCGTGGTCGTGTTCGCGGTCGCGATCAACCGGTCGGCCGATGTCAACGGTCTGAGTACGACGCAGTTGCGCGACATCTACAGCGGCAAGATCACCAACTGGAAGGTGCTCGGTGGCCGCGACCTGCCGATCCGGATGGTCAGCCGGGTCGGGCCGGACTCCGGATCGCGCCGGGTGTTCCGGGAGAAGGCGCTCGCCGGTGACCAGGAACTCGGGATCTCGTCCGACAACTGCGCCCGCGACGACGACGCGGTCGCCAAGTACCACCGCTGCGAGGTCGGTACGACGGAAGAGGTGCTCACCCGGGTCAACGAGATCGAGGGCGCGATCGGGTACGCCGAACTCGGGAGTGCCCGGAAGTATCCGCAGATCTCGATCGCGACGATCGACGGGGTCGCTCCGGACACGTTGAAGGTGGCGGACCGGTCGTACCGGTTCTGGGAGGTCGAGCACGCCTACACCTACAAGACGCCCGACCCGAAGTCGCTCACCGCGGCGTTCCTCGACTACATCGGCTCGACGCAGGCCCGTCCGGTGCTGGAGCGCGGCGGTCTGGTCCCGTGCAGCGATCTGCCGACCGGTTTCTGCGGTTAGCCGACCTGGTTCGGCAGTTAGGGTCGGGCAATGATCGTCATCGCGCATTTGAGTGACCCGCATCTGGACGGAACCGAGGTTCCTCGCGACCGCCTTCGGCGCGTGACGTCGTACCTGCGCTCATTCAGTACGCCGGTGGACGTCGTACTGGTGAGTGGGGATCTGGCTGATCACGGGTTGCCGGCCGAGTACGCCGAGCTGGCGACTGAGTTGCCGACCGATCTGCCGGTGCTCGTGCTGCCGGGGAACCACGATGTCAGCTCACCACTGCGCGTTGGGCTCGCGGACTTCCTGGACTCCCCCGGCGACAGTCACCCGATCCACCAGGTGCGCGAGGTCGCCGGCGCACGCTTCGTGCTGGTCGACACCAGCGTCCCCGGCGAGGACTACGGTCTGCTGTCTTCGGAGTCGCTGACCTGGCTGGACGCCGTACTGCGGGAGCCCTTCGACGGCCCGGTCTTCGTGGCGATGCACCACCCGCCCCTCACCATGCACCACCCGGTGATGGACCAGTGGCCGCTACTGGAGCAGCCGGCCCTCGAGGCCGTTCTCACCGGCAAGCGGATCACCGCCATCTTCACCGGCCACGTCCACAACCCGGTCATCACCGCCTTCGCCGGCCATCCTGTCCTGGGCGCTCCCGGCATCCGCTCGACAATCCCCCTCCCC
>NZ_SMKA01000094.1 GCF_004348455.1 Kribbella albertanoniae
GCGGATGCGGCGGGCCTTGGTGGGGGCGGGGGATTGGCCGGTGAGGATTTGGGTTAGGAGTTCGATGCCGTCTACGAGGCGAGGGCCGGGGCGGGCGAAGTAGCTGTTCGAGTCGACGGCCCATACCTCGGCGGTCTCGGGCAGGAGGTTGTCGCGCACCAGTCCCGCGCCCAGCTCGTACGACGTGTCGACGTCGAAGCCGCAGGGGGCGACGATCACGATCTCGGCGGTGGCCAGTTCGTCCCACTCGACGGGGTGCGACCGGGCTCCCGCCGTACCCAGCACGTTGATTCCACCTGCGAGTTCCACCTGCTCGGGTAGCCAGTGGCCTGGTGCGTACGGCGGGTCCGTCCATTCCAGCAACGCCACCCGCTTGCCGGTCCGGTCGGCGGCCTCCAGACGGCGGTTCAGGTCGGCTAGCAGGGAGGTCGGGTCGCGGTCGATGGCCTTGGCGATTTGCTGGATGGAGGTGAGGACCTCGGCGAGGGTGTGTGGGTTGGTGGTGACTAGCTCGGCGGTGCAGCCCAGGTAGTCGAGGGCGGACTCGACGTCGGCGACGTCCAGTGCGCAGACCGCGCAGAGGTCTTGGGTGATGACGAGGTCCGGGTTGAGGTCCCGGAGGGCACCGGCGTCGAGTTTGTAGAGGTCTTCGCCGGCTGCTACCCGAGCTCGGACCTCGGCGTCGATCTCGCCGGGGGTGAGGCCTTCGGGGAGGGCGGTGGTGGAGACGATGCGGCGGGTGCGGGCGGCAGCGGGGTAGTCGCATTCGAAGGTGACGCCGACCACTTCGGAGCCCGCGCCGAGGGTGAAACAGATCTCGGTTGCCGAGGGCAGAAGCGAGACGATGCGCACCAAGCGACTGTAGTGGACACCCGGCCGGTACCCGCACGGAACGCCGTTGACACGCGACGGCTGTGATTCATCGATGAAGACGCCGATTGTCTCGCGTTGTCAACCAGGTAAGGGTTTTCCGGCCTTCGGTCTGTGGGGAGCGTCACGTCGGCATTGTGAGACCAGTGTTCAACTGGACTGGTTTTCGGGCTTACTCTGAAAAGACGCCCACGCCACCGAAGTCGACGGGCCAGCGGGCCACCGCACCGCGTCTCAGCAGCATCACCCGCACCCCAGGGAGTGAACGTGCCGAAACTCGTCTACGACTTCGCCGAAGGCAACAAGACCATGAAGGAACTCCTCGGTGGCAAGGGTGCGAACCTCGCCGAGATGACGAACCTCGGTCTGCCGGTACCGCCCGGATTCACCATCAGCACTGAGGCGTGCAAGGCCTATCTGAGCACCGGTTCGGTGCCGGCGGAGCTGGCCGACGAGATCGACCACCATGTCGACGTACTGCAGCAGAAGATGGGCAAGAAGCTCGGTCAGGCCGACGACCCGTTGCTGGTCTCGGTCCGTTCCGGCGCCGCGGTCTCGATGCCGGGCATGATGGAGACGGTCCTGAATGTCGGCCTGAACGACGACTCGGTCAACGGTCTCGCGCATCAGTCGGGTAATCCCCGGTTCGCGTGGGATGCGTACCGGCGGCTGATCCAGATGTTCGGCAAGACCGTGCTCGGGATGGAAGGTGACGTCTTCGAGGACGCGATCGAGGCGGCCAAGCAGGCCAAGGGGACCAGCAACGACCTGGACCTCGACGCCGACGACCTGAAGACGCTCGTGCAGACCTTCAAGCAGGCCGTGCACGACCACACCGGCCGCGAGTTCCCGCAGGATCCGCGGACCCAAATGGACCTCGCGATCGAGGCCGTCTTCGGCTCCTGGAACTCGGAGCGCGCGATCCTCTACCGCCGCCAGGAGCGCATCGCCACCGACCTCGGTACGGCGGTCAACATCTGCTCGATGGTGTTCGGCAACCTCGGCATGGATTCGGGGACCGGTGTCTGCTTCACCCGCGACCCTTCCACCGGCCAGCCCGGCGTGTACGGCGACTACCTGCAGAACGCACAGGGTGAGGACGTGGTCGCGGGTATCCGCAACACGGTCCCGCTCGCGGATCTCGAGCAGATCGACAAGACGTCGTACGACGAACTGATGGCGATCATGGCGACGCTCGAAGGCCATTACCGCGATCTGTGCGACATCGAGTTCACGGTCGAGCGCGGGAAGCTGTGGATGCTGCAGACCCGGGTCGGTAAGCGGACCGCGGCGGCGGCGTTCCGGATCGCGACCAGCCTGATCGACGAGGGCGTGATCGACACCGACGAGGCGTTGAAGCGGGTGAAGGGTGCGCAGTTGGCGCAGCTGATGTTCCCGCGGTTCGATGCGGATGCGGAGAAGGAGCTGATCACCAAGGCGATCGGGGCCTCGCCGGGTGCCGCTTCGGGCAAGGTGGTCTTCACTTCGGCCGCGGCGGTCGAGGCCGCGGACAAGGGCGAGAAGGTGATCCTGGTCCGCCGGGAGACGAACCCGGACGACCTGCACGGCATGATCGCGGCGCAGGGCATCCTGACCAGCCGCGGCGGCAAGACCTCGCACGCGGCGGTTGTTGCCCGCGGCATGGGTAAGACGTGTGTCTGTGGTGCCGAGGAGCTCGAGGTGAACGTTGCTGAGGGCACCATCAAGGTCAACGGCACGGTGCTCGACGCGGACGCGACGATCTCGATCGACGGCACCACCGGCGAGGTCTTCGTCGGCGAGGTTCCGGTCGTCGCCTCGCCGGTCGTCCAGTACTTCGAAGGTTCGCTGGACGCGGATTCCGGAGACGAACTGGTCGCCTCGGTGCACCGGCTGATCACGCATGCCGATGAGGTACGACGTCTCGGCGTACGGACGAACGCGGACACGGCAGATGACGCGGCCCGGGCCCGGCGGTTCGGTGCCGAGGGCATCGGTCTCTGCCGGACCGAGCACATGTTCCTCGGTGAGCGGCGGGAAGCCGTCGAGCGGTTGATCCTCGCGAACGACGATGCCGAGTGCGAAGCAGCGCTGGCCGAGCTGGAACCGTTGCAGCGTGGCGACTTCCTCGAACTGCTCGGCGCGATGGACGGCCAGCCGGTGACGATCCGGCTGATCGACCCGCCGTTGCACGAGTTCCTGCCGTCGATGGAGGATCTTGCGGTCAAGGTCGCCCTCGCTCAGGAACGCGGCCAGGACCCGGGCCGCGACGCGACACTGCTCGCCGCGGTCCAGCGGCTGCACGAACAGAACCCGATGCTGGGGCTCCGCGGTGTGCGGCTCGGCCTGGTCATCCCCGGGTTGTTCGCGATGCAGGTGCGGGCGATCGCGAGCGCCGCGGTCGAGCTGAAGAGCCAGGGCAAGGACCCGCGGCCGGAGATCATGATCCCGCTGGTCGGCGCCATACAGGAGTTGCACCTGGCGCGCGACGAGGTGACCAAGGTGCTGGCCGAGGTCGGCGTCGAGTGGAGTATCCCGATCGGCACGATGATCGAGCTGCCCCGGGCCGCGGTGATCGCGGACCAGATCGCCGAGGCGGCCGACTTCTTCTCGTTCGGCACCAACGACCTGACCCAGACCACGTGGGGATTCAGCCGGGACGACGTCGAGGGCTCGTTCTTCTCGCGGTACCTGGAGAAGGGGATCTTCGCGGTCTCGCCGTTCGAGTCGATCGACGTGGAGGGCGTCGGTGCCCTCGTCCGGACGGGTGTCGACCGCGGCCGCGCCACCAAGCCGGACCTCAAGCTCGGCATCTGCGGCGAGCACGGCGGCGACCCGGACAGCGTCCACTTCTTCCACGACGTCGGCCTGGACTACGTCTCCTGCTCACCCTTCCGCGTCCCCATCGCCCGCCTCGAAGCCGGCCGCGCCGCCCTGGACTGACCTCCCCACCTTGTGCACGGCTCGATCATCTGCGGGCCGTGGAGCTGGTTGATGGGTGCTCAAGGTCGGTTCGGCGCGCGACCTTGAGCACCGCTCGACCATGGGGTGGCTGGGAAAGCGGTTGGGGGGGTGCTCAAGGCGGAAATTCGGGGCGCGGACGGCGGGGGCGTATTACGGTGCGTGGATGAGCCGGGAGCAGTTGCGCCAGACGTTCAGTGAAGATGCCGAGTTGTATGACCGGGTGCGGCCGGACTATCCGCCGCGTCTGTACGACGACCTTGGCGAACTGCTGGGTGTTGCGGCGCCGCGGGTGCTGGAGATTGGGCTGGGGACCGGGCAGGCGACTCGGCCGATGGTTCAGCGTGGGTGGTCGGTCAGTGCGGTGGAGCTCGGGGCGGAGTTGGCGGAGGTCGCTCGCCGGAACCTGCCGACCGTTGACGTGACCGTGGCGGACTTCGATACGTGGGAGTTGCCGGGGCCGACGTACGACCTGGTGTTGTCGGCGACTGCGTTTCACTGGCTTGATCCTGGGACGCGGGTACGGCGGTGTGCGCAGGTGCTGCGGCCGGGCGGCGTGCTGGCGATCGTTTCGACGCATCATGTCGCCGGTGGGAGTGAGCAGTTCTTCGTCGACGTGCAGCGGTGCTATGAGCGGTTCACCGACGATCCGGCGAAGGGCGAGCTGCCGGCGGCGAGCGCCGTATCGGAGGACTCGGCGGAGATCGATGCGACGGGTCTGTTCGGGCCGGTGACGTTCCATCGGTACGAGTGGGAAGTGGTCTACTCGGCCGCCGAGTACATCGAACTTCTGTCGTCGTACTCAGGTCACCGGGCCTTGACAGCAGACCGGCGTGACGGTCTGTACGACTGTGTCCGCGCTCTCATCAACGGCGGCGGCGGTACGGTCACGAAGCGTTACCTCACTCAACTTTCTGCCGCAGTTTCTCTTAACCAACCCCTTGCGTAGCGGGCCTCGAACCGGTCAAGATAACCGAGCGGGAAGGGAGTTCACCGTCGACTTTCGGGTCTGACTCGAACTAGCCGCTGTGGCGGCTTGTGACTCCCTCTCCCGCACCAAAACTTGTTGTGGACAAGGCCATACCGGCCCCTCGTTGTAGGGTTCGCGGTATGGCCTTTTTCGTGGTTCAGCTGCAGTTCGACCTCGCCGAGACCGATGAGCGGCTGGCGGTCCGTCCGGCCCACCGGGAGTACCTCAACGAGTTGAAGGAGGCCGGCAAGCTCGTCGCCGCCGGACCCTTCACCGACCAGACCGGCGCCCTGCTGGTGTACGACGTCGCCGACGAGGCCGAGCTCCGCGACATCCTCGCGAAGGACCCCTACACCCCGGCCGACGTCTACCAGCTCGCATTGCTCACCGAGTGGCAGCCGCTCTTCCCCTTCTCTGAATAAACACAGTTAGACCTCAGCACCCTCGAGGTTGAGATGGTCGACATAGGCCCAGAGCCAGACCAGCGGGGCGAGGACGAGTTCCGGATCGCCGTCCTCGTCGCCGATGAAGATCATCGAGGCCTCACCGTTCTGGATGTCCTGGACGACGGCCTCGCAGACCGCGAGCGCGGCCTCGAAGATCAGCACCTGCGGCCCGTTCTCCCAGCGCGGCTGGGGGAGCGGGAGGACGGGCGCCTCGTCGGTGCCGTCGAGCTCGACCGAGACCTGCTGCAGCTCCTCGTACAGGTCGAAGGTGATCAGACCGGCCAGCGGGCGGCCGTCGTACCCGATCAGGTACGGGTCCTCGACGCCGCTGCGGAAGTTGTCGCGCAGCTCGCCTAGCGCGGCCTGCAGATCGGTCGCCTCCAGGTACGGCGCTTCGTCCGGCTCGTCGTCGTCCACCTCGGCCTGGCCGCTGCGCATCTCGTCGAACTGGTGCAGCAGGTCGTTCAGCTCTTCGTAGGCATCGCTGCCCGGCGACTTCTGGGCCATCGCTTCGAGGTCGTGCAGGTGGTCGACCAGATCGTCCTCGAAGTGCAGCTCGTACCGCGGCAGTCCGGGCTCGCGACCCGCGTTGATCTGCGCGACGAGTTGGGTCGAGATCGGCCCGAGCCGCTCGGCCAGCACCTCGAGCGGGGTGGTCGGCTTGCCGTCATCGTCGTCGTGCGCGCAGGAGTCGTCCTCGACCGTGGTGCCGCCGCCGTCCAGCGCGAGCAGCACCTGGAAGGCCGGGAACGCGAGCAGCGCCGCATTCGCCATCATCCCGTCGCCGATCAACATCAGCGGGTTCCCGCCCGCTTCCGTACGGCGCAGATGGTCCGGCATGAGGATCGCTGCCTGCTCGACGTTGACCTGGCTGGCCAGTGAGGACAGGCCGTGGTCGGCGTCGACGCCGAGCAGCTCGATCAGCCGCTCCGAGCTCATGTCGAAGTTCGAGCGCAGGTAGTAGCGCAGCCAGCCGGCGTCGACCGGGTTGCCGAGCAGCTCGGCGATCCGGGACCGGAAGTCGGCCAGGTCGGCGATCGCGAGCACGACCAGCACCGGCTGGTCGCCGTCTCCGATCACGAGCGGCCGGGTGTCGCCGTTCTGGAAGCCGTCGATGACCTGGTGCAGACTGTCGGCCGCTGCCTCCAGCGGCCAGGCCTCCGCCTCGAACTCGTTCACCACCGCGGAGGTGTCGTCCTGCATGTGTTGGTCCTCTCCGGATGGCGGCGGGAGTTGGGTAAGTGTAGGCGGCAGACGGCGCAGTCCGGGTCAGGGGGCGGCCGGTCGTCGCGAAGTGACGTTGGCTACCCTGGCAGCGGCGGGTCGGTGCAGAGGTATCTCACATGTGAGATAAGGTCCGGCGCATGACCGATGACTACCTGAGCCGGATCGGCAATCTCATCCGGGACGCCCGTAAGCACCGCGGCTGGACCCAGTCGCAGCTCGCGGAAGTACTGAACACCAGCCAGAGCGCGGTGAACAGGATCGAAAAGGGTCATCAGAACCTCACCCTCGAGATGCTCGCCCGGATCGGCGAGGCTCTCGACTCCGAAATTGTCTCTCTCGGTGGCGGTCCGGTCCACCTCCGTGTGGTCGGTGGACTGAGATTGTCCGGATCGATCGACGTGAAGTCGTCCAAGAACGCCGGAGTCGCACTGCTGTGCGCGAGTCTGCTCAACAAGGGCCGGACGACGCTGCGCAAGGTGGCCCGGATCGAAGAGGTCAACCGGCTGCTCGAGGTGCTGAACTCGATCGGCGTGAAGACCACCTGGCTGAACGACGCCGGTGATCTGGAGATCGTCCCGCCGGCCCACCTCGATCTCGGGGCGATGGATGCCGCCGCGGCCCGCCGTACCCGCTCGATCATCATGTTCCTCGGCCCGCTCCTGCACCGCGAGGACACCTTCCAGCTCCCGTACGCCGGTGGTTGCGACCTCGGCACGCGGACCGTCGAGCCGCACATGGCCGCGCTGCGGCCGTTCGGTCTGGACGTGAAGGCGACCGCGGGTGAGTACCACGCGATGGTGAACCGGGCGATCACGCCGGCCAAGCCGATCGTGCTGACCGAGCGCGGCGACACCGTGACCGAGAACGCGCTGATGGCGGCGGCCCGGGTCGACGGCGTCACCGTGATCCGCAACGCCAGCTCGAACTACATGGTCCAGGACCTCTGCTTCTACCTCGAGCTGCTCGGCGTGAAGGTCGACGGCGTCGGCTCCACCACGCTGACCGTGCACGGCAAGCCCGAGATTGACGTGGATGTCGACTACGCGCCGTCCGAGGACCCGATCGAGGCGATGAGCCTGCTCACCGCGGCGATCGTCACCGGCTCCGAGATCACCATCCGGCGGGCGCCGGTCGAGTTCCTCGAGATCGAGCTCGCGCTGCTCGAGGAGATGGGCCTGGACTACAGCCGCAGTGACGAGTACCTGGCCGAGAACGGCCGGACCCGGCTTGTCGACCTGACCACCCGGCCGTCCCAGCTGCACGCGCCGATCGACAAGATCCACCCGATGCCGTTCCCGGGCCTGAACATCGACAACCTGCCGTTCTTCGCGGTGATCGCGGCCTCGGCGACCGGTCAGACGCTGATCCACGACTGGGTCTACGAGAACCGCGCGATCTACCTGACCGACCTGAACAAGCTTGGTGGCCGGGTCAAACTGCTCGACCCGCACCGCGTGATGGTCGAAGGCCCGACGCACTGGTCCGGCGCCGAGATCATGTGCCCGCCGGCGCTCCGCCCTGCCGTCGTCACGCTGATCGCGATGATGGCCGCGAAGGGTACGTCGGTCCTGCGCAGCGTCTACGTGATCAACCGCGGCTACGAAGAGCTCGCGGCCCGGTTGAACTCGCTAGGCGCTCAGATCGAGACCTTCCGCGACATCTGACCGCTCGCTCGCTTCGGCGGTGAGGAACGTGACGGCTTCGTCGATCACGGCCGGGTCCGAGAGGATCCGGCCGTGGCCGAGTCCGGTCTTCGCCGAGTGCCGCGCACGCGGTCCGTACGAAGCCATCAGTACGGCGACCTGGGCCGGGTCCACGACCTTGTCCACGTCGTTGTGGATCACCAGCAGCTCGGCGTCACCTGGGCCGACCGAGAACTTGGTCCAGATCTCCGGGTCGCCGTCGAACAACCGGCCCTCGATTTCGCGGCGCAAGCGGTTCTTCACCGCGGTCCGCAGGCCCAGCTCGGTCCCGAACTTGTCGACCAGGTAGCCGAAATCGCCGAAACCGCTGATCGAGACGAAGCGGGCCGCGGGCGCTCCCTGACGAACGGCGTACAGGGCGAAAGGCACTCCGAGCGAGTGGGCGATGATGCCCTCGAAGGCGCCGTACTTGGCTGCGAGCGCGTTGATGATCCGCTGGTGGTCGAGGATCGTCCCCATCGCGATCGTCGTGTCGCCGTGGCCGGGGCCGTCGTACGAGATCGGGCTGTAGCCGAGCTCGAGCAGTTGGGTGATGAGGCCCGCGTACCGCGAGGCGCGGGAGCGCCAGCCGTGGACCAGTAGGACCGGCCGGCGGCCGTCACCCCAGGCGTAGGTGACGATCCCGTCGATGACCTCGACCCGCGCGGCCTCGTGGACCTGCCGCTCGGCGTCGCGCACCCGGCCGCGCGCCAACGGCCGGCGCCACAGCTCGAAGGCGATCCGGCCGGCCAGCCGGGGCGAGAACGCTCCGATGGCCGTCAATCCGACGCGCGCCAGCTTCTTCATGCTTCTCCCTCGACCGGTAAACTATACGAACGGTCGTATTATTAGTTTGTCAGGGGCCGGCGGTCAAGCGGAATAGGATCGGAGCGTGGAGAAGGTCGACGGACGGTTGGTGCGCGGTGACCAGACCCGCCGTGCCGTGCTGCGGCGTGCGGTCGACATCGCGTCGGTCGACGGTCTGGAAGGGTTGTCGATCGGGCGGCTGGCCACCGAGCTCGGGATCAGCAAGAGCGGGCTGTTCGCGCATTTCGGGTCGAAGGAAGAGCTGCAGCTCGCGACGATCCGGGCCGCGCGACGGATCTACGCGGACGCCGTGGTGCTGCCGGCGCTCGAGGTGGAACCGGGGATCCAGCGGGTGCGGAAGCTGAGCGAGTGCTGGATCGACTACTCACGGCGCCGCGTCTTCCCCGGTGGCTGCTTCTTCCAGAAGGTCTCCCACGAGTACGCCGCTCGCGGGGGAGCCGTTCATGAGGCGCTGGCCGGTGTCCACCGGGAGTGGATGGAGCTCATGGAGGACGTCGTCCGGGAGGCCGTCGACCGAGGTGAGCTGGCCGCGGATCCGGCGCAGCTGGCGTTCGATCTGAATGCCTACTACGAGGCCGCCAATCTCGCGTCGATCCTGCATGGGAACGAGACCGGTTACGACCAGGCGAGTCGGTCCATCGGGGCGCGGCTGGAGTCGGCTGCGCGATGATTCGGCAGGTCGCGCCGGCCGCGGATGGGGGAGAGCAGCAAGACCAAACCGGCCAGTGGCACACCGGCTGTGGTGATCCACAGCGCGGTTTCGAGGCTGAGCCAGGAGGCCAGGCTGCCGCCGAGGAGTGCGCCGAGCGGGATCGTCCCGTAGTTCACGAACGACGTGGTCGCGGTCAGGCGGCCGAGCAGGTCGGGTGGGCAGTACGACTGGAGGAACGTCGACTTCACGACGTTGCCGCCGACCACGCCGGCGCCGACTCCGAAGGCGCCGATCACATACAGCGCTGGGCTGAGCTGGGCGAGCGGGATCAGTAGGGCGAGTGTCGGTAGGCCGAGCTCGCACAGCAGCAGGGCGCGCGCCGTACCGAATCGTTTGGCCAGTCGGCGGCCGACGAATGCGCCGAGCACACCGCCGCTGGCTGCGGCTGCGACGAGTACGCCGACGGTGCCTGGGGTCAGGCCGACTGTGCGGACCAGGTAGACCACGATGATTGCCTGGTAGCCCATCAGGGCGAGGTTCGAGGTGGCGCCGAAGATCGTGAGCGTCCGCAGCCAGACGTCGTGGGCGACCAGGCGGATTCCTTCGCGGATGGCGCCGGTACGACGGGCGGTCGCCGTACGGCGTTCGCGGAATCGGATCGCGGTCAGGCAGCAGGCGGCGACGGCGAAGGTCGCTGCGTCGGCGAACAGGGCGTTGGTCGCTCCGGCGAACTGGACGATCAGACCGCCGCAGCCGAGCCCGGCGATCTGCGCGGCCGAGGCGCTGCCGTGGAGTTTCGCGTTGCCTTCCGCGTGATCCGCAGGGTCGAGCAGTGTCGGGAGATAGGCCGTGTAGGCGGTCTGGAAGATGACGCTCGCGGCGCCGGTCAGGAGCGCGATTGCGAGTAATAGCTGGATGGTGAGCAGGCTGGCGAACGCTGCGACCGGTACGGCGGTCAACAGCAGCAGCGAGATGATCGACGTACCGATCATGAGTGGCCGGCGGTCCCGCCGGTCGATCCACGCGCCAACAGGCAGCCCGATCACCAGCCACGGCGCCCACGCAGCCGCCGTCAACACCCCGACCTCGAACGTGCTCGCCTCCAGCTCCGAGATCGCGATCAACGGAATCGCCACGCTGGAGATCGCGGTCCCGAACCGGTTGACCGTCTCCCCGCTCCACAACAGCCGAAAGTCCCGATGAGTTCGCAGCAGGCTCATGGGTGTTCCGGGCGTTGGGGGAAGGACTGGAGCTGGACGATGATGCGTTCGGCGTTGTCTGCGTCGGGTTCCAGGGCGATGTAGCGGTCGATGACTGCGCCTAGTTCGTCGTTGAGGGATTGGAGTTGGGACGGGGTCAGACGGAGGTTGCGCCAGTCGGAGAGGGAGGCGGCGGACTGCCATTCGCCGGGCCAGTTCTCGTCGAGGTACTTCCGGACGCGGCTGAAATACCGCTCCACGAGGTGGCTCAGGTAGACGCGCAGGGCGCCGCTGGTCTCGGGGTCGTCGCGGAACTCGGCCGGGTCGAGGACGGTCGCGCCCTTCGGGATCCGCCACCAGCGCTCGCGTTTGTTGCCGCGCTCGGTGTCCTCTTCGAGGTAGCCGTGCTCGGCGAGCAGGCGGAGGTGCCAGCTGATCGTGCCGGTGTTTTCGCCGAGGCGGGTGGCCAGGGTGGTCGAGGTGGCCGGGCCATCCACCTCGATCGCCTCCAGGATGTTCATCCGCAGCGGGTGGGCGAGTCCGCGCAGGCTCCGGGCGTCGATGCGTCGCATGATTGCAGAGTAGCCTCTGCAGAGGAGTCTCTGCAATCTGTCGGAACTGTCGGTGGCCGTCTCTAACGTTCGGGGTATGCGGCCTCATGTAGTGGCTCAGGTGGCGGTCTCGCTGGACGGGCGGACGGCCGGGTTCGACGCGGACCTCGCCCGGTACTACGCGATGGCGACGCTCTGGCAGGAGGACGTGACGCTGGCCGGCGCCGACACGATCCTCGCCCAGGAGAGCCTGGTGCGAGCCGGTCCTCGGGATGGATCTCGGGAGTCGGGGCCGCTACTCGCGGTGGTCGACAGTCGCGGGCGGGTGCGCGAGTGGGATGCCCTGCGCCAGCTCGGTCATTGGTCCGACGTGCTCGCCCTGTACGCCGATCAGACGCCGGCTCGCCCGCCCGACGCGACGACCCGTGAGCTCATCACTGGGTACGAGCAGGTGGATCTGGAGGAGGTGCTGGACCGCCTGGGGGAGCGCGGGGCACGGGTGGTCCGGGTCGAGTCCGGTGGCGAGTTGATCGCCGTACTGCTGGAGCTCGGGCTGGTCGACGAGCTCGCCCTGCTCGTACATCCGGTGATCGTCGGCGAGGGCCAGCCGTGGTGCGGCGCGACCGGCGTCCGCCTGGAGCACGCCGGGACCGAGGTGTTCGCAGGCGGCGTCGTCTGGTCCCGCTACTGCGTCTCCTGAGATCGCCAGTGGGGACCTGGCCGGTGACGACCTTGTAGGTGGCCCGTCGCTCGGATGCGGCCCAGCGGAGCGCCGTACTCGCAACGTCCGAAGGATCCGCACACCCTGCCCTCCGGATCGTCGGACGTTAGTCGCTGCTCGGGGCTAGCGTCCGAAGAACACGCGCACCTGGTGTTCGGATCGTCGGACGTTGTGACGGCACGACGGCGAACCCCCACAGCGGACAGGGGACCGGATATCCGCTCAATGTGCTGGTTCTCCGCTCAAAATTTGGAGGGAGAACCGGCAACTTGAGCGGAGGTCCCCTCATTTTCCGCACGGGGAGCAGGCTCCGGGGAATAAAAGGTTTGGGTTTGGTGTTGAACTGGGTACAGTGTACGTAGTTTCGATGAAGGGGAGACGGTTTTGTCAGAGGCGAGTGTGCGGGAGTGGTTCGAGCGGTACGACGCGTTGGCGGCGGCGCGGGATTACGAGGGGATGGCGGACCTGGCGTTGTTCCCGCTGAACGAGGTCACCGACGACGGCAAGGGCAACGGGAGTGCCGTGCAGCTGGACCGCGCGGCGTACCTGGCGCAGATGGAGCAGGTGATGGGCGGTGGCGGTGACGTCCAGTTCGACACGACCAGGACACCGCACTTCCTGTCCGACGACCTGGTCTTCGTGATCACCGACGGGACCATGACGTACGACGGCAACACCCAGCCGGTCCGGTACGGCGATCTGCTGGTGAAGGTGGCCGGGGACTGGAAGTTCCAGTCGATGGTGCAGGGCGGTTGGGGCTAAGAAACAAGCACTGCCGAAAACTGTCGGTGCTCGCCGCTACTGTGAGCGGTGATGAGGAAGCAGCACGAGTGGTATGACGAGCACGACGCCGAGCGGTGGGTCGCGGAGCCGGTGAAGCGGCCGGGCCGGACGGCGTTCGCGCGCGACCGTGCTCGGGTGCTGCACAGTGCCGCGCTGCGGCGGTTGGCGGCCAAGACGCAGGTCGCCACCGCCGGCAGTGACGACTTCGTCCGCAACCGGCTGACCCACAGCCTCGAGGTCGCGCAGATCGGGCGCGAGTTGGCGTCCACGCTTGGCTGCGATCCCGACATCGTGGACGCGGCCTGCCTGGCGCACGACCTCGGGCATCCGCCGTTCGGGCACAACGGCGAGCGGGCGCTCGATCAGCTCGCCGCCGAGATCGGTGGCTTCGAGGGGAATGCGCAGACGTTGCGGTTGCTGACCCGGCTGGAGTCGAAGACGTTCGACCCAGCCGGGCGCAGTGTCGGGCTCAACCTCAGCCGCGCGACCCTCGACGCTTCGACCAAGTATCCATGGCCCCGCCGAGCGGGAGTGCGCAAGTTCGGTGTGTACGACGACGATCTCGCCGTCTTCGGGTGGTTGCGGCAGGGGGTCGGCGAGCGTCAGTGTCTCGAGGCGCAGGTGATGGACTTCGCCGACGACGTGGCCTATTCGGTGCACGACGTCGAGGACGGGATCGTCGCGCACCACATCGACCTGGCTGCAGTCGATGCGGACAGAGCGCCGTACTGGGAGACCGTCCGGCAGATGTACTTGCCGGAGGCAACCGATGCGGAGCTGGACGAGGGCTGGCGGCGGCTGACCGAGCTGAACTACTGGCCGGGTGGCGCGTTCGACGACAGCCGGCGGGCGCTCGGTGGGCTGAAGGACCTGACCAGTCAGCTGATCGGGCGGTTCGTGACCTCGGCCGAGCAGGCGACGCATGCGGTGTTCGGCCGGTCGCGGTTGATTCGGTACGAGGCGGATCTCGTCGTACCGGATGGTGTCCGGGTGGAGATCGGGCTGCTCAAGGGCGTCGGCATGTTCCACGTGCTGAACTCGCCGGAGCGGCAGGCCAGGCGCGCCACCCAGCGCGAGCTGCTCACCGCGCTCGTCGATGCGTTGTGGAAGACCGGGCCCACCCATCTCGACGCTGCGCTCCGCGCGGATTGGCACGATGCCGCGGACGATGACGCACGTTTGCGCGTGATCGTCGACCAGGTCGCCTCACTCACCGACCCGTCCGCCCTGGCCTGGCACGCGCAGCTAGTCACGCAGCGCTAAGGTCGGTGACATGACTGCTGCAGAGCCCATCGTCATCGTTGGTGCGAGCCTCGCGGGAGCAACCGCGGCCAAGACCCTGCGAGAGGAGGGCTGGTCCGGCGGCATCGTGCTGATCGGCAGCGAGACCGAGCTGCCGTATGAGCGGCCCCCGTTGTCGAAGGACGTCCTCCTCGCCAAGAAGGGACCGGAGTCCGCGCAGTTGCACGACCAGCAGTGGTACGACGAGAACTCCGTCGAGCTCCGGCTCGGGACGACCGTGACCGCGATCGACAGCGCCGCGCACACGATCACCCTGGACGACGGGTCGACGCAGTCCTACGGCAAGCTGCTGATCGCGACCGGGAGCAGGGTCCGGAAGCTCGACGTACCGGGTGGGGACCTGGCCGGGATCCACTACCTGCGGACCGCGGCTCAGTCTCAGGCTCTGACGGACGCGTACGCCGCTACCCCGCGCGTGGTCGTGGTCGGGGCCGGCTGGATCGGGCTGGAGGCTGCGTCGGCCGCGAAGGAACGCGGCTGCGAGGTGACCGTGGTCGAGCCGCAGTCGACCGCATTGGCCTCGGTGATGGGTGAGCAGGTCGGTGAGCTGTACGCCGAGTTCCACCGGGAGCACGGTGTCGAGCTCCGGTTCGGGACGACGGTCGAAGGCTTCGAGGGCACGGACAAGGTGACCGGTGTGCGGATCTCCGGCGGTGAGGTGCTGCCGGCGGACCTGGTGGTCGTCGGTGTCGGCGTCCAGCCGAATACGGAGCTTGCCGCGGAGGCGGGGATCGAGGTCGCCACCCGCGAGGCCGGCTCCGGCATCGTCACCGGCCCGGACCTGCGGACCTCGGCCGAGGACGTGTATGCCGCGGGCGACGTGGCGCGGTGGGATCACCCGTTCTTCGGTCGTCCGGTCCGCGTCGAGCACTGGCAGAACGCGAAGGACAGTGGCGCGGCCGCCGCGAAGGCGATGCTCGGTGAGGACGTCGCGCACGACGCGATCCCGTACTTCTTCACCGACCAGTTCGACCTCGGCATGGAGTACGTCGGCGACATCCCGCACGGCACGTCGTACCAGGTCGTCCTGCGCGGCGACCCGAAGTCCGGTGCCTACATGGCTTTCTGGCTGAGCGACGACCACCACGTGCTCGCCGGTATGCACGTGAACCTCTGGGACGACGGGATCGGCGGCGTCCGCGACCTGATCAAGTCCGGCAAGCAGGTTGACCCGACCCGCCTGGCGGACCCCTCGATCGCGCTAGCTGACGTCTAACGGATAGGCGACGTACGCGAAGCTTGTGCTGTCCGGTGACCAGCTCGGCACGTTCATCGTGCCCTGGCCACCGAACAGTGTCGTGAGCTCGCGGATGCCTTCATCCGTGAGCAGCCGGAGGCGGACATCCTCGATATCGGCCGGGTGCCCCTCGGTGCCGGGCGGGAAGCTGACGTAGGCGATCGAGGAACCGTCCGGCGCGGGGTGCGGGAACCAGTTGACCCGCTCGTCGAACGTGAGCTGTTCGATCTCGCCACTGCCTACCGCGATCCGGAACAGCTGGGCGTGGCCTGCCACGTACGCCATCCGCTCGGAGTTGAAGTAGATCCATTGCCCATCGGGTGAGTACTCGGACCCGTCGTCGGCGTACTCGTCGTTCGTGACCTGTACGTCGGCTCCGCCGTCCGAGGGCACGGTCCAGACGTTGGTGACGCGGCGGACGCCGACCTGCTCGAGGCCGATGTACGCGAGGGTCGTGCCGTCCGGCGAGATCCCGTGCAGGTAGTGGTGGAAGCCCGGCCCGCGGTCGTTGCTCACCCGACGACCAGGTCCGCCGGTCAGCGGAACGGCGTACAGGTGTCCGTCGTCGGCGGAGACGTAGACGGTTGTGCCGTCGGGGCTGACCACGTGGTCGTTGTTGATGTCCGGTACGCCGCCGAGTTCGATCTCGATGAGGCCGTTGTCGACCCGGAACAGCTTGCCGTCGCCGTTGACGATCAGGTCGCCGCCGGGCGTCCAGTTGGGCGCTTCGAAGAGGATCTCGTTGCTGGTGAACACCAGTTGGTGCTCACCACTGCGAACGTCGACGGTATAGAGCTCGGAGCGTTGGCCGGGGCGCAGGGTTCGGGGCACGCAGTCAACTTAACTGACGCAGCCGGGGCCTTGGAGGGCTAGTTCAGTCTGCAGGATGTCGAGGTAGCGGCAGCCGTCGCGTTGGTTGGGTTCGATGACGCCGCCCTCGTGCCACTCGTTCCAGGCGTAGAGGTAGAGATAGTTGTCGACGGTGGACGGGCGGGTGGAGGCGGCCATGTCGGCGGTGGCGTTGCGGAGCGCTTGGCGGAAGCCGTCGAAGGATTGGTCGGGCATCCAGCGGATCTTGCTGACGTCGGTCGTCTCGATCGGGTAGCGCGGGCGCTCGTCGAAGTCCGAGAGCACGCAGCGCCCGTACGGACCGGTCGGCGCCTGGTTGTAGAACTTGCGCTGGTCGCGCAGATAGGTCGCGTACGAGCGTGCCTCGATACTGGGACCGTCGGTTGTGCAGTACGGCGAATTGGCGCCGGCGTTGGTGACCTGGCGCGGGTCGAAACCGGCCTGATTGATCATCACGTACAGGTCCTGCCCGGACTTCACGCGCACCGCGTCGATGAACTGTTTCACCTGCGCGTTGCTGCCGTCGCCGAGACCGCGGGCGTCGCAGATGTTCAGGATCTTCCGGCCGTCGTTCGTGCGGAGCGTGTTGTCCTGCTGCAGGTACTGCGCCAGGTTGGTCGCGACTGCGTCGTACTGGGCGACGGGGATGTTGAGTGGTGCGTACGGGTGGGCGCAGACGCCGATGGTGAAGTCGATGCTGTCCTTGTTGCCGGCCTGGAGGAACGCGTCGAGTGCCTTGTCGGTGAGATCCTGGCGCTGCTTCCGGCTGTCCCAGTAGTAGTAGAAGTTGAAGAAGCTCAGCCCGGCCGAGGTCGCCTGGGTGATGTGCTTCTCCAGCGTGGCCGGTTGGGAGTCGTCGTAGTACCCGATCGACGGCTTGAGGTTCGACCAGTCCTCGCCCGGCCAGTTGTCGGTTGCGTAGTGGGTGCCGTCGTGGAAGTCGCGGACGCCGCCCCACCAGTCGTTGTCGCGGCCGTAGATCTCCTTGGTGCGCTGGATGATCGTGGGATGACCGCCGGTGTGGAACATGCCGAAGTAGACCGCGCCGGCCCGGATCCAGTTCTGGCGGACGTAGCCGACTGGGCCGTCGAGCGTGTAGCCCGCGTTCAGGAGTTCGGTGGTGCGGGGCTCGAGGGCGAGCCGCCATTCGGAACCGTTCGTGAAGCGGCGGAGCTGGACGAGACCCGCGGCCGGCTGGGTGGCGACGTACCCGGCCGTGCCTTCGCTGACCCAGCCTCGTGCGACCAGGGCGTCGCGCTCCTGGGTGGACGCGGTGAACAGCCACTTCGAGGCGGTCGCGGACGGCTTGAGCCGGAACAACGGGGTTGAGCCGGTGGACGCCGTACGGTCGATGAAGCCCGTCGTACCGGGTTGGCGGCGGTAGCCCGCGGCGGTCGCGGCATCGAGCTCGCGCGGGTCGGCGGTGTAGAGCCGGCCGACGCCGCCGGGGGAGACCAGCTCCACGAAAGGCGCCGGCTGAGCCGGTTGCGCGGCGGCCTGGCTCGGGCCGGCGGTGAGCAGAGTGGCGACGGTGGCGGCGCTCAGAGCAAGCAGTCCGATGATTCTTCGCACGAGTTTCCCTCCCGTGGGCAGGAGCCCTTGCCGGAGATCGTAGACTCGCGGGGTGGCAGGCAGGATCAAGGACGAGGACATCGCGCTGGTGCGCGAGCGGGCCCGGATCGACGACGTCGTCGGCTCGTACGTGACCTTGAAGAACGCCGGGGGTGGCTCGCTCAAGGGGCTGTGCCCGTTCCACGACGAGAAGTCGCCGTCGTTCAACGTCACCCCGGCGCGCGGATTCTTCTACTGCTTCGGCTGCCAAGAGGGCGGCGACGTGATCGACTTCATCCAGAAGATCGATCAGATCACCTTCCACGAGGCAGTCGAGACGCTGGCCGCGAAGGTCGGCATCCAGCTGCGCTACGACGAGTCCGGCGCTCCGATCCAGCGCGGCCCGGCGAACCAGCGGCCGCGCCTGGTCGAGGTCCACAAGGTCGCCGCGGAGTACTTCGTCGAGCAGCTCTTCGGTGCTCCGGAGGCCGCGCTCGGCCGGCAGTTCCTGGACAAGCGCGGCTTCGACCGCGACGCCGCCGTACATTTCGGGGTCGGTTTCTCGCCGCGCGGCGGCGACGCGCTGACCAACCACCTGCGCGGCCGCGGCTTCACGAACGCCGAGCTCGTCGCGTCCGGCGTCTCCGCCGAGGGCCAGCGCGGTCTGTACGACCGGTTCCGCGGCCGCCTGATGTGGCCGATCCGGGACGCGTCCTCGGACGTCATCGGCTTCGGCGCGCGGCGGCTCTTCGACGACGACAAGATCGAAGCGAAGTACCTGAACACCCCCGAGACCCCGATCTACAAGAAGTCCAAGGTCCTGTACGGCGTGGATCTGGCCCGCCGGGAGATCGCCAAGGGGCATCAGGCGGTGGTCGTCGAGGGGTACACCGACGTGATGGCCTGCCACCTGGCCGGCGTACAGACCGCGGTCGCGACCTGTGGGACGTCGTTCGGCGAGGACCATGCCCGGGTGCTGCGGCAGCTGCTGCTCGACCACGACCAGTTCCGCGGCGAGGTGATCTTCACCTTCGACGGTGACGAGGCCGGTCAGCGGGCAGCGCTCAAGGCGTTCGCCGGGGACCAGGCCTTCGCTGCGCAGACCTATGTCGCGGTCGAGCCGGACGGGTTGGACCCCTGTGATGTGCGGCTGCAGAAGGGCGACGCGGCGGTCCGTGAGCTGATCGGCCGCCGGGTCCCGCTGTACCGGTTCGTCCTCGGGAACGTGCTGTCGAAGTACGACCTGGACCGGGCCGACACCCGGATCGACGCGCTGCGCGACGCGGCCAAGCTCGTGATCAGCATCCGGGACCGCTCGAAGGTGGACGCGTTCACCCGGGAGCTCGCCGGGCTGCTCGGCATGGAGGTCGACCAGGTCCGTTCCGAGGTGCATCGCGCCGCGTCGCGCCCGGCAGCGGCACCTACGCCACCGGGCCGAACGCCGGTCACGACCACCCCTGAGGCCCCGGCTCCGCCACCACGCAACGACCTACCGTCGCCGCGCGACCAGCGGTTCGTGATCGAGTGGGATGTGCTGAAGGTCGCGATGCAGCACCCGCATCTTGTCGGCGTCGCCTTCGACGAGCTGGACGACCACGACTTCACCCACCCATGGCTGGCCGCGGTCCGCGCCGGGATGGAGAAGACCGGCGGCCCGTCCACGGCAGCCCCCGGTGAGGCCTGGGTGGTCGCCGTACGGGATGCCATCGGCAACGATCCGGCCGCTGCGGTGGTCGGTGCTTTGGCAGTCGATCCGCTCCGGCTGGGCCGGGATCCCGACGAGCAGTACGCGCTGGCCCTGGTCGCGCGCGTGCAGGAGCTCACCTGCGCCCGCCGGATCATGGACCTGAAGTCGAAGCTGCAGCGCACCAACCCGATCGACAAGGCCGACGACTACAACCGCATGTTCGGCGAACTGATCGCCCTCGAGGCCTACCGCGCCGACCTCCGCAAGAAAGCGATCACCGGCGCGATCTGAGCAGTTTCGGCGTACGGACTGAGTAGTTCAGCGCATGCCGGCGGGTCGGTGAGCGGCGAGGATTCTTGCCATGACCAACAAGCCCATTCAGCCGTCGCAGACCAATGCCTACTACGTCCAGGCCGTCATCTCGTTCGGCCTGTCCCTCACCGCGATGACCGTCGCCGTCATCTACCTGCCCGCTCCGGGGTGGGTCCGCGCCTTCCTCGGGCTCGGCCTGCTGTACCTGGTCACCTCGACGGTCACGTTGTCGAAGGTCGTCCGCGATCGGCAGGAGTTGTCGGTCGTCACCACCCGCGTCGACCAGGCGCGGCTCGACAAGCTGATCGCCGAGCACGACCCGTTCCGCGTCACGACCTGATGTATTCCTTGACAAGAATATTCTCTGTGGAGAATACTTCGGATCATGGAGCAGATTGCGGCAGTACTGGGTGACGGAGCGCGGTGGCGGCTGGTCGAGTTGCTGGCCGAGCGTCCGCGGTCCGTGGGTGAGCTCGCCGAGCTCACCGGGCTGCGGCAGCCGCAAACGACCAAACACCTGCAGGCGCTCGGCCGAGTGGGACTGGTAACGGTCTTCCCGCTCGGCCAGCGCCGGGTGTACGCGCTGGAGTCCGAGCCACTGACGGCACTCGCACACCGGTTGCAACAGCTGGCCTCGACCGCGGGTTCGCATACTGGCGAGCGGGAAGTGCTGGCGCGCTACCGGGACGCTATCTCGCAGGAGACGGCGCTTGCCGATCGCGATCACTGGGCCGACGGGCGGACGTTCTCCTTTGAGCGCGTGCTGCCGGCGTCGGCCGAGGTCGTCTGGCGGCACTGGGTCGACCCCGACCTGCTCGCCTCGTGGTGGGCGCCGCCCTCGATGACAGTCAGCGAGGGCTTGCTGGAACCGCGAGCTGGTGGGCGGGCGGTTCTCGAGTACCGCGATGCCGACGGCCGGTACCGGTCCGAAGGCACGGTGCACGAGGCGACGCCGTACAAGCGTTTGGTGTTTGACCTTGCGGTGCTCGGCGCCTCGTTCAGTGCGACGTACGACGTGTTGCTGACCGCGGCTGCGGACGGCACCCGGCTGCGGCTCGACCTGCGGCTCGACGACACCACTGTGGCGGCTGCTCCTTCCATCGCCGGTATCGAGACCGGCTGGAACCAGGTACTCGACCATCTCGCCCGCGTCCTCCAAGGAGCTCAGTCATGACCAACCGTTTGGTTACCGCCAACCTCGCGCTCAGCCTCGACGGCCACTACCACGGCGCGGGCGGTCCGCAGGACTTCGCGCCGTTCATGCCCTTTGTCGCAACGGATGTCGCCCGCGATCAGATGTCCCGCATCTGGGAGTCCGCCACCACTGCCCTCCTCGGCCGCAACAGTGCCGAAGGCTTCCTCGGCTTCTGGTCCTCCGTCGCGGACGACGAGAACGCCGACGCCCGAGACCGCGGCTACGCCAAATGGCTGGTGGACGTGGAGAAGGTCGTCCTCTCCAGCACCCTCACCGAGGCCCCCGGGAATCACGCCCGCATCGTCAACGCCCCCGCCGCCGCGGTAGTCGCCGACCTCAAGGCGAGCGGATCCGGCGACATCCTGGTCAACAGCGCGCCAACCGTCATCAAGTCCCTACTCGCCGACGACCTCATCGACCGCCTTTACCTGACGGTCGTCCCCGTCATCACCGGCGGCGGCGCCCGCCTCTTCGAAACCGGCCTCCCGGCGACAACCTGGGCCCTCACACACCACCAGGCCGGCCCGACCGGTGAACAAGCCCTCACTTACGACCGCATCCGCTGAGTAGTTGAGCACCGCTCACCTCTACCCGCAGGTAAGAAAACTGACTGTCACCTGTTGACTACCTCAGGTGAGGGATTTAGCGTCGTTGGCGGCAGCTGCCCTGCGACTCTAACCGCCCCCCATCTGGAGGTCGCCATGCGCTTCCGTACTGCAGTCCTGTCCGCCCTTCTGGTGGTGTCGTCCGTCGGCGTGGCCGCCGGCCCGGCATCCGCCCGCACCGACGCCGCCGGCTCCGGAACCATCACGTTCCAAGGCACGCCCTGCGCCTTCACCTTCACGTACGACGGCGGCCCGCCCCCGGCCGCCGTACAGATCCAGTCGATCGACATCGCCGACAGTTGCTCCGCCGACGGCACAGCCACCGGAACCCTCACCTTCGGCCCCGGCAACGCCGCAACCCTGGCCCTGAAAGTAGCCGTCACCAAACCCATCAGCTGCGGCTACTCAGGCTCCCTCACCGGAACCTACTCCGGCAACGCCGGCACGTTCCCCGAACAAAGCGTCCCCAAGTCCAGCGGCAGCTTCCTCTGCCCCAACCCAGCCAAGATCGCCATCACCGCGACCCTCTAACCCCAGTTCGGGGAACACCGTGACCGGCACGGTGTTCCCCGAACACCCCCGTGTTGCTTCGCCTGAGAGCGCTCTCGGGTCTACCGTTCGGGCCTATGCCCCCGAACGCGCCGCGATGGAGAGTGCAGGCACCATGAGCAGGATCCAGCCCACCATCGCGGATGTCGCGCGCGTTGCCGGTGTGTCGCGGGCGACTGCGTCCCGGGTGATCAACGACGAGCCCGGCGCGTCCGAGCCGCTGCCCGAGCGGGTCCGGGCGGCGGTGGCCGAACTGGGCTACCAGCCCAACGAGATCGCCAGAGCTCTGGCGACCGGACGGCGGCCCGCCGTTGATGTCATCGCGGTGAGCTACGGCGCCGGGACCGGCTGGCTCGGAACACATCCGTACTTCAGCCGCGTCCTCGCGGGCATGATGCCTGTCCTCGAAAGCGTCAACGCGCAACTGCGATTGCATGCCGTCGGGCATGAGAACGCGGCCAAGGAGATCGAGGAGATCGCCGCGAACGCCACCCTCGGGGCGATTCTGGCCGACATCACTCCGGCCTTGGCGACCCGCTTCTACCGGCGGTGCCGCCGTACCGTCTCGATGGTGCCGACCGCCACCGCCGTACCCGGTGTGCAGGCCGACAACGTCGGCGGCGCGGAGACCGCGGTCAGCCGTCTGCACGAGCTCGGCTGCCGCCGGATCGCCGCCATCCACGGACCGGCCCTGAACCCCTGTGCCATCGACCGGCGAGCCGGTTACCTGCGTGCGGTGCAACACCTTGGCCTGACCGACCTGAGCTCCGACGGCGACTTCCACCGAGACGGGGGCTACCGCGCCGCGCAACGGCTGCTTGTGCAACACCCGGACATCGACGCGATGTTCATTGCCTGCGACCTGATGGCGGCGGGAGCCGTTCAGGCCATCACTGCGAGCGGCAGGCGTGTGCCCGACGACGTGAGTGTGATCGGTTTCGACGACAGCATCGCCGCCGTCTGTGCCAACCCACCCCTGACCACGATGCGGCTACCCGTCGAGGAAATGGCCGCGGCCGCCACCCGCCTGCTGCTGGACGGCAGCCCGGAATCCGGCTACCGGCAACGGTTTCCGGTCCAACTCGTCGTCCGCGAGAGCACCCGAAAGTGAGTGTGCTGGAAGAGCCTGTCGCGGGTACGTCGGCCTTGCGGCTGATGCTCGCCTCGCCGCTCTACCGCGGTGCCACCATCGCGCTGTTCCTCTCCGGCCTCGGCTTCTCGGCGGCCGCACCTCAGATCGCGTCGTTCCTGGTCAACGAACTGGGAGCCTCGCTCAGCGCCGCCGGACTGTTCTATCTCACGAGCTTGACCGCACCAGTGATCGGTTTCCTGGTCGGCGCGAGGTCCGACCGCACGGGTGCGCGGCTGGGTCTGTTCCGCGCCTGTGCGGTCGCCGGGTTCGCCGGCTGGACGGGCATCGCCTTCGCGACGCAACTGTGGATGCCGTACGTCATCAGTGCAGTCGTGCTCGGCTTCGCCGGCGCCGCCACCTCTCAGCTCTTCGCTGCTGTCCACGATGAGCTGAAGGCACACCCGGACCCCGGCAACGATGGTGTCGTCGCCGGAGTTCGAATGGCGATGACCGGGGGCTGGGTCGTCGGTCCGGTCGCCGGATCTTTCCTGGCGGCCCACACCTCACTACGCATCATGCTTCTCGCGACTGCGATCTGCACGCTGGCCCAGATCGCCCCGCTGGGAGTTCTCCGGAATCCGCACTCCACGCCGACGACGGGACGGCGTACTGGCGCACCCAGCCTGCGGGCGATGCTGCCATTGCTCGCCTTCACAGCGCTCTACGTGCTGGTCTACGCCGGGGAGCCGGTCAAGTACGCCTACCTGCCGATCTACATGAACAGCCAGCTCGACCTCCCCTCCGGGCTCGCCGGCGCAATCATAGGAATTCAGCCCCTGGTCGAGATCCTGTTGATGCCACTGGCCGTACTCGTGGCACGCCGGATCGGGATGCTGCGCCTCATGGTCATCGGCGCGGCGTGCGGGGTCGCCGCCAACATCTGCTTCGCGACGACCGGCTCCGCCGCCGGGCTGTTCGCGGGGCAGATCCTGATGGGCGGCGTGTGGGCAGTCTTCGCAGCCCTCGGAATCATCGTCGCCCAACGGCTGCTCCCGACAGCCGTCGCCACCGCCTCCGCCATCTTCCTCAGCTCCACAGCTCTCGCTTCCGCCCTGGGCGGAGCCGCCGGCGGCATCGGAGCCGCCACCCTCGGACTACCCCACGTCTTCCTCATCCCCGCCGCTGCCGGCCTCGCAGCCGTCGCCGGCCTGGCCGCGATGACCCGCTCATCCGAGCACAACCTCTGAGCCAGATGCCCAGGTGCTCCGAAATGCGCGAGTAGTCGGCCGCCCCTGAGTGAGCCGCGCCTCAAACCGCGCCCGCGATTGCTGGCCCGCGAGGTAGCCCGGTGTTCGGCTGCCCCCGAGGAGCTCGCGCCAGTAACCTGCCGGTTAACCGCCGTCTGCTCGCCACTGCCGGTACACGTCGCCGCGCTCGCTCATCGGCTCGCCGTCGAAGTCGTGGCCGACTTCGCCGGTTCCGGAGTTGACGACGAGACTCGCGAGCGAGGGCTCGCCTCTGCGTTCACAGTCCACCGAGAGCAGATCCAGCAGCCGGCCGAGGCCGTTCGGTGGATGCGGCAGACCGAGCTGCTGCTTGAGCGTGCCGTAGGTGATGGTCTCGCCGTTGGCTGCGACCTCGATCAGCCGCCCGCGGATCCGCGGGAGCCAGTGGGCATCGAGTGTGGTGACCGAGACCCGCCCCTCCTTGATGAAGAGCTTCTCGCCGACTCGCAGCGTGAGGTCCATCGACCGATCGTGGCACGCCGTGGACGCGCCGGGAAGGTGATGGAGCTGGTGGGCTCGAACGGACGAGCGTGGAGTGGTCCAGGCGAAGCGGCCGATGCTCGGCGGGAGTTGCTTGTCGATCCACCGGCCGCGCACTGAGCAGCACAACCTCTGTGCGCCGTACGAGTCAGTGTGTCCAGTCCCTGACGAGGAGGCCGAGGATGGCTTCGTCGGCGTAGGTGCCATAAACCCAGGCGGACTGCCGCAGGGTTCCTTCGTGCGTGAAGCCGACGCTGGTTGCTGCTGCGAGCATCGGGGTGTTGTCGGTGAGTGTCTCGAGCTGCAGGCGTTGGAGTCCGCGGACGGCGAAGCCGTATTCGCACAGGGCGCGTAGGACATCGGTGCCGAGTCCGCGGTTGCGGAAGGTGGGACGCAGAGCGATGCCGATGTGTGCCGTCCGGTTGTGCGTGTCGATGGACCAGAGCAGCGCCTCGCCGGCCAGCTCCTGCGACTCCAGCTCGACAACGGAGAAACACGCTGCCTCGTCCGACGGCTCGGTCACGGCGAAGGGCGACTGATCCGAACCCGGCGAGATCGGCCGCCACGGTCGAGAGTCCGCACGTGCCCGAGTGGCCACATCGTCGTACAGCTCAGAGTGAAGAACCGGGACATCGCTCTCGTGCCGGGCCCGCAGCCCGATCTTCTCGCCAAGGATCACCGGCCATTGCTATCCGACGGCCCTGCAGCCGGACAACCAGGTTTCACGTTCGGGCAAATGACTGACTTGGTGGGGCTGGCGTTCCCTGGAACCGCGGAAGCTCTCATCGGCCGGTTTGCCGGCGGGCGATTCCGACTGCGAGGTCGACCGTTGGCCGGTAGGCGTTGAGTCGGTCCGCGGTCCAGCACGCTGGGCCGGAGGCCGCTTCGTCAGTGGCGATCCGGTAGATCAGGGCGCGAATCAGCATCTGCCCCCAGGCCGGCAGGTGTGCCCACCGCTCCGCGAGGTCAGGGGTCGCGTCGTACCAGCACAGCGCGTCCACGACCGCGACGGCCAACGCCCAGGTCGGCGGACGCCAATACACCGGCCAGTCGATGATCGCCGGGGGCAGGCCAGCGGCGAACAGGACGTTCCCGGGCAGGTCACCGTGGACCGCCTGCGAGGGGAGGTCGACCGGATGAAGGGCGTGACTCAGCGGCTGGGCCACCACGTCAGCTGCCGGGTCGAGCTGGAACGGGAGCTCTCCCCAGGCGGCCCGATCTCCGATGGACCAGGGATCATCGCGGAGATCCAGGAAGTCAGGGCGCGGGAAAGTCGCGATGGCTCGATGGAACTCGATACCAGCCCGCAGTACCTCGTCCTGCCTCCTGACGTCGGTCACTCCGTCGACGACGTGGCTCGCTTCCCACCCTTCAGCGATCCAGGTCCCGTCCACGGCGCGAACCGGCCGCGCGATCCGGAAATCCTCAGACTCAGGCAGAGCCTCCAGAACCTCGGCCCGCCAGTTGGTCTCCGGAACAAAGTCCACCGGCTTGAGAATCACCCCGCCGGCCCGCCACGTCCCACCCTGCCCACCACTGAGCCGAACCGGCTCGTCCCTGATCGCAAATCCGTCAATCACGGCAGCCGACGGACCTTGCAGCGAATCTGTGTCCACCGTCAGATGCTGAACCAGCAACCTGAATTCCGCCACGCATTTCCTGATCGCGCGGAGCCGGGCTGCCATGGATGGTGACCGCGGCTGCCCTGATCTCGTGTTCTGAAGTGGGGCGGGTGGGGCTCGAACCCACGACCCAAGGATTATGAGTCCTCTGCTCTGACCAGCTGAGCTACCGCCCCGTGCGGGGTGATGGTATCTGGTGTGGGGGCTGGTTGGGACAGACCGGGCTGGCGTGCCCACAGTTCGGGCGGTCGTGGGTGGTGCACGAACGACAGGATGTGTCGGCTGGATCGGGGGCAAGGTTGTTCGGGCTAGGCGTGCGTAGAGGTCTACCTCCTCATGGCGGGCGGCGTCGGTAAGGACACGTAGTAGTACCCCTGAGCGGCGTTGCGGGTTGACGCCCGCGCTCAGCGAGTGCCGAATCAGGGACCACTACGTGTCATTAGCGACGCCGGGCGAGCACCCACGGCAGACGCTCGACGACTACGGCTCGCCCTCGGTGGTTGCGCGAAGGGGGGAGCCGTGGTGGCGTGGCGGAGCGGTGTGATCTGCCGAAGGACAGGAGGTGTCGGCGGGTTGGGCGCTGGTGCGTGGCTCGGTGAGCGTGGGGGCGGCATGTATGAGGTCTGTACGTCCTGTTGCTC
>NZ_SMKA01000095.1 GCF_004348455.1 Kribbella albertanoniae
GGTTGGGACGGTGAGGGATACGTTGTCGCCTGGGTGTGGGACTTGGTGGCCTGGTACTCGCGCTATCAGTCTGGCGAGGGTGTTGGGCAGGGTGAGCCGGATGACGGCATCCGCGCCTTGGAAGGCGACTGACACGACCTGTGCCGTTGGGCCGGATGCTTTGCCGAGTACGACTTGCTCGGGGCGGATCATGACGAGTACCTCGCCGGTGGCTGGTTCGGCGAGGTTGAGGATGCCGAGTGCGCAGGTGACGACGCGTCCGTCGGCGTGTCCGGCTAGCAGCATCGTGTCGCCGAGGAAGCTGCCGACCTGGGGCGTCTGCGGGGCGGCGTAGAGCTCGGCGGGGCTGCCGGTCTGGGCGATCTGGCCGTCGAAGATCACTGCCACCTGGTCGGCGAACGAGAGCGCCTCGGCCTGGTCGTGGGTGACCAGCACGGTGGTCGCGCCACGCTCGGCGAGGGCTGTCAGGGTGGCCTCGCGGGTAGCGGCGCGCAGGGCGGTGTCGAGGGACGAGAACGGTTCGTCGAGCAGGACAACTGCGGGCTCGCGGGCCAGCGCCCGGGCCAGGGCGACGCGCTGTTGCTGGCCGCCGGACAGTTGGTCGGGGCGGCGTCGCGCCAGGTCCGGTGACAGTCCGACGAGTTCGAGCAGCGGACCGACCTGGGTCGCGCGGCGGCGTTCGGCTCGCGGCAGGCCGAACAGAATGTTGCCGGTGACATCGAGATGCGGGAACAACGCTCCGTCCTGGCGGACATAGCCGATTCCGCGTCGCTCGGGGGCGACCATGACGTGGTCGTCGGTGAGGAGCTTGCCGTCGATCTCGATCCTGCCCTGCGTGGGCCGGACGAATCCGGCGAGCGCCCGCAGCAGGGTGGTCTTGCCGCTGCCCGACGGGCCGAGTACGGCGGTCGTACCCCCTGGCCGCACCTGGAGGCTCACCTGGTCCAGGACTGGCGGCCCGCCGTACCCGACCGTGAGTTTGCTGATCGTGACGCCGGCGCTGGTCATCGCTGGTCCAGGATGTGCCGGCGCAGGAGCAGGGTCAGCGGTGCGGACAGGGCGATCATCGCCGCCGCGTACGGCGCGCTCGCAACGTAGTCGAGTTCGTCGCTGGCCGACCAGAACGCGGTGGCGAGGGTCTCCGTACCGGTCGGGGCGAGCAGAAGTGTCGCGGTGAGTTCGGTGACGGTGGCGAGGAAGACGAGGACGAAACCGGTCAGCGCGGAGGGCAGAACGAGGGGGAGTACCACGCGAGTGAAGGTACCCGAGCCGGACACCCCGAGCGAACGTGAGGCCTCGACCAGTTCGGTCGGAGCAGCGGCCAAGCCGGACCGCCACGCCACCATCGCGCGCGGCAGGAAGAGCACGGTGTAGGCGGCCACGGCGAGTGCGGCGGTCTGGTACACCGGCCGGGCCCACTGTACGGCGAGGGTGACGAGCGCGAGCCCGATCACCACGCCAGGTAGGGCGCTCGCCACGTAGGTCACTCGCTCGAGGCCGACCGCCAGCCGGGACGGGTATCGATGCAGCAACCAGGCCCCGGGCAGCGCGGCCAGCGTGGCAGCCAGCCCGGCGAGCACGGCCAGACCGATGCTCGAACCAGTTGCCGCGAGCAACGGTCCCGCCTCGATGACGCCGCTGTCGGCGGCCCGGACGAGCCAGCGCAGAACGATCACCGCAGGCACCAGCACCGACAGACCGGCCAGCACCGCGACGGCGCCGAGAGCAGGTACGGTCCAGCCGCCGAGCCGATGCGCGACCGGCCGTAGTCCGGCGCCGGGGCCGAGCCGGGCGATCCGTGCCCGGCCACGGAGCGGCACCTCGATGGCGAGAAAGCCGAGGCAGAGCAGCACAAGTACGGCGGCCAGCAGGCTACCGGCTGCGTTGCTGAACCCGACCGCGAACTGCTGCAGGATCGCAGTCGTGAAGGTCGGATACTGCATCATCTGCAGTACGCCGAACTCCGCGAGCAGGTGAAGTGCCACCAGCAACGCACCTCCGGCCACCGCTGGGCGCTGAAGCGGCACGACGACCCGCAGCATCGTTCCGAGACCTGACAGACCCAGTGATCGAGCGGCGTCGAGGTGGCCCTGGTCGAGTGCTCGGAGCAGCGCCGCGGCGGGCAGGAAGACGAACGGGTAGTAGGCCAGTGACGTGACGAACACTGCGCCGCCGAGCCCGTGAACAGACGGCAGCACAGAGGTCCAGGCGTAGCTGCTGACGAACGCCGGGATGGCGAGCGGCGCCAGCAGCAGCGTGCGCCAGAGGCCGGCGGCGGGCAGTGTCGTTCGTTCCACCAGCCAGGCCGCGCCACACCCCAGCAGTACGGTCACGGGCACCGTCAGGACGACCAGCAGCAGGGTGTTGCCGAGCAGCTCGGCAGTCCGCGGCCGGAACAGCAGCCGGCCCGCTTCCGCCGTACCAGCGGAGACGGCTTGACCGAACACCACCAGCACCGGAGCAACCACCAGTACGGCGACCGCGACGGCAGCGACCACGACGAGCCAAGGCCTGCGGGCCGACCGGTTGTCGAGGTCAGAGAATGCCGGCATCGGTCATCAGTGTCGTGACCTTGTCGGAGTTCAGCGTGAACGGGTCGACCGGCGGTGCCTGCAGGGTGGCCAGCGGCGGAAGGGCCGGAGCGGACGCGACACCAGTGCCGACCGCGTACTCCATCGACTGGGAGTCGACGAGCACCTTCTGGCCGGCCGGGCTGGTGATGTAGGCCAGGAACTTCCGTGCCTCCGCGGGCTTCTTGGAGCCGGCCAGTACGGCACCGCCGGACAGCGACACGAAGGCGCCCGGGTCTCGGTTGCGGAAGTAGTGCAGGGCGGTGTTGCCGCTGCCCTCCTTGGTGCCGGCCTGGTCGCGGTACCAGTAGTAGTGGTAGATCACGCCGCACGGGATCTCACCGGCGTTGACGGCCTTCATGGTGGCGATGTTGTTCTGCAAGGCCCGGGCGTTGCTCTTGAGTCCGCCGAGCCAGTCCTTGGTCTTCTGCTCACCCTGCCCGGCCAGCATCCCGGCGACGATGGCCTGGAAGTCGGCGCCGCCCGGCGCACAGGCCCAGCGGTCCTTCCACTGCGGAGCGGCGAGATCCAGCAGCGACTTCGGCAACTCCGCCTTGGGGAGCTTGGAAGGGTTGTAGACCAGCACGGTGGACCGGGCGGCGATCGCGGTCCACGCCTTCGACGACGGCGTCAGCTCGGGCGGGACCTGGCGGCGGGTGGCGTCCTCGAGCGGTGCGAGGAGCTTGTTGCGCTCGACCAAAGTCATCGCCGGGCTGTTCTCGGTCAGGAACACGTCGGCCGGGGACGCGGCTCCCTCGGCGACGAGCTGATGACCCATCGAGGAGTCACCGCCCTTGCGGACCTGCACCTTGATCCCGGTCGCGGCGGTGAAGGCCGCGGCCCAGGCCTTGGTCAGGTTCTCGTGCTGGGCCGAGTAGACCTGCAGCGAGCCGGGGTCCGCGACGTACTCGTCCTTGGACTTGGACCCGCACCCCACCAGCCCCACTGTGCCAAGGGCTCCGAGGCCGGTCAGGAACGTACGTCGACGCATGGTCGATCCTTTCTGAGACGGTACATCGCCGTCGCGCGGCGACGGATGGGGGAGCCGACGGTCGGCTCCGGTAGCGGGAGTCGCCGCAGGACGAAGGTGCTGAGGGCGCAGAAGACGATGCCGGCGGCCAGCGAGACGAAGAACTCGACGATCGTGTTGCCGAACAAGGCGAAGACCTGGAACTGCACCAGATAGACGTGCAGCGACGCGGCCGCCAGTACGCCGAGCGGCCGGACGAGCAGACCCGGAACCGGCAGCGCAGGAACGAGGGCAAGCACCGCAAGCCCGGCCATGATGGTCAGGTCGCGATCCCAATCAGGGAAGAAGCCGGCCGCGGCGGCGACCGCGACGACAGCCGTGACCAAGCTCCGGTTCCGGCGACCGGCGACCGCCATCGCAATCCCGGCCACGAACAGCCAGGCCACAGTGATCGGTAGACCTCGCACCGGACCGTCGAACACAGCAGGCAGCAGATAGCGCGGCACCAGCAGTACGGCGAGCGCCGCCATCGCCGTCCGCCACGGATCCGCGCCGTACGCCGCTCGTAGTCGCGGCACGGCCAGCAATGCCACTGTGACAGCGAACAGCATCAACAGGGCTTCGAGGAACCAGAAGATGTTGATGTCCTGGGGCCGCACCAGCCAATGCAGCAGCGCCAGGTTCGACCAGTGGATGGACTGGAACCCGAACACCATCACGGCGGACGCGATCGTCGCCGGTACGACGATAGTGATCGCGGCTCGCGCAGTACGTCGTACCCGCTCGGCCGTGTCCGGTGCGGTGAGCACATATCTGGCGAAGAGGAATCCGCTGACCGCAAGCAGGATGTGTGCTCCTCCGGCCAGCCGGAACAGTCCGACATGGCTGCCGCAGATCGTGATGACAGCCAGGCCGCGAAGCACAACAGTTGTTTCCACACGCCGGATCAGCGGGCGACGGGCAGGGCGACGATCAGCATGCTGGGCGGCGAGTTCGATCAGGTCGCGCACAGGTCGGTGGTGCCAGTCCGGTGGCAATGTGCCGAGTAGTCGGGTCAGCCGCACGGATGCCGTGACGTGGTTGAACGAGTCACCGCCGAGCTCGGCGAAGGACCGTTCGGGATCGATTGTGCCGGCGCCGACCAGAGGTGCGAGTGCTCGCGTCACCGCGGCGAGCGAACTTGTCGCATCGTCATGGTCGTAGCCGGTCTGAACGGCATGGAGAGCAGCACACGCTCGACGGTCGAGCTTCCCATTGGGAAGCCGCGGTAGCTCGGCGACTTCCTGGGCGGACACCACGGACCTGCCGAGTCCCGCCGCGGTCGCCGCCAGATCGCGGACAGGACCGGCCGCCCCCTCGTGGGTGACCTGCAACTGCTCGTCAGTGCCGGTGACACAGCACCGTACGCCGCGGTCGCGCAGCGTCCGTTCGACTTGCAGGAGGTCGATCCGGATACCCATGATCTTCAGGTGGTCGGAACGCCGTCCAACGATCCGAACGATGCCGTCGGCATCGATTCGGGCCAGATCGCCGGTGCGTAGTTCGGAGTGCGTCCGGCCCAGCGCCAGATCGTCGGGATGCTCGGCGTACCCGAGCATCACACCGGGGCCGCTGAACAGGAGCTCTCCGACCGGGCCGTCGGTACCCGCGGGCTGCTCGATACCTGCCGTGTCGAGCCTGAACGCCGAGCCGGCGATCGGCCACCCCACGGCGTCCGGGTAACGGCCGGCCAGTTCTGGCGGCAGTACCGCCATCCGTGCGGTGGCCTCGGTCTGGCCGTACATCACCGCGAGCCCCCAGCCGCCCGCCTCACCACGTGCGGCCAGCTCGCTGACGCGAGCCGCCGGCAACGCGCCACCTGCCTGCGCGAGCAGCCGGAGCGTAGGCACGGCGTCCAAGAGCCCTTGCGCATCGAGTAGGTCGACCACATGGGGAGTCGCGGGCAGTAGAGTCACGCGGCTCTTGCGCAGTTCGGCACCGAAGGCCGTCTCCGTCACCGACCCTCTCCACAGCACCGCGGTCGCCCCGGCCCTGAGCTGCGCATGTAGGACCGACAGCCCGAAGCAGTAGTGCAAAGGCAGTGAGGTGATTGCCCGGTCCGCCGCTGTGATCGAAAGCGCTGCGACGATCGCGTCCGCGTTGCTGATGAGGTTGGTGTGGCTGAGCCGCACCAGTTTGGGTGAGCCTGTGCTCCCGGACGTGCTGAGTAGCAGCGCGAGATCCGGGTGCAGGAGATAGCGCGGCTCCCTGTCCAACGCCCCACTGAAGCTGCCGTCCTCCTGCAGCCACAGGTCCGGGGGATAGGCGGCCGTGATCGATGCGTGCTCGGGCGGAGTGACGAGCGCAACATGTCCGGCCTGCAGGACAGCCAGATAAGCGACGACAAGCTCACGCTCAGCAGTGAGTGGAATGTGCACCAGCCGTCGCCCGGTCTGTACGGCGGGAAGTCCGGCGACGCCTGTGGCGACGCGTTCAGCGAGGTCTCCATAACTCAGCGCACCGAAAGCGTCGATGAGAGCGGTGTGGTGGGCATCGGCTGTCTCGGACGCCAGCACCGCAGCAGGAGCCCGCCTGATCTGCGGCGGAAACACATGGTGAGGCTAACCTAAGAACCATGGCCCGTCTACTCCGGCCGATGCGCCAGAAACCCTTGTATACAAAGCCGTTCTGACATCGTCGGACAACCGCGAAGGTAATCCTTCGTCCCGGTGGTCGACGAGTTTCGATGAACTGCCGAGCGACGTCGCTGAGTTTCGTGTTGTTGCCTGCGGAAGACCGTCTGCGCCGGCATCGCACAACTGACCGGCTGGCTGATCATCGGCGTGGCTTCAGTCTGGGGCGGCGGTGCTGGCGTGCCGGTCCTGGGCCCAGCTGGACAGGAAGCGCAGCGCTTCGACGGCGGGGCTGTCGGGCTCGGCGGTGTAGGTGATGATGACGAGTCCGTCGCCGGTGAGTTCCATGGCTTCGCCGGTGAGTTCGGGTTCCGCTGCCGATCCGTCACTGACCGAGCTGTCGAAGTTCATGGGAGATGGCCGAACGGTCCCGTTCATGGACCAGCTCTGGCCCAACCCGAAGGTAGCCGCGAACATGATGACGGGGATCCAGGAGATCTTCAGCGGAAAGTCCACACCGGACAAGGTCCTGGCCAGGATGGACACGGACTACAAGTCAGGTGAGTAGTCACGACGAGCCGGTGAACAAACTCGGGGATCATCAGCGCGATCCCCGGGTCCGCAACCGTGAGGGGCCGGCGGTGGTCAGGTTTTTGAGCCGGACAGGGCGATGCCTTCGACGATCTGGCGTTGGGCGATGACGAAGATCAGTAGCAGCGGGGCTGCGGCGAGGGTCGCGGCGGCCATCAGGCTGGTCCAGTCCGATCCGTACTGGCCTTTGAACTGGTTGACCAGCAGCGGGATGGTGAACTTGTCGTCGCTGTTGAGGAAGATCAGCGGGTGGAAGAAGCTGTTCCATTGGCCGAGGAAGACGAAGATTCCGAGGGCGGTCATCGGGGTGCGCAGGAGTGGCAGGATGATGGTCAGGAAGATCCGGACCCGGCCGGCGCCGTCGATCGCGGCGGCTTCCTCCAGTTCGAGCGGGATGCCGCGGATGTACTGGCGGAGCAGGAAGACGCCGAAGGCATTGAACAGGGCGGCCGGGACGATCAGTGCCAGGTGGGTGTCCACCCAGTGCAGCCAGCCCATGACGAGGTACAGCGGGATCACGGTGAGCTGCATCGGCACCATCATCGTGGCCAGGAACGCCATGAACAGCGAATTCCGCCCGAAGAACCGAAGCCGTGCGAACGCGTACGCCGCCATGGCCGACGTGAGCAGGGACACGAGCGTGACGGTCGCGGCGATGTAGAAGCTGTTGAAGAAGCCGCGGCCGAAGTCCGCTGCGGCAAGGGCGCGGGGGTAGTTGTCGAAGTGCCATTCCTGCGGCAGCAGTTTGGGTGGCTGGGCGAAGATCTCGCCGAGTGGCTTGAAGGACGAGAACATCATCCAGATGAACGGTCCGGCCATCGCCAGCGCGCCGATCGCGAGGAACAGGTTGAGGACGATCCGCGCGGGCCGCAGCCCGAGTGCGTTGTGGTTTGTGTTCATTCTGTGTAATGCACCCACTTCTTCTGAACGGCCAGCTGCACGGCGGTGAGGGCCAGCAAGACGATGAACAGGATGGCCGCCAGCGCCGATGCTGTGCCGAAGTCGAATTCCCGGAAGGCGATCTGCACGATCTCGTAGACGACGGTCCGAGCAGGAGCGGGCGCGGTGGTGTCCATGAACACGTAGATGTAGTCGAAGACCTGGAAGGAGCCGATGATCGACGTGATCGACAAGAACAAGATGGTTGGCGAGAGCAACGGCAAGGTGATGCGACGGAGCTTCTGCCATTCGCCGGCCCCGTCGATGTCGGCTGCTTCCAGCAGCGTCACGGGGATGTTCTCCAGTCCGGCCATGAACATGACGATCTGGTATCCCAGTCCTTGCCAGATCCCGACGATCGCGAACGCGGGGATGACGAAGCGGGCATCCTGCAGCCAATCGGGGGCCGGCAGCCCGATGCTTCTCAGCAGATTGTTCAACGGACTGATGTCGGGGTTGAACAGCCACAGCCAGATTGCCGCGACCGCCACCGAGGACGTGACCACCGGGGCGAAGTAGAAGGTTCGGTAGAACGACTTCATCCGGCCCGCGCGTTGCAGCATGAAGGCCACGGCGAACGCGGACAGCATCGCGACCGGCACCTGGAGCACGGTGAACCAGACGGTGTTCACCGCGGACCGCCTGAGCTGTGGATCCGAGATCACCTTCTCGAAGTTCGCCAGTCCGGCAAAGGATCGGGTGCCGAATCCGTCCCAGTGCGAGAACGCGAGAATCAGGGCGAATACCAGCGGACCGACCATGAAGACGACCAGCCCGATCAGCTGGGGCGCGAGGAAGGCGAAGCCGGTGAGGTGCTCGTTCAGATTCCGGCGGCGCCGGGCCGAACGCGCTGCGACGAGGTTGCGCGGGCTGACCGCCTCGGACTCGGCGGTGCCCATCACTGCCCTCCGTTGAGCTTCGCGACCAGCTTCTGGCTGAAGGACTTCGCCGTTTCCGCCTTCGACTTGAGTAGCTGGTCCATGTACGTGGGGAAGTCGCTGGCCAGTTGCACGTTGCGGGCCAGGACCCGGGGGATCGGATAGCCCTTGGTGGCGATCTCGGTGAAGAGCTTGCCGTGTGCGGGCAGGTCGCCTTCGGTGACGACCTCGTCCAGGCCTGCGACGGCCGGTACCGCGTTGCCGCCGCCGCTGAGCCGGAACTTCTGCCCGTCCTTGCTCACGTAGGCCGCGGCGAAGGCGAGCGCGGCATCCATGGACTTGGCCTTCGTGTTCACTGCGATGGCCGCGGTGGCGACCGGCACCGGCATGATCTCCTTGCCGCCCGGTGACGGCAGCGGCACGATGTCGTACCCGAACTTCAGCTGCTTGAGGTTGGGCAGGATCCACCGCCCGTAGGTGATGGTGGCGAGCTCACCGGCGTAGAACAACGCGTCCACGCCCTGGCCCTTCGGCAGCGATCCGCCGTACGTGATGTTGCCAGAGGCAAGCTGTTCGAAGAGCCACGCCATCGCCTGCTGCGATTTCTCGTCGGTGTCGAAGACCGCCTTGCCATCCGCATCGAAGACGGTCCCGCCGAAGGTGGTCAGCCAGGCCGGAAGATCGAACCAGCCTGCTTCCAGGATCATGCCGCGCTTCCCGGTCTTCCGGACGTTGTCCAGCAGCGAGGTGAGCGCGTCCTGAGTCCAGCCGCCGGCGTCGAAGAGTTGTGCAGGTGTCTGGGACACGCCGGCCTTCGCCAGCAGGTCGGCGTTGAACCAGAACACCTTCGGGTTGCAGTCGACCGGCAGCCCGAACAACTTTCCGTCCGGGGTCTTGCACACCTCCAGCAACCCAGGATGGAAGTCGGACTCCTTCACGGGGCTGTTGCCCGAGGACAGGTACGACGTCAGATCGACGAGCTGCTTGGACTCGGCGACCTTCGCCATCTGTCCGTCACCGACGTAGAACGCGTCCGCAGCGGCGGAACCAGCCAACTGGCTGAGCAGCTTGGCCTGATAGTCGCCGACGACTGCCTGGAACGTGGTCTTCACGCCGGTCCGGGACTGGTAGTCGGCTGAGTACTTCTTGAACCGTTCGGCCTCACCGGGGTTCGCCCAGGCAGCCCAGGTCACCGACCCTTTCCCTGCCTCGACGGCCGACCCGCCACTACCGCAGGCTGACAGGAGGGAACCGGCGCCCATCGCACCGACGGTGGTGGCGCCGAGTGAGAGTAGGCGGCGGCGCGAAATCAGGTCGTTCATGTTTCCTCCAGGGGAGAGTCAGTCCAGCCAGGCACTGGTGTGCGGGGCAGAAGCTCGCTGTCGAGCCGCCCATCGCGATCAAGCGACGTACTGTCGGCGCCTGAGACTAGAGTCGTTGTTGCTGCTCGAACAGACCTTTCGCAGCTGTACAACAAAAATTGTCATCGGCAACCAATCGGGGACTGACCTCACTGTGACGAGGTGACAATGAGAGCTACTCACAGAATCCGGAGCAGTGCGCAGAGCGGTGTTTGTGGTGATTGCGGCACTAGCCGGAAAAGCGCAAGCCGGACGAGTGTTAGTCGGACGAGCGCTCGGCGCGGCGGGCGGCGACGGCGGCCGACAGTTGTGTCATGCCGCGGGCGTGGGCTGAGTCGAGCCCGGTCAGCTCGGTGATTCGCCGGAGCCGGTAGATGATGGTGTTCGGGTGCACATGCAGTTTGGATGCTGTCTGCTGGCGGTTCTGACCGGTGCGGACGAACCATTCCAGCGTGGCGATCAGGTCCGGGTATGGCTCGAGCGGAGCCAGTAGCCCGGCGAGCTCGGCCCTGGCGACACCCGGTCGGGTGAGCTGGTACTCGACCACCACGTCCTGCAGCCGGTACAGGCCGGGCGGGCGGTCGAACCAGCGCACGACTTCGAGGACCTGGCCGACCTGTGACGCCGCAGCCGGGATCTGTGCCGGCTCCGCGATTGCCCCGGCCGCACTGATGCTGACCCCGGCGGCTTCCGTGCCACGCTCGATCAGGCCCTCGCAGTAGGACCAGTCGACATCGGTCCGAAGCGGCACCAGGACGAGGCCCCCGGACGCATTGAGTGAGGTCAGTGCTCCGCCGTCGTCGGTGCTGTCGAGTGCCCCTGTCAGCCGTCGCAGCATGCGGCGTTCGACGGCCCCTGTGTTGACTCCGCTGCGCATCGTGTCCGGGTGCCGGCCGAGGCGGACGGCCAGCACCAGATAACGCGCTGCCAGAGTCACGCCGGCCGGGAGGGTGACGGTGGGGGCGTCGTCGGTGAGAAGAGCAGTCAACAAGGCTCGCCGGGCCTCGTTGCGCTCACCGACCGCCACTCGCATCTCGACCAGATAGCCTTCGGTCACCGCCGCCATGGCCTCCCAGGCGATCTCGAACAGCCTGCTGGCGAGCTTGCGGACCGCCTCCAGATCGCCCGGTTCCGCAGCCGCGGTCAGCCTGCGGAAGATCCCCTCGAACCCCATCAGGTAGGCCGATTGGATCGCTGCCAGCGGCAACCCTTCCTCGGAACGACGCCCGGCCGAGCTCGCCAGTCGCGCCAGTTCGGCGTCGTACGGCGATCGTCCCTCGCGGAGCCAATCGACGTAGTACCGAACGGCGTCCAGCGTCACGGCGGTGACATCGGTGCGCAGGACCTCCGGTGGAAGGCTCCGGTACTCCGGGAGGTCGCGCTGGTGCCGTGCCACGATCTGCTCGACGACCTCGGTCAGGTCGCGAGACAGCCGCTCGTGCGCAGGTATGCCGTCGATCCGGAACTGTTCGGTCACAGGCGATCTGGGGTTGCTTCGGCCCGGAACGAAGTACTGCCAACTCGAACCACACGTCCACTTGCGATCATCGCGTCCCGCCCTCTGTCGTCGCTGCAGCGCAGAGATCGCCGCTGCCGGCCACGTCGCCAGTGTGTCTGATTATGTTTGATTAAGCAAGAAAATGATTGATTTCAACAGGGTGGAACTGGGGCCTGTCCGTACGGTTGCAGGCCCCAGTTCCCGGGTCGGTGCGCCCGGGTGTACGGCGCGTCTGCGCCGATCAGGCGACCGCACGTCCGGGCAGAAGGGGGCCGACCCGCCTGGCGTCACGCGCTCGACGGGGAACAAGCGCCGAGTCGCGTCACCCGGCCGATCCGGTGGGGGGCCGGATCGGCCGCGCCACATCGTGGCGGTTAATTTCTAACAGTGCGCGCTGGTGCCGGACAATGCTTCCGTGGTGGCAGATAACTCAGACCTGTCCCCCCATCCTTTGGTCTTCTGAACAAAGGTCCTCGGTCACTGCAATTTCCTTGCACATTGCAACTACTGGTTCAGGCTGCCGGACCGGACATCGGGCGGGCCGTCCAGCGGACGGCATTGGCGAGCAGATGCTGGATATCCGGGTGCCGGTAGACCCGGTCGTCCTGGTTGCCAGGACTGAAGTAGAAAATGCGTCCGTTGCCACGAAGGAATACCCGGCCGGTACTCGACGGCCGGCCGCCGAGGCTGCTGGCGAGGACGATCGCATCCGGTCTCGGCAAGCCGGACGGCTCGCATCTCGTCCCTGGTCCATCGATGACGAGCGGGTTCGGCACGCCGCGGACGATCGGGTGATCAGGGTCGACCGACCAGACGACCTGGCGTTCGCCGTGCCTCGGGTATGCCGGGACGCGGGGCGCGCTCAACAGTCGGGCGCCTGCAGCGGATGCCTGGCCCGGGTGCAGAAGCACGAGCCCCATACCGCGGAGAACCCGACGGTAGATGCGGGTGACCGCCTGGTCGTCGACCGGTGGAGAGCCTGGGCCAGGCCAGACGAGTACGTCGGTATGCTCCAGTTGTTCATCGATCGAACCGCGGCCGAGCATCACCGGCCGCACCAGGACCGCCGCGCCCAGCCGGCGCGCGATCCCGTTCGTCATCTCGTTCAGCGCTGGCCGCAGGCCGTGGGTCCATACGGTGAGTCGAATGGGTCTGCTGCCACGGCTGCATTCGGACAAGCCCAAGTCTGGTTCGCGGAGCAGCATCTCAGTCCTTCTCGGTACAGGCTCCGCAGGCAGCGAGGGTGATGGTGGGCGGAACAGCACCGAGGCGGCCAGGAGTCATGTCAGGAGTCTGTGCCTGGTCGCGGGAGGTCTAATTGATTAGCTGATTTTATTTTTCGGCTTGCGTTAGTGTGACCGGGTGTCGGGAGGTCGTCAAGAGGGGCACTGTGGACAAGACTGCGACGTCACCGTTGCTGCGGCGGATGAATACGGCGGCTGTGCTGGACGTGCTCCGCGCGGGCGGACCGGCGACGGGCACCGAGCTGATGGACGCGACCGGCCTGTCCAGGCCGACAGTGCATGCGCTGTGCGATCAGCTGATCGCGCTCGGCTGGATCCACGAGCTCGAGTCCCGCCGTACCGGGGACCGCTCCAGCCCCGGCCGGCGTGCTCGCCAGTACGAGTTCAACGCGCGAGCCGGCTTCATCCTGGGTGTCGACCTTGGCGGTGAGTACAAGGCCACCGCGATGCTGACCGATCTGCGCGGGGTCAGCCTCGGCGACGGCATCCGCGAGTTCGCCCCTCCCGACGGAGGCGAGGTCAGGCTGCGGGCAGCCCGCCGAGCGATAGCGGACGCTGTTCGTGCCGCCGGCGTCGCGAAGTCCGCGATCCTGGTGATGGGGCTTGCCGTTCCCGGCCCGGTGAACCAGGACAAGCCCGTGGTCACGAACGCGTGGTACCTGCCCGGCCTCGCCAAGGTCGATCTGGGGCGCGCCGTCGGCAAAGGGCTCGACTGTCCGGTCTTGGTGGAGAACGACGCGAATCTGGCGGTCCTGGCGGAGCGGTGGTGTGGTGTCGCGGCCGGCGTCGACAACGTCATCGAGCTACTGGCGGGTGAGCGGATGGGTGCGGGGATCTACCTGGGCGGCAACCTGATCCGCGGCGTGGTGGGCGGCGCCGGCGAATTGGAACTGGTCAGTCTGTTGAATGGTGTCGTCAAACCCAGCGGCATCGGCCGGCTGGCTCGCGACTTCGGCGCCGAGGTCATCGCCGCCGCTCGCGGTCCGCGATCGAAGATCGGCCGTTCGCTGCTGTACGACGCGGCCGGTGGCGATCCCGCGGCCGTGAGTGCGGAGGCCGTGTTCGCCGCGGCGCGAGCCGGCGACGCTGTCTCCGTCGATGTGGTGGACCGCGCCGTCGCTCGCATCGCTCCAGTTCTGGCGCTACTCGGGACAGTGCTCAACCCCGAGCTGATCGTCATCAGCGGCGGCGTCGCCGACGGCGGCGATCTCCTCGTGCCCCGGCTGGAGCACCAGCTCTCGTCCCTGATCGACACTCTCTCGGTCCCACGGGTGACCGCCTCGACGCTGGGATCCCGCGCAGTCGTCCTCGGCGCCGTACGCCGAGCCCTGGACCACGCCGAACGCACCGTCTTCGCCGATCTCACCCGAGCGTAGTCGGCAGTTCACAAGATCTGATGCCGTGCGTTGGCTGGTTTTCCAAAGCGACTAACACGGGTGGTGCGGTGTCGTTGACCTGGATGTGCCGGTCGCGCCGCCGTACGGGGGCGGAAGCGCGGCCGGCGCATCACCGAACAACTCAGTTCTCTGTTGGTTGATACAGCTAACTCCATTGATTTGTGTGTCTTTTACAGCCTTTCTGTACCGGTCTTGTGGGTTGCGTCGAGGCAGCGTTTGCTGGCCCGGCTCGGCGGTCGTCCTGCCGCCGATGTCTGCCCGTCTTCGGCCGGTATGAGGTGGTTTTGCCGGTGCATGTCCCGGATCGTCGTCAGCGTGCCCAGGTCCAGCGCTTTCCACGGATTGTCACAGCAGTCGCTGCTCTTTCGCTGTTGGTACCGTCCGCGCCTGGCCTGCACACGATCGTGACCCGGACCGCCCTTCCTGGTGCCACGCTGACTTCGCCGGCCGCTACGACGATCCAGCGGCTGCCGCATGCCTTCGGCAACGGGTACCCGACCGCGAATGCCGGTCCGGGCCGGGTTGCTTTGTGGACTGGTGAGTTCTCCATGTCCGCGCTGGATGTCTCGGTCCCTGGGTACGCCGACAGTCTGTCGATCTCGCGGTCGCACATGACGTACGAGTCGCCGGGTAACGCGATCACCGGGGTGTTCGGTGACGGCTGGTCCGCGCAGTTCAACGGAGTTGCCGGGATGCAGGTCATCGACTCCACCCGCCTGGACGGCACACTGGTGCTCGCCGACAATGACGGCTCGACGCTCGTCTACATGTCGCCGACCGGCGAGCGCCGTACGGATGGAACTCTCACCGCCGGCGCGTGGTTTCCGGTTGACGAGGACACGGCTACCGACGGCTCGAAGCTGGCAGTCACCGGCAGCGGCGCGAGCACTGTCTTGTCCTACACCGAAGACGACGGCACGGTCACGACCTGGAAGGCCGCGACAGCACCGGCCACCGGCCAGGACATCCAGTTCCAGATCGACAGGATCTCCGAGCCCGGCCGCGCGCTGCACTTCGACCACACGCTGATCGGCTCGTCGAAATGGCGCATGAGCGCAGCCTGGCTGGACATCTACAACCCGGACACGACCGGCACGGACACGATGGACTCGATCAAGGTCGCGTCGTACAGCTACGACGGCAGCGGCCGGCTGATCAAGGTGACGGACCCGCGGTCGAACCTGTCAACGGAGTACACCTACAACGCTGCCGGTGACCTCGCGACCGTCAAGCCCGGCGGGCAGGTCCCGTTCCAGCTGAATTATGCGACGTCCGATGATCGGCCGACAATGGACTCGGTCGCGCGCGTCGGTCCGGGTGGCACGGTGACGCTGGCGAAGTTCGTGTACGACGTACCGCTGTCCGGTGATGGCCTGCCCGACCTGACCGCCGCTTCGATCGCACGCTGGAACCAGAAGGTGGCACCGACGCGCGGATTCGCAATCTTCGGCCCGGACCACCCGATCGCGGAAGGCCCCGGCCCTGGGGACTGGCAGTACGCCGACCTGCGGTACACCGACGCCGACGGCTACACCATCAACACGGCCAAGTCCGGCGCCGGCGGCTGGCAGTACACCTCCACACCCCGGCAGGACCTCCCGACCCCGACACCCACGGGACTGCCCTGACCCGCCAGCGACCGGCCGTGTTGGGCGGCTGCTTCGGGTTCGTTGGTCTGCTCCTCGAGGCCGCTGGGGGCAGTGCCGGGTCGAACCGGTCAGGGGCGGTTCGACCCGGCTGCCAGGGGGTGCACCTTCAGCGGGTGTCTTCGGCCGATGAGGAGGCCGAAGACACCCTGACCAGCGCCGGATTCGTCGGAGTCGGTCATGGGGGGGGCCATGGTCCTTGTCCGCTGGAATGAGCTGTCCGGGGCTGATGAAAGATTTTGACAGTTGCTCCGGGCCCCTAACAACGGCTCACGATTGGCTGCTGGTGCAGAGAAGGCGCCGTCGAGTTGGGGCAGACGACAAATCCGGTCCAGGCTGGTACGCATCCGTCCCGCGCACAACACTCCAGCCGCCCGAACCCTTATCCTCCGCCGCGCACCGCGCACCGCTCTGCCAGCCTGGACTCGCCGGTGGGCATTTAGGTTGGGGCGTGGATACTCAGGTTGAGCATAGTATTGTTCACCTGAGTATTCCTGGGTTGCCTCGGCGGAAACGCTCGGCGCGGAGCCCGACCATGTGGGACCGTCGGCGGCGGTGATTGACCGAACAGAACGCCAACTCGATGTGGTCGTCGCCGAAGCGAAGGACGCCGACGAGCCGCCAGGAGCCCGCACGATCTCCGCCATCGGCGAAGCCAGCAAGCCTCCCGCGCGCACTTCGGTACCGGCAACTGAGCCGGCTACCTGGGCGAACGGATAGGGGCCTCGGGCACCAAATAGCAGACGAGGAGTTTGAGGAAGAACAGCACGGCGAACCATTCGAGACCGTCGGGGAGCGGCACGACGGTCAGGTTGGCCAGTACCGCGGCCATGTAGGCACCCATGGCGGCGGGGCGCTTGGCATCTAGCTTGACCATCTCGATCAGCAGAGCGCCAGCCAGCAGAAGTGCTGTGTTGAGCAGGAACCAGCCCCAAGCGGCATCCAGTACTACGAACGCCATCGCCGCCAGGTAAGCGATGTGCGCTGTGACGAACGAGAGCCGTGAGCGGGACGGTTTACTGTGGTACCAGCGCTTGGCGGCGTTGGTGGCATTGGTCATCACCCCGCCGACGAGATCCAGACCGATGAACACGGTGACCACCCACTGTGGCCAGCCGGCCTGGATCGGCGCCGCGAACAGATGCCACGCGAGCAACGCCATGCACACCGACGATCCGGCCACCTCTGCTCGCAGTTCGACACGAGACTTGCCGGGTCCCATGAATCGCTCGAGCGATCCCCGCCAACCTGGCGGCGTGGCGGGGATCGTCCAGTCGACCTCAGCTCTCATCGGGCTGCCTCCACAGTCCTCCCAGCAGACTCCACACGACCGGAGCTGACTCCACACCTTCCTGCAACCGGGCGGCCAGCCAGAGATCGGCGGCACGCAGTACGGCGGCACTGGTCGTCAGCATGAGTTCGCGATCCACATCGGTTCTGATCACACCAATGGCTCGCCCGTTGTCGAGCACGGGCGCCAACCAGGGTGCGGGGTCCTGCGCAGTACTTGCGTTGAGCAACGCCAAGTCGTCCGGATGCGCCAGCCCGTGAGCGGTCAACCGCTCGGACGCCTCTTTCAGCCGAGTCCAGAACTCCTCGGCAGAGTCCGCGTCCTGCCAGGGAGTCAATGCCTGGAGCATCCGCGTATGGACGTCCTCGATCACCGCCGCGAAGAGGTCCTCCTTGCCGTCGAAGTACTGGTAGGCAGAGGTCTTCGAGATGCCGAGCTCGGCGATGATCTGGTTGTAGGAGGCCCGGTCGAGCCCGTCCCGGGCGAAATGCGCACGGGCCACCCGCAGGATCAGTTCACGTCGCTCGCCGGCCAGTCTGGAGAACCGCGGAAGAGGCATGTACCGATGGTACACCCCGTTGGTACACCTCAGGATCCGACCGACGCAAGTTGATGACGGTGGCCACCAATCGGAGCTCGAGCGGCTTGGACTTGCTCAGGCGAGAGGCGAGTGACACTCGAACTCTCTTGAGAGTTTCTGAAACCACCTGTAGTGTCATTTGTGACATTTGAGTCATCTGTGACTGCCTGGGGGACTGCTGTGAAGACTTTCGAGACGGCGAAGATCCCCTCTGAGCAGCTCGATGCGCTGGAGCAGTTCGCACTGTCGAACGCCGGTCCGGAGCTCCGTGCTGCGCTGTTGAGTCTTAGCCGTTTTGTTCGCGAAGACGATGCGCTGGTGGTTAGTGGCGGCTCTGAGACGGTCACTCCGAATCAAGCCGCCGAGCGGCTCGGGATGAGCCGTACGCATCTGTACAAGATGCTCGACAACGGTGAGATCGCATCGCATCGTGTTGGTCGCGATCGACGTATCCGGCTGCGTGATCTCGCCTCGTTCGAGTCGCAGCGCGACGCTGACCGTCGCGAGCTCGTCGAACGTTTCGCGCATCAGCGAAGCACGGAGTCTGGTGCGATCGACGAGATAGCTGACGGCTTGATCTGATTGGGCGTTTCGGTGCCTGATTGGGCAAAATTCGTTAGGTGCACAGCCGCCGCGCCCGACCTACTCTTCGCGCTCTTGCCGACGATCTGACGAGTGGCTGGACCTCTCCTCTGGCGCTGCGCTACCTGCGCGACAAACGGTACGACGAGCTGCATCCCCTCAGTGAGCTGCCCCATCCGATCATCGCCAAGGCCGCGGGTTCGTTCGGCGCTGATCCGGCAGAGGACAGCTTCGTCGGACAGATCGTCTGTGTGACTCAGTTGCGCCTGCTGGAGATCAAGTCGGCGCAGTGGCGCGGTGCCGTCTGGGAGGATCCTGAGTCTGGCGTGTGCTGGCTGGTCGCAGCAGGCCTCGCCAAGGGCGAACACAGGGATCATGACGATTTCTACCAGCGGGCCAAGCGAGAGAACGATTCGGGGGATGTCGCTCGTTGGCTGCCCGTCGATGAGGACAAGCGACTGCTGAGGCGGGAGACCGCTGCGCGACTCATGACCGAGTGGGAGCTTGAGGTCCAAGGTCAGGTCCTCGAAGCGCTGCGACGTGTCCGCGATGGTGGCATGCACCGGATCGAGGTGCGCCAGCCTCGCCATGTCGAGCGGAAGCTGGCGGTGATCGACCTGACTGTGACTGCAGTGCGGGAAGAGGGCTATCAGGCGGACGAGATTTTGCTGGAGATCGATACGGTGCAGGGCTCGATCGGCACCAACCTGGAGTGGCAGCTCACGATGAGGATGCTCATCACGCTCAGCCCGCCGGTGCAGAGCTGGGATCGCTACAAGGGCACATACTCAACGATTGCGGAGCCTGGCGCTTGGGCCGAGCGGACCGATCAGCTCGCCACATTGGTCGAGGCTCATGAGCTGGCAGTCTCGCAGCTGGGAACGTCCAGTCACTTCGTGCATGCCAGACACCTGGCGGGCAGCACTATCGAAGGCCGTGCGGTACGGGCGATGTGTGGTGTGTATTTCGTGCCGATGCAGGATCATGAGTCGATGCCGAAGTGCGAGACGTGCTCGATTCGCTATGGCGAGCTGCCCGAGCAATGACCAGTTTTGCCTTGGAGGCGGTCGCGGTTTTGCCTCAACCTGACCGGGCCAGCAGCGACGTACTCCGGCGAGCATATCCGCGAGCTACTGGTCGATAACGAGCCGACCCAGCGACCTTGCATCTGCCTTGTGGGTCACTCTGATGATTAGCTGGTAGGGTCCGGGCCTTTCGGCTCAGTGGGTCCGGTACGACGGGAGACGGCGTGGGTGCTCGGGATGTCGTACTGCCGTGGCGTGCGGCCAACCAGCTCTACGCGCCCCCGCGGGCGCCGGGGGAAGCCAAAAGTGCCTTCGACCGGATCGGATTCTGGCGGTCCGCCGTCGGGCTGGTCACCGTGATTCTGGTCAGTCTCAGTTTCGGCAAGGGCCCGTACTCCACCGTCGTGGAGGAGGGCGGCGGGGACTTGATCACGAACGCCAGTTTCGCGCTGATCGCGACAGTGCTCTGTGTGGCCGTCATCCACGCGATCACTCGCGGAGCTGCCCGGCGGACGCTGCGGGCCGGCACGCTGCGGATGCTGCGGAGTATCGCGTTGGTGATCCTGACCGTCATCGTCCCGGTAGTGGCGGTGCCGGCGATTCGCGCGATCTATCCCGACTACCCACTGAGCTTCCCGCTGCTGTTCCTGGTCTGCGGGCCGCTGGTGTGCACCATCTTCATCCGCCTCGGAGCCCGGCGCTCGGGCAGGTCCACCGGACGGTTCCTGCTGTACTTCCAGTTGGCCGTCATCGCGGGGTTGCTCGCGTTGAGCACGCTCGGGCTGAAGAAGGACGACCTGGGCGCAGTGCTCCTCGTGGTTGCGGTCGGTCTGCCGCTCAGCTTCTGGTGGATCGTCTATCTGTTCTTCCTGCTGTACTGGATCGGGCGCACAGTCATGTGGATTGGCGAGGTGCACCCGATGCTGGCGCCGCTCGCCGCCGTCCTCATCGTCCTGACGGCATTCGTCAACAAGCTCCTGTACTACCGGGCGGACGAGATCCCCTACATCTGGTGGATGGTCATGACATCCGCCGGGGTTGTGACGACCTGCGCGTTGGCCGTCGCAGAGATCGCCGCACAGCGGAAGGCGGGACTGCACCTCACCCGCGGCGCAGAGCCCGTGCCGTCCAAGCTCCAGCCCTGAGGGAACCGATCCAGCCGAACGGGCAGTTGGTGCTCGCATTCGACGGCTTCGGACGACTCGTGGACATGGGCCTGTACGCTCGGGCGATGGCTCTTCCGGAATCGTTGCGAAGCATCGTCGACGACCTCGCTGCTGCGGCGCGAGCTAAGGATTCGGAGGGGTTCTTCGCGGCTGGGCAGCGCCTCGCGGACGCGTTCGACGAGGCGACGCGACAAGATCTCGACGCAGCGGTCGCGTTGCTCGTGCCTGTGCTCGCCGATGCGCCTCAGTCGCTCGGCGGACCCCTTGCGGAGTACGTCGGATCGCTGGTTGGCATGGATGGGGATGTCGCGCCGGTTCTCGACGTACTGGTTGAGCGTGCGTGTCGGGCTTTGGAAGGCACGCGGCAGTTCGTGGTGCTGTACGAGGAGCTTGTTGGACCAGTCCCAGAGCGGGCGGCTTGCGGTGCACGCGAGTACGAGGCATTCGCCGAGGCCGCAGCGGGCCGGATCGACGCCCCGGGGGCGGTCGCCCGCTCGTGGATGTACTCCGAGTCGTGGGTGCAACCCGTGCTGTACCTCGCCCAGCGCGCCGACGTCCGACGTACGCTGCCGCAGCGGGAGCGGTTGACAGCGGCGGCGATTGCCGCGGAAGACGACCTTCCCGACTATGCACCTTGGCTGCTGGGGCTGCTCCGCATCCTCGACGACGAGCCGTTGGTTGTGCTGCACCGACCCACCGGCGCTACCTTTCGCGTCACGATCTCGGGCGTGGCCGACAACTTCCAGCTCCACACACTTCTCGCGGCTCACCTCATCCCGCTGCTTCCCGTCGTACGGCGAGGAGTCCTCCGTCGCCGGGACAGCTCAGCGGTGCCCGCTGCGCCCACGCCGGCGATGCTTGCGGCAGCCGATGGTTCCGGGGACCTCGCCCCGGCAGGCGGTATCACCGGTCAGTTCAACCTCGTCGACGGCACCGGCGCCTGGATCTGGAACGAAGGCCGGCCTGACGAGATCGCACGAGTCGACGGCGTACGGGTCGTCGTCCTCGACCCCGCGCCTTACGAACGCGGCTGGAACTCCGGCCGCGCGTATCCGCTCCTGTCCGCGAGTGCCGAGGTTGCTCCACTATCCGACGACGAAGCCAGCACGTGGCTGTCACGAATTGCACCCGCGAAGCCGGTCGACCAGGCGACAGACGACATCGGGTGGACTGATGATCTGTCGATGGGGCTGCCGGAAGGCGGCGACGTTGCCGGCCTCGTCAACTTCACCCTCGCCACCAACGAGCGGGGAGTCTCCGGAGACGAACTGGAGGCAGCAGTCGCCCGTGAATTCTCTCTGTCCGCCGAGGACGCCGCACTCGCCGTCGATCGCGTCTTCGGGGGAATCACCCGCGCCGCCACCCTGAACGAGGCCAACCGTCCGGATCCGGTGAAGGACCCGATCGCCTTCGAGTCGTACCGGCAGGCCCTGGAACGCAATCCGCCAACACCCGGCTCGCAGGGCTGACATCGGACCCGCAGCAGCCAACAGCCGTTCACGTAGTTCGTCAACGGTTTCCAGCTACTCCGGGTCGGCCAGCTCGGTACGCGCCAACCTCGAGACCTGCGGCTCGGACTGCTACCTCGACTTCTCCAGCGGAACCCTCGACCCCGTCGCCCCCAGCCCCGGCGACTGGTTCGAACCGGATTGGCAATCAGAGCGCGGCTATCGTCATGCATGGCTGAACGGTTCGCCCTGGACCGGACAGGGAGGGAACTGATGGCTGGCTTACTGACCCCGGCTGACCTGCCCGACGGCTTCGAGTACCCCCGCCAATTCATTCGGGTCGTGGAGCTCGGGCTGACTGATCTGGAGCCGTGGCGGATCGTCGAAGGCGAAGAACTTGCCCTGCTGCTTGATGGTCTGGGTCAGCGTTACCCGACACGGACGCTGGTCCCGTTCGCTCGCCGGATTGACGACGACGACGTTGCCTGCTGGGACTTCGATCGATCCGGCCGGGTGTCGATCATCCACGACTTCGCGTCACCGGGCTGGGAACAGCAGGCAGAGTTCGACAACTTTTATGCGTGGCTACGTCAAGCAGTCGAGGACTTGATTGAGTACGACTGACGCCGACCTGAGCCGGCTGATGTCGCACGTCTTACGACACAGCCCTGGCAGGTCGAGGTGTTTGTCAGTGGAACATCGGTGACACTTCCGGGGCGCTTGGTGGTGACACTTCGGCACGGCCTGCAGGAACATGTCGTTCCGGATCTGCCGAAATTGAGTGTGTTGGCCGAGCATGGCTGGTAGAACTTCTGTGGGTGGCTTGGATGGAGGAAGACAGAACATGACAGTGGACGGCGCGGACCTCCCGAGCAGTTCTCGTACGGCTCCTGCTCGACGGACGACGCCTGCACCCGTCACGGCCCTGTTCCTCGCGCTATTGCCGGTGACGTGGGTCGCTTTTGACGTCCTTGCGCTTGAACTGTTCGGTGCGAGCGACTCGGCCATGGGGTCACTTCTGTTCGCAACGCTCTTGAGCTGGGCAGTGGTCGGCGCAGACTCTGCGGCGCTACGCAGGGCGGGCGTACAGGTCTCGGCGTGGTGGGGCATCCTGCTTCTCCCCGTCTATTTGATCCTGCGTACGAGGCGTGCGCGCAGTTCGCTAGCGGTCCCTGCTGTGTTCTTTGCTCTCGCGGTCGCATACCTGGTCTCCGCCGATCTCATCCTGGACCGGCTCGACCTACCCTGACCTCCATCGCAAGCGCAACGAAGGCTGCAAAGAGTCCCCTGACCGCGACCCCGGGTTGCGTCCAGGAACGTCCGGATCTAGCCGCGATCCGTGCGGCCTGCCGATGTCCGGGAACCATCAAACCCGGGGCGGTTCAAGGTCTCGCCCTTCGGCGGCCATGCCGGATCTGTTCGAGTGACCAAGGGTCGTCGGAGTAGTCGTCGAATGCGTATCCGCCCTCGGCTAGGAGACGCTCAACGAGGTCACGCATCTCGGCTTGGTAGTCCCCGCGACCGGAAACACGAACCTCGACCCCGCTCCCCGCGAGTTCATCCCTCACCTGCCGCAGGGAGTCCACATCGGACGCGGAGAACGAGCCCTCGTCCTCCAACGCGTGGATTAGGTCTTGCGCAGATTCGTAGTGGGTCAAACTGATTTCAAGGCGTCGATCGGCAACCCCCGAACCATTCCGCCCCTGCGCGGTCGCCAATGTTATCGAGCAGGGGCGTCAGCGGACGCAGATCCATGCCTGGGAAGACCTGCACTGACCTCATGGCGACAGTGTCTCAGCGGCGCACCCAGGCGTCCGCACATGCCGCCGAGCGAGCGCGGCCGGTCGGCCCGAGCACATGCCTTGGTTGGCCATCAGTGTCACCGATGTGTTGAGACCGAACTGTCACCAATGTCCTGAGACATCACAGGGCTAGGGGCTGGATGTCATGTCGCAGGACATCGGTGACAGTTCGCGCGATCTTGATGCTGCGGCCCGAGATCACACATCGGGCCACCTGCTTTTCACCCAGCACAGATTCCGGGCGTCTGGTTCTGCTTGTGCAGCAAGGACTCAAGCCCGCACAACGCTGCCCCGAAGTTGTGTCGGGCCATCACGCTCCCGTTAAGGCCACCGTCGAGTGGCGGAGAACCTGAGGAGGAACCGTGACAACCCAAAGTAGTCGGAAGACGATCGGGCGAGGCGTCACCAGGAGATTTCGCCGAGCATTCGCCGGCGTCGTGATCGCCATTGCAGCTCTCTGCGTTCCGCTCACTGCATCCGCTGTGCCCGGCGGTGATCCCCAAGCGACCGGATGCGCGAACAGCGCCAGCACGATCTGGAGCCGAACCTATCTAGGAGCAGGAACCGTCGAGGTGCGATACAGCAGCGCCTGCGGAACGAACTGGGTCCGGGTCAGCGGTGCCACCGGACGACCGAGTGAGGCAGGCATCTGGTCCGCTGCATCTGGCTGGCAGTGGTCTCCCTCGTACTATCAGAGCCCGAGCCAATACTGGACGCCGATGGTGTACGCGCCCGGCAGCAACTGTGTCGTCTTCCGCGCCAAGATCGTCGATGTCAACAGCCACCTCGTCGATACCGGTAACCTCCAGCTCTGCTGAGCCGAAGCGTGGATTCGTACCGCCGGTTTCCGGACGATACGAATCCATGCCCTCTCGGTACGACGCCCGGTCGGTTTCAGCCGCGCTCAGCGAGGCGGTGCGGCGGCGGGACCTCGTCGACGTTGGTGATGACCCTTCCGTGGGCCGCCGTAGCCCACGCCGAGGTCCATGAAACCGTCACCGAAGTTCTGACACACATCCAACGGCACCGATGTGCTGAGCCATCAGGCGAGACGGCCTGGGAGTGTCGAAGAGGTCGCGGCCCCGGTGTCGACGGGTGACGTTGGCAAACGCCGCAGAACATCGCGAAGCTCAGGGCCGCGGCGCAAAACCTCAAGTAAACCTCGAGTAGTGCGTGGGGGGTAATAAGCCGTCGCCGATACTGCCTGGTGAGAGAGTCGGTGAGGGGACTCGAACCCCTAACCCCCGCTTTACGGAGGCAGGCCTGTCATGTGTTGTCGACACTCTTCGGAATCGCGCGCTGGCCTCGTCACTCTCCACCGGAGAGTGCTCATCGGTGCGTGGTGATGTGCAGTCGTTGCTGCTGATTTCTGTGAGTAAAACGGTGAGTGACTCCAGCCGGTCGACCACGAGGAGGAGCGGCAGCCGACCGCTGCGGACAACGCACCCGTGACGCGTCCCGCACAGACCCAGGCAGCGGCCCGAGGCCGCGGTGCCACATGCGAAGCAAGCGGATGTTTCACAGGCCGATGCTCGGGAGGCCTGTACTCGGCTAGCAGGCTGATCAGTCGGCCGTCGAGTGTGGTGCGTCAGTCGGCCGGGATGTCGTAGACGAGTTCGTAGCGGTTGCCGACCAAGGTCATGTCGTTGACCTCGACCGCGCGTCCGGTTGTGTCGTAGGTAGTCCGGCGTACGGCCAACACAGGGACGCCGGGTGGTAGCTGAAGCAGCACAGCTTCTTCTGCTGTGGGCATTCTCGTCGCTACCGATTCCCGGTGATGGTGCAGGACCACCCCGGCCTCTTCAAGGCGGGCATGGATTCCGCCGGCGCCCGTGTCGCCCTGCTCAATCTGCGTGCCCTCGGTCAGGTCGCGCGGTAGCCGCGATGTCGCCAGTTGCACGACGACGCCGTCAGCGCTCATCACTCGGTCGCGGACCAGGACTGGTGAACCCGGCTCGATACCCAACGCGTCGGCATGTTCGAGGCCGGCTTCTTCGATGCGGACCGTGGTCTGCACAGTTGGCTTGAATGCGTTCGCCTCGGCATCGCCTAGGAAAAATGCCTGGTTGTCTTGGCGTGCTGCCCGGCTCAGACGGCTACGGCTGAGCCGCACCACCGAGACACCTGCTCGCACGTACAGACCCTTGCCGTGTTCGGCGGTCACGATGCCCTCGGCCCGCAGCAGTCCAATTGCTTCCCGGATGGTGATCCGGGATACGCCGTAGTCAACGATGAGCTGTCGCTCGGAGGGCAACTTGTCGCCCGCTGCGTACTGACCGGCTTGGATCTTGTTGCGCAGGTCTGAGGCCACCTGACGGTACGCCGGGACACCACTCACCCGGTCGATCATCAACAGTCCTCACACTGGTTATGTCGTCTTGGCCTGTGCACAGTCTTGCACTTGCTGCCGGGGATCCAAGCCCGCCCGTTGACTCATCGCAGGCGTGTCTGCCAAACTCATAACTGGTCATGACGACATGACCAGTTGGTGAGTAAGGGGTGATGTCCAATGGAGATCAGTACGCCGCCGCGTCGATTTCATCTTGTGAGGCACCGCGACGTGTCAGGCGTCTCGGGGACGGGGATTGTTGCCGAGGGCGCCATTTGGTCAAGCGGAGCTGTTGCTCTGCACTGGCCGGGTCGCCCACGGGCAACGTCGGTATGGGCCAGCTTGGATGACCTGCGAATCGTGCACGGACACGAGGGCGCGACGGAGGTTCGATTCCTGGACACCGACGTCGGTGCGGGCGCTGAACCGTATCGAAGCGATTCCCGGGGGTGGATCGAATTCGACGGCGCGGCCATCGACCTGCCCGACGAGAGGCCCTCGCCTGATCCGCACAACTAAGCCAGTCAGGGTGTCGGCCGCGATCCCCTGCCCGGCGCCCTGACTGTTCCACCTGCAGCCGTTTGGGGGCGCGTGTCCGAGGTGCCGCGGCATTGCCGGCTACCCGGTCTCTGTAACGCCCGGTAGCTCTCGCCATCACGGCCGCCGTCGCCGGACTCGGCCTGACCGCGCAGCCGATTGCAGCGAACGTCATGCCCGCCAGATCGTCGGATGCGGCGGCGAGCGTGGCGAACACTCCCTACGGCTGGATCTATTCGGGAAACGTCACGTCGGACGCAAGCTCAATCACCACGCCCTGCTGAGGTGAAGTGAGCAATTGGTTCGTCAGGGGTTTGCCCGCTATGACTGTGCAAACCCCTGACTGATGGAGCAGTCCATGACTGAAACAGTTCACACGGCCTCCTAGACAGTGGCGGCGCCGCATCTGGTGAAGACGGTGAGTTCAGTCGCCAGGCAGGAACTGGAGAGTTCGGCGTTGAGTGGAAGGGGATTGCCGGTAGAAATCGATGTCCAGCAGCACGATGCTTCCAGTCGATGCCACACTCCGCGCAGTCGCCGACCACACCGGCCGGAAGCCCTGGCAATGGCGCGAACTATTCCGCGCACGCGACAGCAGAAGCTGAATGTGTGGGGTCGAGTGGAGCTGAGGGCGGCGGTCGGGCACCGGATGCCGGCAGCATGATGACGGTTGTGGGCAGTTCGACGCCAGCCACGGGTGATCGGTCGCGGGCGGTAGCCCGCAAGTTCCGGGCGGTAGCCCGGGGGGAGACTCAGGGTGGGCG
>NZ_SMKA01000096.1 GCF_004348455.1 Kribbella albertanoniae
CGGGGTCGATGGTTTCCAAGGCCTCGGGGGTTAGTGCTAGCCAGCGGGTGATGCCTATGTCGCGGAGGAAGGGGAGGTCGTGGCTGGCGATCAGCAGGGCGCCTTGGTAGGAGGCGAGGGCGTCTTTGAGTTGGGCGACGCTGGCGAGGTCTAGGTTGTTGGTGGGCTCGTCGAGCATCAGCAACTGGGGTGGGGGCTCGGCCAGCAGGAGGGCTGCCAGGGTTGCGCGGAAGCGTTCGCCGCCGGACAGGGTGCTGACCAACTGGTCTGCCGCGCGGCCGCGGAAGAGGAAGCGGGCCAGGCGCGACCGGCGTTCCTGGTTTTCGTGGCCTGGGGCAAGCAATGCGATGTTGTCCACGATCGACAGGTCGTCGCGCAGCAGGTCCAGCCGCTGGGGCAGGTACCGGAATGGGACCACCGGCAACGACCCGTTCGTGATCGAGTGCAGCAGGGTCGTCTTGCCCGCGCCGTTCGGTCCGGTGAGCGCGATCCGCTCCGGGCCGCGGATCTCCAGGTCGACCAGCGCGCCGGTCCGCAGTTCGTGTTGCTCGAGCCGCAGTACGACGCGTCCGGCCGGTACGGCGGTCTTCGGCAGATCGACGCGGATCGTCTCGTCGTCGTGGACCTTCGCCTCGGCATCGGCCAGCGCATCCTGCGCCGACTCCAGCCGGTCGGAGTGCATCCCGATGTGTTTCGCCGCCGACACCTGAGCATTGCGCTTCAGGTTGCCGGCCACGATTTTCGGGATCCCGCCCTTCTCGAACGCACGCTGACCACGCGCCTGCCGCTGGTCGGACTTCATCCGGGCCTCGATCAGGTCCTTCTTCTGCTTGCGCAGGTCCGACTCGGCCGCTCGTACCATCCGCTCGGCCGCCTCCTGCTCGATCGCGACCGCCTCCTCGTACGCCGACAGGTTGCCGCCGTACCAGGTGATGTCGCCCTTGCGCAGCTCGCCGATCTGGTCGACCCGATCGAGCAGATCGCGGTCGTGGCTGACGATCAGCAACGAACCCCGGAACTGGTCAACGGCGTCGTACAGATGCCGTCGGGCACGCAGGTCGAGGTTGTTGGTCGGTTCGTCGAGCAGCAGTACGTCGGGACGTCGCAGCAGCTCAGCGGCCAGGCCGAGCAGGATCGTCTCGCCACCGGACAGCTCGCCGACCGACCGGTCGAGGCCGATCGAGCCGAGACCGAGCTTGCCGAGCAACGCCTCGGCCCGCTCCTCGGCGTCCCACTCGTCGCCGACGGCCGCGAAGTTCTCCTCCGAGGCGTCGCCGGACTCGATCGCGGTGATGGCGCGCCGGATCGTGTCGATACCGAGTGCCTGGTCGACCCGCAACGAGGTGTCCAGGGTGAGGTCCTGCGGCAGGTAGCCGAGCTCGCCGTTGACCCGGATCGTCCCGCGCTGCGGGTTGAGCCGGCCGGCGATCAGCCGGAGCAGCGTGGACTTGCCGGTGCCGTTGCGCCCGACCAGGCCGGATCGCACCGGACCGGCAACGAAGCTGAGCCCGTCGAACAGCACGTCGCCGTCGGGCCAGGCGAAAAAGAGATCAGTACAGGACAGGGAATGGGTCATCAGGTGCTCCAAGAGGTCTTCAAGGAGACCGCACAGCTCCCGAGAACCGGGCAGCGGTCATCAACAGTCGAAGGAAGACCTCAGATGCGCAACCTGCACCCCTGTCGTAGGCAATGTGACAGCACCTACCTTAGGGCGACCCACCGCACCCATCAAGCAGATTTCAGGGCGCTTGGCGGAGCCAGGTCTCGACGCCGGCGATGTGAGCGGTCATCCAGGCACGCGCAGCCTCGGCGTCGCCGAGCTCGATGGCGTCGAGGATGGCCGTGTGCTCCGCGAGAGTGCGTTCGACCGCGCCGGCCTGGGTGACGCCGCGCCAGATCCGGGCGCGCTGGGTTGCGCCGGAGATGCCGTCCAGGAGTGAGCAGACGACCTGGTTCCCGGTCGCCTCCGCGATCCCGCGGTGGAAGCGCAGGTCGTTCGCCACCAGGTCCTCGACCCCCGCGTCCGGCGGCAGATCCGCACACAGTTGCCGCAGCGACGACAGCTGCTCGGCCCCGATCCGCGCCGCCGCCAACGCAGCCACGCCAGGCTCCAGCAACCGCCGTACCTCGAAGAACTGCAGCACCGAGTCATCGCGGTGCAGGTCCACCATGAAGTTCAGCGCGTCCAGCAGGTGCGCCGAGTCCAGGCTGGTCACGTACGTGCCGTCGCCGTGCCGGACGTCGAGCACATTGACCAGCGTCAGCGCTTTGACCGCCTCCCGCAGCGAGTTCCGCGACAACCCCAGCCGCGCGGCCAGATCCGCCTCTTTCGGCAGCCGGTCCCCCGGCCCGAGCTCCCCCGAGGTGATCATCCCTTTGATCTTGACGATCGCCTCGTCCGTCAATGCCATTGCGTCAGTATGCCGTCAGCGCCTATCCCGTCCCAGCGACGCGGGCCAGAAGCGCGCCCCGGGTCGCCGTACCGGTCTTCGCCAGCACGGCCTTCACGTGGTCGTTGACCGTGTGCTGGGACAGCACCAGCCGCCCGGCCAGAGCGCGGGAATCGATCCCGGTCGCCAACTCAGTCAGCACTTCACGCTCCCGCGGACTCAGCCCGTGCGCCAGCCCGAAGACCTCCAGGCGCTCAGCAGGTGTCGAGTCCTCGATGCTGACCACGATGTCCGCCTGGCCGCTGGCCCGGGCCGCGCGCAGCGTGACCCAGCGACCGGCCCCGAGATGCACTCGGGACCACGCCGGCCCAACAGGTATCCCCTGCTCGGCTGCGATCAGTGCGGCCGCCAGGTTGTACGCCGCGGCCGGGATCGCCGGAATCGCCTCATCCGGTGGATTCAGCCGCTCCAGTGCCTCCAGAGCGGCCGGCGTCCGCACCCGGACGGTCAGATCAGGACCCAGTACGACGATCGCCGGGCCGCCTGGCGTTCGCTCCACCGGCGCGGCGAAGGTGCGCGCCTGCGCCCGCCGCAACCCAGCGGTCAGTACGGGCGCCAGAGCGGCCATCTGGTTCTGTTCGGACCGCGTGAACGGCGTCGCACGCCACAGGTCGAGCCACGCCCAGCACCCGAACCGGTCCCAGCACGCCACGGTCAGAATCTCGGCCGACTCGCCGCGGAACGTGCGGACCGGCGTACCGGCCGCCCGCAGGTCGGTCCAGCGAGTCCCCCGCTCCAGATAGCGCCACCGCACCAGCCCGGGCAGCGCCGGCCACGACAACCCCGGTACGTCGGCCAGTGGCGCCGTACCGACGCAGGTCACCGGGTCGGTCAGCACCCAGACGTGTCCGTCGAACGGCACCACCGGGCGTACCGCGGCCAGCACTCGCTCCCGGAGCGCCTTGGCGTCCAGGTCCCCCGCGCACAGCCGCTCCACCCGGTCCAGCACCTTCCGAGCGTAGATCCCCAGCTTGGGGGATGGGAACGCGCCACAGCCGCGCGCACGCTGACCACATGATCACTTTGCACATCGAAAACACCATCGGCGACTACGCCACCTGGAAAGCGGCCTTCGACCGCTACGATCGCGCCCGCCGCGACCACAACGTCCTCGGCTACCGGATCACCCGCCCGGCCACGGACTCCACCAAGGTCTTCATCGACCTCGACTTCGCCGCCGGGACCGACGCCGCGGCGTTCATCCAGCTGCTCGAGAAGATCTGGCAGACGCCGAGGTCGCACGCGGCCTCGGCCGAGCACGCGGTCCCGGAAGTCCGGGAGGTGCTGGAGGAACGACGTACGGGAGGAGGCCAATAGGTGGCAAGTGGACTGACGAACGGGGTGAGCTTCACCACATTTTCATCGGCATCGAACATTCACCTGCTGCGCCGGGGCGGTTGCATACAGTGGCCATTCACGCTCCGCGACGTCACCCGAAGTGACCGCCCGGGCGGCCGGAATCCCACCTGTACAACGAGTCCCGCAGTTGATCACAGCATCGGTCCGGCCGTCCAGCCGAAGTGGAGTGACGGCACCGCTGAAACACCTGCCTGCGCGGTGTTCCAGGCTTGGAACGATCGCAGCGCCGGCTCCTGACCACTTGGCACACTGGTCCGGTGATCCCGGGCTGTGGAACTTACCGCCGTGCTATTAGCCTTGCCCTCGGGAACCAACCCATAACTGCACAAGTCATAACCCGCGGTATCTGACCCGAGATCGGAAGAGGCGAACTGCCCAGTGGCCACCGAGCCATCAGACTCAAATCCCCTTGCAGCCTTCGGTGCTAACGAATGGCTGGTCGACGAGCTGTACGAGAAGTACAAGCAGGACCCGAACTCGGTGGATCCCGCGTGGCTCGACTTCTTCAAGACCTACACACCTGAGGCTGACGCGAAGCCGGTGACGACGACCCCGGCCGACGCCGCGCCCAGGCCCGATGCCGTGTCGGACAACAAAACTCCTGAGGCCCCGAGCCGCGGTTCCGCGCCGTCCGTGCCTGCCTCGAACCAGCCCGCGGCAGCGGCTGCCCCGGCCTCCGCGCCGGTAGTCAAGCCGGCCACGCAGCCCGCGCCGGTCCAGACCGCGCCCGCCGCCCCCACCGGAGGAACGGTGAACCAGCCGCCGAAGGCGCAGGCCAAGCCCGCGCCCGCCACCAGCACCGACGCCGAGCGGAAGATCCTCCGCGGCGCGCCGGCCCGGACCGCGCAGAACATGGAGACCAGCCTCACGGTCCCCACTGCGACCAGCGTCCGCCAGGTGCCGGTGAAGCTGCTGATCGACAACCGCATCGTCATCAACAACCACCTCAAGCGCGCTCGTGGCGGCAAGATCTCCTTCACCCACCTGATCGGGTGGGCGCTGGTGAAGGCGCTCAAGACCCTGCCCGAGATGAACGCGTCGTACGACGAGACCGAGGGCAAGCCGACGCACGTCCAGCCGGCCCACATCAACCTCGGCCTGGCCATCGACATGCAGAAGCCGGACGGCACCCGGCAGCTGCTGGTGCCGTCGATCAAGGCCGCCGAGGACATGACGTTCGCCGAGTTCTGGATGGCCTACGAGGACATCGTCCGGCGGGCCCGCGACAACAAGCTCGCGCTGCCGGACTTCCAGGGCACCACGATCAGCCTGACCAACCCGGGCACCATCGGCACCCAGCACTCGGTGCCGCGGCTGATGACCGGCCAGGGCTGCATCATCGGCGTCGGCGCGATGGAGTACCCGCCGGAGTACCAGGGTGCGGCCGAGGAGACGATGGCCAAGCTCGCGGTGAGCAAGGTCATGACGGTCACCTCGACCTACGACCACCGGATCATCCAGGGCGCCCAGTCGGGTGAGTTCCTGCGCCGGATCCACCAGCTGCTGCTCGGCCAGGAGGGTTTCTACGACGAGATCTTCCAGAGCCTGCGGATCCCGTACGAGCCGATCCGCTGGGCCACCGACCTTCCGCACAGCCACGAAGAGGACATCAACAAGCAAGCCCGGATCCTCGAGCTGATCCACGCCTTCCGGGTCCGCGGTCACATCATGGCCGACACCGACCCGCTGGAGTACAAGCAGCGCAGTCACCCGGACCTCGACGTGGCCACCCACGGCCTGACGCTGTGGGACCTGGACCGCGAGTTCGCCACCGGCTCCTTCGGCGGCGACCGGCGGTTCATGAAGCTGCGCGAGATCCTCGGCATCCTGCGCGACTCGTACTGCCGGACCACCGGTATCGAGTACATGCACATCCAGGACCCCGAGCAGCGCAAGTGGCTGCAGGAGCGGATCGAGCGGCCGCACACCAAGCCGCCGCGCGAGGAGCAGCTCCGGATCCTGGCCAAGCTGAACGAGGCCGAGGCCTTCGAGACCTTCCTGCAGACCAAGTACGTCGGCCAGAAGCGCTTCTCGCTCGAGGGTGGCGAGACCACCATCCCGCTGCTGGACGAGCTCTGCGAGGAGGCCGCCGGCGCCGGGCTGGACGAGGTCGTCATCGGGATGGCGCACCGCGGCCGGCTGAACGTGCTGGCGAACATCGTCGGCAAGTCCTACGGGCAGATCTTCCGCGAGTTCGACGGCAACATCGACCCGCGGACCGTGCAGGGCTCCGGTGACGTCAAGTACCACCTGGGCGCGGAGGGCGAGTTCGTCTCCGAGTTCGGCGACAAGATCAAGGTGTCGGTGGCGGCCAACCCGTCGCACCTGGAGACCGTCGACCCGGTGCTCGAGGGCATCGTCCGGGCCAAGCAGGACCTCCTCGACCGCGGTGCCGCCTTCCCGGTGCTGCCGATCCTTGTCCACGGTGACGCGGCCTTCGCCGGTCAGGGCGTGGTGGCCGAGACACTGAACCTGTCCCAGCTGCGCGGGTACCGCACCGGTGGCACCGTGCACGTGATCGTCAACAACCAGGTCGGCTTCACCACCTCGCCGGCCTCGTCGCGCTCGTCGATGTACTGCACCGACGTGGCGCGGATGGTCCAGGCCCCGATCTTCCACGTGAACGGCGACGACCCCGAGGCGTGCGTCCGGGTCGCCGACCTGGCCTTCGAGTACCGCCAGGCGTTCAACAAGGACGTCGTCATCGACCTGGTCTGCTACCGCCGCCGCGGTCACAACGAGGGTGACGACCCGTCGTTCACCCAGCCGCTGATGTACGACCTGATCGAGCAGAAGCGGTCGGTCCGCAAGCTCTACACCGAGGCGCTCATCGGCCGTGGCGACATCACGATCGAAGAGGCCGAGCAGGCGATGCGGGACTTCCAGCAGCGTCTCGAGCGGGTCTTCATCGAGGTCCGCGAAGCGAAGAGCCAGCCGGACACCCCCGCGCCGTACGTGACGGTCCCGGAGTACCCGGACAAGCCGCAGGGCCCGGACGCGACCGCGACCACGCCCGAGGTGCTGAAGAAGATCGCCGACGCGCACACCACGCTGCCGGAGGGCTTCACCGTGCACCCGAAGGTGCTGCCGCAGCTGCAGCGCCGGGCCGCCGCGATCACCCAGGGCCCGATCGATTGGGCGTCGGCGGAGATGACGGCCTTCGGCTCGCTGCTGCTGGCCGGTCGTCCGGTCCGGCTCGCCGGTCAGGACAGCCGCCGGGGCACGTTCGTGCAGCGGTTCGCCGCGATCATCGACCGGGTCAACGGGCAGGACTACGTCCCCCTGCAGAACCTGGACACCGAGCAGGGCAACTTCTACGTCTACGACTCGCTGCTCAGTGAGTACGCCGCTCTCGGCTTCGAGTACGGCTACTCGGTGGCACGCCCGGAGGCACTGACGCTGTGGGAGGCGCAGTTCGGTGACTTCGTGAACGGCGCCCAGTCGATCATCGACGAGTACATCTCGGCCGGTGAGGCGAAGTGGGGCCAGAAGTCGGGTGTCGTGCTGCTGCTGCCGCACGGCTACGAGGGCCAGGGCCCGGACCACTCGTCCGCGCGGATCGAGCGCTTCCTGGCACTGTGCGCCGAGAACGCGATGACCGTGGCGCAGCCGTCGACACCGGCGTCGTACTTCCACCTCCTGCGCCGGCACACGCTCGGCGAGGAGCACAACCCGATGATCGTCTTCACGCCGAAGCAGCTGCTGCGGCGCAAGGAGGCGGTGTCGCAGCCGGAGGAGCTCACCCACGGCACCTTCCGGCCGATCCTGGGCGACGCCGAGGCGGAGGCCACCAAGGCTACTGTCGAGCGCGTCATCCTCACCTCGGGCCGGATCGCCTACGACCTGCTGGCCGAGCGCAAGAAGGTCGAGCCGGACAAGATCAGTACGGCGATCATCCGGATGGAGCAGCTGTACCCGCTGCCCGCCGAGGAGATCGTCGCCGAACTGGCCAAGTACCCGAACGTCACCGAGATCCGCTGGGTCCAGGACGAGCCCGCGAACCAGGGCCCGTGGCCGTTCATGGCGCTGAACCTGACCGAGCACCTCGGCGGCAAGCCGTTCTACCGGGTCTCCCGGCCGGCCATGTCGGCGACCTCGGTCGGCTCGATGGGTGCGCACACGGCGGAGCAGCAGACGCTGCTGAAGCAGGCCTTCAGCTGACGTGTACTTCACCGACCGAGGGATCGAGGAACTCGAGGGCCGGCGAGGCGAGGAAGACGTCTCGCTGGCCTGGGTGGCCGAGCGGCTGCGCGAGTTCGTCGATCTGAACCCCGACTTCGAGACCCCGATCGAGCGCTTCGCCACCTGGCTCGCGCGGCTGGACGATGACGACGACTAATTCTGTCGGACCTCGTTGCTAGCTTTACCGAATGCCCTTCGCCACTCATCCGGTACGCCGGGTCGCCGCGGCGGAGGGCATTGGTCCGTCCGGCGCCTGGCCGCACACGATCCCCGCCGTACGGCAACTGCTGACCGAAGGTCTGGACCTGGATCCTGGCGTCACATTCCTGGTCGGCGAGAACGGCGCGGGCAAGTCCACCTTGGTCGAGGCCATCGCCGTCGCCTACGGGCTGTCTCCTGAGGGCGGGTCCACCGGCGCTCGGCACACCACCCGTGCCACCGAGTCAGCCCTGTCCGACGATCTGCGGCTCACCCGCGGCGTCGGCGGCAAACGCGCCGGGTTCTTCTTGCGCGCCGAGACCATGCACGGCTTCTACACCTACCTGGAAGAGAATCCAGGCATGCGCCCCGAGCCGCGCTTCCACGAGATGAGCCACGGCGAGAGCTTCCTGAGCCTGATCAGCGACCGCTTCATCTACCAAGGCTTCTACTGCCTCGACGAGCCCGAGTCGGCACTCTCGTTCTCCAGCAGCCTGGCCGTGGTCGGTGTGCTCAACCAGTTGGCCGCTGCCGGCTCTCAGGTTCTCTGCGCGACCCATTCCCCCGTGATCGCCGCCCTGCCCGGCGCGACGATTCTGGAGGTCGGCGAGTGGGGCATCCGCCGTACGGCGTGGGAGGATCTCCAGCTCGTCCAGAACTGGCAGGCCTACCTGAAGCAGCCCGCGCAGTACCTGCGGCACGTGCTCTAGTCCGTGTGCGGAGGCCTCGTACGGCGAGGTGGGTCCGGCGCGAGTGAGCCGTCCGGGGCGATGTGCTCGAAGATCTGGTCGACCAGGTTGAGGACGTGCGGGTCGTCGACGGTGTAGATGTGCCGGCGGCCTTCGCGGCGGGCCGTGATGATCCCGGCCAGGCGGAGTTTGCCGAGGTGCTGGCTGGCGGTGGCGATGCTGACGCCGACGCGGTCGGCCAGCGTGCCGACGTCGTACTCGCCTTGGGCCGCCAGGGAGACCAGATGCAGCCGCACCGGGGCGGACAGCATTGCGAAGGTACCGGCGGCGGAGTCCAGCTGGGCCTTCGTGGGTTCGGGGAACGAAGTCGTCATCGCGCAGTCATTGTGACCGCTGAACGGGCCGCGCAGTACCTCGCCGAGCCGTGGTGACGACGCTCTCACACTTTCGCAATTGCGAAAGTATCAAAACGGTGGCAGCCTGGAGACATGGTCAGAGCGCTTCGCCCAGTGCTGTTGCTGCTGCCGGTGGCGGTTCCCGCCGTCGTGTTGCGGCTGGTCGGCACCCATCCGCCGGCTCTCGCCTCGATCCTGGTTTTCGGGCTCGCGGTGGTCGCGGCGGCGTTCGTGCTCGCCTGGGCGGCCGAGGCGGCGGAGGTGGACATTTCCGGCGGCCTGGCGATCGCGCTGCTCGCTGTCATCGCCGTCCTGCCGGAGTATGCGGTCGACCTCTACTTCGCGCACACCGCCGGCAGCAACCCCGACTACGTGCAGTACGCCGCCGCCAACATGACCGGCTCGAACCGGCTCCTCCTCGGCCTCGGCTGGTCGAGCGTCGTACTGATCAGCCTGTACGTCGCCTCACGGCGGAGCGGACGTTCCGTGCGCGAACTCGTTCTCGGGTCGGGCTATCGCCGGGAGCTCGGTTTCCTCGCCATCGCCGGTGTGGTCGCGTTCGTGATCCCGGTGACCGGTCAGATCCACCTGCTGATCGGTATCGCGCTACTCGCCTTCTTCGCCTACTACCTGTACCGCGCCGCCGTCTCGGGCCACGACGACGAGCCGGAGCTGATCGGCCCGGCCGCGCGGATCGGCGGGCTGCCGACCGTGCAGCGGCGGATCGCGGTGATCGGGATGTTCGTGGTCGCGGCCGGCATCATCCTGACCTCTGCGGAACCCTTCGCCGACTCGTTGGTCGAAGGCGGTCAGGCGCTCGGCATCGACCAGTTCCTGCTCGTCCAGTGGCTGGCACCGCTGGCCTCCGAGGCGCCGGAGTTCATCATCGCGATCCTGTTCGCCTGGCGCGGTAAGGGCGCGGCGGCGCTCGGCCTGCTGATCTCGGCCAAGGTGAACCAGTGGACCCTGCTGATCGGCAGCCTCCCGATCGCCTACGGCCTCGGCGGTGGCTCGGCCGCTCTCCAGCTCGACGGGCGGCAGGTCGAGGAGTTCCTCCTCACCGCCACCCAGACCCTGCTCGGCATCGCGGTTCTGCTCAGCCTGCGCTTCCCCCGCTGGGCCGCCTGGACGCTACTGGCCCTGTTCGCGATCCAGTTCGCCGTACCAGGCCAAACCGGCCGCTACATCCTGTGCGCGATCTACCTCGTCCTCGCCGTCATCGCCACCACCCACAACCGCCACCACCTGGCCGCCACCCTGAAAGCCCCCTTCCGCAAGCCCGCCGCACCCGCCGAACCCCACCGCGAACTCATCAACGCCTAACCCACGCCACGCCCCATCTGCTGGGTTAACCCATCCGCTTGCGGGTTCTCCACCCCCATGCAGGTGCAAAACCCACAACCTCATGGGGGAACCCACGAGATGAACCGGCGCCGGGCCGGGAATCACCTTGAGACTCCACCAGCCATCGGACACCCCGCCGAACGGTCGAACCGTGCTCAAGGTCGCCCGGCCGGCTCACCTTGGGCACCCATCAACCACCCGCCGGCCGAGCGCATGGTTGCCCCGTGCTCAACGTCGTACCGGCTCGTGCGGCGGGGCCGTAACCGGCCGGTGGGTTAGCTTGCCTGCTGCTCTTCTACGGTGGCGATGCGGGTACGGCGTTCCTGGGGGCCGGGGCGGCCTCGGCGGCGGCCGGAGAGGAACTTCTCGCCGGCGGCGGTGCCGGTGAACTTGGTCCGGCGGGCCCACTCGCGGCATTCCTCGAGCACCGGGCAGGAGGTCAGGCAGATCGCCTGCGCCTTGCGCTGCTCCCACTGGCTGGCGCTCTCGTCGTACGACGGGGCCTGGCCGACGCACGCGGCGCGGCTCATCCAGTTGTCGGCGGGGTCGACGATCACCGTCAAAAGCGGCCTCATGGGCACTCCTGCTCCCTCATCGATCGGGCGGATCGAATCCACTGGGGGTTTCCCAGTGGTAGGAACAGCGTGCGTCACGTGCGTTGCCCCGGTGCGACGCGCATGTTTCCGGGAGGAAACGTCATGTCCGAACGAGCCGGATCTCCCACAGATCGAAGTAGTCGTCGTGCTTGCGGGCCCCGTCCGGCGCGAACCCGTGCCGGCGGTAGAAGCCGAGCGCCCGTTCGTTGTCCTCGAACACCCAGAGGTACGCCGGATCCTTGCCGATGGCAACGTCCAGCAGGCGGGTCCCGAGCCCGGTCCCCCACCAGGCAGCGCGGGTGTAGATCGCCTGCAGCTCCAACGGCACCGGCGAATCCTCGTCCCGCCCGGGGCTGCTGCTCGCGAACCCGACCACCCGGTCCCGCACCCCGGTCGGATCCGCGGCGGGGTTGATGGCGAGCCAGCGGGTCCTTCCGGACTGGATTGCCTCGGCCCAGCGGTCGATTCGCTGGGCGACGTTTGCGGTTCGCTGGGCGAGCAGTTCGACCGGCGCGAGACCGGCGTACGCCTCCTGCCAGCACAGGAGGTGGCACCACGCGGCGGCTTCGGCGTCTTCGACCGTTGCCACCCGGATCTCTGGGGTCATGTCAGACAGTGAAGACGATCTTCCCGAACACGTCACCTGCATTCATCTTCGCGAACCCCTCCCGCGCGTCCGCCAGCGGGAGCACGGTGTCGATGTGCGGCTCGATCCCGGCGTTCGCCATGAACTGGACGAGCTGGGCCAGCTCGGTCCGGGTGCCCATCGTGGAGCCCTGGACCCGGAGTTGCAGGAAGAAGATCCGGTTCAGCTCGGCCGACTTCGGCGCCTGTCCACTCGTCGCGCCCGAGATCACCACGGTGCCGCCCTGCTTGAGCGACTTCAGCGAATGCGACCAGGTGGCCTGCCCGACCGTCTCCATCACCGCGTCCACCCGCTCCGGCAACCGAGCCCCGGACTCGAACACGTCATGCGCGCCGATCTCCAGCGCCTTCGCCCGCTTCGCCTCGTCCCGGCTGGTTGCCCACACCCGGATCCCGGCCGCCCGCGCCAGCGTGATCAGCGAGGTCGCCACCCCGCCACCAGCACCCTGCACCAGCACGGTGTCCCCGGGCTTGAGGTCGGACTGCGTGAACAACATCCGGTACGCCGTCAGCCAAGCAGTCGGCAAACACGCCGCCTGCTCAAAGCTCAACCCAGCAGGCTTCGGTACGACGTTCCGCGCCGGAACCGACACCTTCTCGGCCAGCGTCCCGTCGTACCGCTCACTCAGCAGCGACCGCTTCGGATCCAGCGTCTCGTCCCCCCGCCACTCCGGATCCGAGACGACCGCATGCACGACCACCTCGTTGCCGTCGGGGTCCACGCCCGCCGCGTCGCACCCGAGAATCATCGGCAGGTTCGCCTCAGCCAGCCCGACACCCTTCAGCGACCACAGGTCGTGATGGTTCAGCGCCGACGCCTTCACGTCGATCGTCACCCACCCGTCCCGCGCCTCAGGCTCCGGCCGCTCCCCCACCTCGAGAGCGGCCACCGGGTCATCCGGGTCGAACTTCGCAGCATAAGCAGCAAGCATGCAAACACCCTAGGCGTTGGGGGTCAGTCCCGCGCGACGCCGTCCTGACGGGCGGCCTCGGCTACTGCGCCGGCTACGGCGGGGGCGACTCGCTCGTCGAAGGGGGAGGCGATGATGTAGTCGGGGCGGAGTTCGGCGGGGCTGATGAGGCCGGCCAGGGCGTTGGCGGCGGCCAGTTTCATGCCTTCGGTGATGCGGGAGGCGTTCGCGTCGAAGGCACCGCGGAAGATGCCGGGGAAGGCCAGGACGTTGTTGATCTGGTTGGGGAAGTCCGAGCGGCCGGTCGCGACGACTGCGGCGTGCCGGTGGGCGATGTCGGGGTGGACCTCGGGATTCGGGTTGGCGAGGGCGAAGATCATCGAGTTGGGGGCCATCCGGGCGATGGCTTCCTCGGGGACCGTGCCGCCGGAGACACCGATGAACACGTCCGCGCCGTCGAGCGCATCCACCAGGCGACCGGACAGCCCGCCGGTGTTGGTGTCGCGGGCGAGCGAGAGCTTGACCGGGTTCAGGTCGGCGCGGTCCTCGTGCAGGACGCCCTTGCTGTCCACCACGGCCAGGTCACCGACCCCGGCCTGCAGCAGGATCCGCGCACACGCGACCCCGGCCGCCCCGGCTCCGGAGATCACCACCCGGATCTCCGAGATCGACTTGTCCGTGACCCTGAGTGCGTTCTGCAATGCAGCCAGTACGACGACCGCCGTACCGTGCTGGTCGTCGTGGAAGACCGGGATGTCCAGGCGTTCCTTCAGCCGGCGCTCGATCTCGAAGCAGCGCGGGGCCGAGATGTCCTCGAGGTTGATCCCGCCGAACGACGGCGCCATCCGCGCGACCGTCTCGACGAACTCGTCCACGTCGGTGCAGTCCAGCGCGATCGGCACCGAGTCGACACCACCGAACTCCTTGAACAGCAGCGCCTTGCCCTCCATCACCGGCAGCGACGCGGTCGGCCCGATGTCACCAAGACCCAGTACGGCGGTTCCGTCGGTGACGACTGCGACCACGTTCGACCGCCACGTGTAGCGGCGGGCCAACGACGGGTCCTCGGCGATCGCCGTACAGACCCGGGCGACTCCCGGGGTGTAGGCCTTGGACAGCTCGGCGGCGTCGGTGACGTGGATCGACGATGTCACCTCGATCTTGCCGCCGCGGTGCAGCTCGAAGACCGGATCGCCTTCGTAGGGATCGGAGACAACAGGAGATACAGGCTGGGCGACCATGACAGAACCCCTCGGACAGCATCCAATTAAAGGATGGGTGTGTACAAGACTGAGTGCGCCCGACGTTGATGCGTCGAAACGGCGCTGTTTCCAGGGGGTCACCCGTGCCGTTCGAGTAAACCACAGCGCCTACTGGTCTGCTGTGAGCGGCCCCACACAGATAACGATCCCGGTCAGCTCGGGGCCACGAACTGCCCGTTGTGCCAGGATTCGGAGATCCAGACCCCTGTCGAGGAGTAATCGCGATGAACATCGTCCGCACTCTCCGTAAGCATCGCCGGATCACCGCCGCGGTCGCCGCGTCGGCCCTCGCGTTCTCGCTCGCCGCCTGCGGCAACGAGTCCGGCAGCGGCGGTGGAACCGAGGACAAGGCCAAGGCGGCCGGTATCGACCTGGTGAAGTCCGGGACGCTGACCATCTGCACGCACCTGCCGTACAAGCCGTTCCAGTACAAGGACGGCACCGAGGTGGTCGGCTTCGACGTCGACCTGCTGAAGCTGCTCGCCGACGACCTCGGCCTGAAGCACGACGTGGTCAACATCGAGTGGGCCCAGGTCACCTCCGGCGCCGCCTTCAAGGCGAAGAAGTGCGACATCGGCATGGGCGCGATGACGATCACCGATCCGCGCAAGGCCGCGCTCAGCATCACCGACCCGTACATGGACGCCACCCAGGTGCTGATGGCCAAGAAGGACTCCGGCATCAAGGGTCTGGCCGACCTGAAGGGTAAGAAGCTCGGCGCCCAGGCGGACACCACCGGTAAGGACTACGCCGACAAGAACGCGGCCGCCAACGGGTACACGGTGATCCCGTTCAACGACCTGGCGCTGCAGGGCAACAACGTGAAGTCCGGCCGGGTGGATGCCGCGATCAACGACAACGGCGTCCTCTACGACTTCGTCAAGGACAACCCGGAGATGGCCGTGGTCGCCGAGTTCGACACCGGCGAGCAGTACGGTTTCGCGGCACTGAAGGACGGCTCCGGCCCGAAGATCGTGGCCAAGTTCAACGAGCTGCTGGCCAAGGCGAAGACCGACGGCAAGTACAACGAGATCTACAAGAAGTGGTTCGGGGTTGAGCCGAAGAAGTGAGTACCCAGTCCGACACCGTTGTCCGTAAGGGGCTGAGTCCGCGCAAGCGGGCTCAGCGTTCCCGCCTGATCCAGTACGCCGTACTGGTGGCCGTCGCCCTGTTCGCGCTGTTCAGCGCCGACTGGGGCCAGATCGGCTCGGTCTTCTTCAAGCCCGAGTTCATCAAGTCGACGTTCCAGGACGGCGTCCTGCAGGCACTGGTCAAGACGCTCGAGTACACCGCCGGTGCCTTCGTGATCGGCCTGGCCGGTGGCACCGTGCTGGCGCTGATGCGACTCAGCAGCGTCGGTCCGTACCGGTGGCTCGCGACCGCCTACATCGAGTTCTTCCGCGGCCTGCCGGCGATCGTGGTCTTCATCGCGTTCAGCCTGCTGCCGCTGGCCTTCGAGGGCATGACGATCCCTTGGGATCCGTACGGCGTCGTCTGGCTCGCGCTCGGAATCGTCGCCGCGGCGTACATGGCCGAGGTGATCCGGGCCGGGATCCAGGCGGTCCCGAAGGGGCAGATCGAGGCGGCCCGCTCACTGGGGATGCCGCCCGGGCTGGCACTGCGCAAGATCGTGCTGCCGCAGGCGTTCCGGATCGTGCTGCCGCCGCTGACCAACGACCTGATCCTGCTGGTCAAGGACTCGTCACTGGTCTTCATGATCGGTGTCGCGGCCGACGGGTACGAGCTGACCGGGTTCGGCCGGGACCTGGCCAACACCTACTCGAACCTGACCCCGATCGTGGTCTGCGGTTTCTGCTACCTGATCATCACCCTCCCGCTCGGCATCCTGGTCCGCCGCCTCGAGGCCCGTGCAGAGAAGAGCCGCTGACATGGCACTGGTTGAGATCAAGAACCTGCACAAGTCCTTCGGCAGCAACCACGTCCTGCGCGGTATCGACTTCACCGTCGAGCAGGGCGAGGTCGTCTGCGTGATCGGTCCGTCCGGCTCGGGCAAGTCGACGCTGCTGCGCTGTGTCAACCTGCTCGAGGTGCCACAGCAGGGTGAGGTGATCGTCCGCGGTGAGGAGATCACCGACCCGGACTGCCACCTGGATGCCGCCCGCGCGGGCATCGGCATGGTGTTCCAGCAGTTCAACCTGTTCCCGCATCTGAGCGTGCTGGCCAACTGCACGGTCGCTCAGACCACGGTCCTGAGGCGCAAGGCGTCCGAGGCAGAGCAGGTCGCCCGGGCCAACCTCGACCGGGTCGGCCTGAACGACAAGGTCCACGCCTTCCCGGCCCAGCTGTCCGGCGGTCAGCAGCAGCGCGTCGCGATCGCGCGGGCGCTCTCGATGGACCCGGCGCTGATGCTGTTCGACGAGCCGACGTCCGCGCTCGACCCCGAACTCGTCGGCGACGTGCTGACCGTGATGCGCAAGCTCGCCCTCGAAGGGATGACGATGCTCGTCGTCACCCACGAGATGGCCTTCGCCCGCGAGGTCGCCGACCGCGTCGTCTTCATGGACGGCGGCGTCATCGTCGAGCAGGGCCCGCCCGCCGAGGTGATCGGCAACCCGCAGGAGGAGCGCACCCAGCTGTTCCTCCGCCGCGTCCTCGACCCCACCCACGTCCAGGACCTCTGACCTGTACGTCGTCACGCTGCGTGCCCGCTCGATCGACGGGCCGCATGCGTGCGGGGTTGTTGTCCGGTGGCCGGCGGCAACGAGTTGCGATCGTCCACGGCCATCCGCAACACCAACGGACCAAGAGCTTCTGGTCTCGGTTGAGGTCCGAACACCCCTGAGGGTTAGCGCCGTGCTTCAAATGCGGTGAGAGTGGTAGAAGTACGGCGTCAGTCCGATTCAGAGGAGACGAAGTGAGCAGCACGGGGCAATCCGCCGAGGTCCGCCTGAGTATCCCGGCCGACGGTGCGTACATCGCCGTACCGCGGTCGGTGGTGGGCAACCTTGCGGCCCGCAACGACTTCACCGTGGACGCGATCGACGATCTGCGGATCGCCGTGGACGAGGCGTGTTCGCTGCTGCTGCCGCAGGCCACCGACGGCGTGCTGGACTGCGTCTTCGAGATCGACCCGCCGCAACTGACGGTCCGCACGAGCGCCGTCGTACCGGCCGGCTGGACCCCGGACACGTCGTCGTTCGGCTGGACCGTGCTGACCGCACTGGTCGAGACCGCCGCCGTCGAGACGATCGACGGCCGCCTGACCATCACCGTGACGGCGACCGCTACCGCCACGGAGAAGGCGTGACCGACGAGAGATCCCTGGGTGGTGGCTCCCAGGAACATCCCGACTTACGCACGCGGACAGCCACTTTCTTCGCCGCGATGGCGGCGGCCGAGGTCGGTACGCCGGCCCACAACGCTGCCCGTGATGGCCTGGTCTCGCTGCACATGCCGCTGGTCGAGCACCTGGCCCGCCGCTTCCGGAACCGGGGCGAGCCGTACGACGATCTCGTGCAGGTCGCGACGATCGGGCTGATCAAGGCGATCGACCGGTTCGACTCCGATCGCGGGGTCGAGTTCTCGACGTACGCGACGCCGACGATTCTCGGCGAGATCAAGCGGTATTTCCGGGACAAGGGCTGGGCCATCCGGGTGCCGCGACGCCTGCAGGAGCTGCGGCTGTCGCTGACCGCGGCCACCGCCGAGCTGACCCAGGAGCTCGGTAGGGCTCCGACCGTGGCCGAGCTGTCGGTGCGACTGAGCCTGCCGACCGACCTGGTGATCGAGGGCCTCGAGTCCGCAAACGCCTACAACACCTTGTCTTTGGACGCTCCCGATCAGAACGAGTCGGACGCGACCACGGTCCTGGACGGTTTGGGTGGCGAGGACGAGGCGCTGGAGAGCGTGGAGTATCGCGAATCGCTCAAACCCTTGTTGGCCCAGCTGGACACGCGGGAGAAGCGGATCCTCACGCTGCGATTCTTCCGTGGGATGACGCAGTCCCAGATCGCCGAGGAGATCGGCATCTCGCAGATGCACGTCTCCCGGCTGCTGGCCCGCACGTTGACCGAACTCCGCGCAGGTCTGCTCAAGGAGTAGTCCTTTACAGGACTGGGGGTTCGTCCTTCTGGGGGTTGTCGGCCAGGGCTTCGGTGGATTCCTTGCGGAAGACCCCGACCAGTACGCCGGCCGCTGCCAGCGCGAGCACGATCGCGACGGCCTTGGTCCCGCCGCCCCAGAAGCTGTACGCGATCAGGAGCTGGATCAGCTGGCTGAACACGGCCGGTCCACGGCTCCACGTCGAAGCCCGGGACAGCCCGCGGGCCACGGCTCCCAGACCGACGCCGTACAGGATGAAGAACGCCGTCGTGGTGAGCCCGAGGACGAGACGCGAGCTCTGCATCGTAAATGCTTCGGCAATTCCGAGAACGACGAGCACAAGGCCTTCCGCTGCGACCACCGCCGCGGCTAGCTTCAGTGCTCTAGGTATCACGGCAGCTGGGGAGTCGGTCGGCACTCCGCCAGCCTAGACGCTGTGCACCGACGTTTTGGGTGGCGTAACCCCAGCCCTACAGGGATTCGAGGTTGTGCGTAACCAAAGCGTTGTCCGATCGGTTACTTGCAGTGAACGGGTGATTGCGAGTTCGCGCCTCTGTCCGGTTAACGGACGGGGAGGGCCGTCACGCACCGGTTCGTAGTGTTAAGGAAGTGTTGTGATCTGATCGACAACTCCAGAACCCTTGTTTCACACGCCTGAGATTGGGAACATGGAGTCGTTCGTGAAAGCGTTCACAACTTGCCGCGAACATTCAGACCCTCGCCCGACGGTCCCCTCCGTCGCGAGAAGTACGACGAGTACAGCACCCGCTGATCGGGCACAGACCTAACCGACAGCGTACTTCCACTACTGAGAGAGATGGGATTCGCCATGGATTGGCGCCACCGGGCCATTTGCCTCGATGAGGACCCGGAACTGTTCTTCCCCATCGGCAACACCGGCCCCGCGATCATGCAGATCGAGGAAGCCAAGCAGGTGTGCCGCCGGTGTGACGTGCGTGAACAGTGCCTTGCATGGGCGCTGGAAGCCGGCCAGGACCACGGTGTCTGGGGCGGCCTGAGCGAGGACGAGCGACGTGCGCTGAAGCGCCGTAACGCCCGCCAGCGCATCCGCACCGCCTGAGTCAGTTCTTCGTCGAGGCCCCGCGGGATCCGCGGGGCCTTTGCTGTTACCAGCCTTTTGCTGTTCCTAGTCCGGCACCGGGATGTCGAGTGTGACCTGGGTGCCGGTTTTTCCGTCATGGCGAGGGCCGAAGTCGAGCGTGCCGTCCAGCTCACCGAGCACCAGGGTGCGGACGATCGACAGCCCCAGATTCCCGGACAGTTCGGAATCGAAGTTCGCGGGCAGGCCCTGGCCGTCGTCGATCACGTCGACGCGGAGCCGGCCGACCGAGCGTTCGGCCTGGAGTTCAATGGTTCCGGACGCCTCTTCGCCGTCCCGGGTGCCGAAGGCGTGCTCCACCGAGTTCTGCATCAGCTCCGTCAGCACCATCGCCAGCGGAGTGGCCTCGTCCGAGTCCAGGATGCCGAAGCTCCCAGTACGGCGGATCTCCACCGCGGTCGCGACGGTCGAGACATCGGCCACCATCGCCGCCACCCGATCCGCCACGTCGTCGAAATCCACGTGTTCGTCGAACGACTCCGACAGCGTCTCGTGCACGATCGCGATCGAACCCACCCGCCGGACCGCTTCGGCCAGTGCCTCCTGGGCTTCCGGCACGGTGATCCGCCGGCCCTGCATCCGCAGTAACGCGGCGACGGTCTGCAAGTTGTTCTTGACGCGATGATGAATCTCCCGGATGGTCGCCTCTTTGGTGACCAGCTCCCGCTCCCGGCTCCGCAGCTCCGTCACGTCCCGGAGCAGGATCAGGGCGCCCACGTGCTGACCGTCGGCCCGCAACGGGATCGCCCGCAGGAACAGCGTCGCATCGGAGTTCTCGATCTCGATCTCCTGCGCCGCGCGTCCGGTCAGCACGGTCGCCAGTACGTCGTCGACCTTGGTCCCGGTGTGCAGGAGCTCCGCGGTGACGTCCTTGAGCCGGCTGCCGACGAGGTCGGTCACGAGACCCATCCGCCGGTACGCCGACAACGCGTTCGGGCTGGCGAACGTCACCATCGCGTGCCGGTCGACCCTGATGCAGCCGTCCCCCACCCGGGGCGACGTGGACAGCAGCCGCTCCCCGCCGTACGGGAAGATGCCGTCGGTGATCATCCGGGCCAGGTCGGTGGCGCTCTGCAGGTAGGCGATCTCGAGCCGGGACGGTGTCCGGACTCCGAGCAGGTTGGTGTTGCGGGCGATCACCGCGATCACGCGGGAGCCACGCCGTACGGGGATCGTCTCGACCCGCACCGGTACGTCGTCGCGCCACTCCGGATCGCCTTCGCGGCAGATCCGGCCGCCGTCGTACGCCTGGTCCAGCAGGTGCCGGCGGCCGCGCGGGATGAAGCTGCCGACGATGTCGTCCAGGTACGCCGTCGGTCCGGTGGTCGGACGCATCTGGGCGCCGGCCCAGAAGCCGAGGCCTTCGGTGTCGGGCAGCCAGAGGACCAGATCGGCGAACGACAGGTCGGCCAGCATCTGCCAGTCCGAGACGAGCAGCTGCAGACGATCCAGGTCGGCCTGGTCGAGGGTCGTGTGGTTTCTGGCCACGTCACTCAAAGACGGCACAAGCCTGATAGTACTGACGCAGACCTGCTCGACATTTGGGTACAGACAGGTGTTTGATCTCAGACGGAAGGAAGGGACGTTTTGGTGGAGTCGACGTACTGGCAGGACGTGATGGCCGCGGACTACGCGGTGCCCCACGACCGTGCGCTGACCGACCTCACCGAAGAGCTGGTCCGGGGCCTGGCCTCGACGAACCCGCAGATCCGGGACGCACTGGCCTATCCCACTTTGGCGACCTGGCTCGAGCGCGGGGTGTACGACGATCTGCTGCCCGGCTTCGGTGACGGCCTCTGCGCCGGACTGTCCTACGGACTCGGCGAGGACGGTACGGACAGCGTCTTCCGGCGCTCCTTCACCGCACTGACGCTGGCTGAGGTCATCCACCGCGACAACGCCGAGTTCCTCGTCCACGACGAGGTGGTGATGCGCTGGGGCGACCGGCTGGCCACCTGGCTCCTGCGCGAGCGCGACCTGCGTGGCTACGTTCCGGACTGCGGCTGGGCGCATGCGGTCGCTCACGGTGCCGATGCGATCGGCGCACTCGCCCGGTCCCGGCACTGCGATGTCGGCGTGCTGCGGGCGCTCCTCGACGTGCTGGCGGACCGGATCGTCAAGGACACGCCGTACCGCTGGGTGCACGAGGAGCACGACCGGGTCTCGCACGCGGTCATGACGATCCTGCACCGCAACATGCTGACCAGCGACGAGCTGGAGCGCTGGCTGAAGCCCATCGCCGCCACTGCCGCCCAGCAGCCGCTCATGCACGAGACCCTGCCGGAGTGGCCGACGCCCCCGGTCTTCAACGCCCGCGGCGTCCTGCACGTCCTCCTGAGCCAACTAGCAATCGGAGTGAAGGGCTTCCCCATCCCCGGCGACGACGAACTCTTCGGCCGCCCCATCGAAGCCCGCGCAGACCTCCTCCTGATGCTCACCGAGGCGGTGCAGGGCTCCCAGCCCTACATCTACCGGCCGGCCACTAATCCGTCTTAGCGGCACTCGGAAAGGGGTGGCTCCAAGGATGACGACCTACCGCGTGCACGTCACTCGCGAAGGCGACCAGTGGCTTGCCGATGTCCCCGAGCTGGACGGTGCCAGCACCTACGCAGGAAACCTCACTGCTCTTGACCGGTATGTCCGGGAGGTCGTTGTCCTGGCCGCCGATCTGCCCGACTCGGCCATGCCTGGCCTCGAACTCGACTGGACGTACAACATCGGCGACAAGCTGGTCCAAGAGGCCAAGTAGACACGGCCGACTGCTAGTCCGTCCTGGACCAACCAGTGAGGCGGTCTGCTAGGCGTTGCACTTGGGTGCGGAGCTCGGGTGGTTGCTCGATCACGAACGGTCGGTCGAGTCCGGCCAGCAGGGCTGGCACCCAGTCGAGCCGCTCTGCGTGGAGCTCGACGCGTACTTGGTCTGCGTCGAGCTGAGTGACCAGCGCCAGGCCAAGTGGAAGCCTCCTCTGTACGTCGTCCACCGTGCCCCGCACGCGAACCGAGACCGCGTGGGTCCACGGGGTTCTCGCCAACGACGCCAGGACAGCCCGGGCCGGATCACCTGCGGGCTGGTCAGTGGTTGCCGCCAGCAACGATGCCTTGGCGATCCGGTCCAGGCGGAAGGTGCGGTCGGCGGTGGCGACGTACCAGCGACCGGCGTGCGCGACGACGCCGGACGGCGCGATGTTCCGCCAGGTGAGTTGTCCGTGGCGGTCGGTGTAGGTGATCCCGACGGCCCGTCGGTCCCGCGCAGCCTCGGCGATGGTGAGCAGCACTCCGGTGTCGGCGGGCTTGGCGGACCGCCGGGGTGCGGTGAAGGACGAGGTGGTGAGCAGCGCGCCGAGGCGGTCGGCCAAGCGGGCGGGGAGCACGCGCCGGAGCTTGGACAGCGCGCTGTCGGATGCGGTGGACTCCGGCACCAGGCCGGCTCGGCTGCCGACCACCAGCCCGATCGCCACAGCGACGGCCTCGTCGTCGGTCAGCATCAGCGGGGGCATCCGGAAACCCGGTTCGAGGCAGTAGCCGCCGTACCGGCCGCGGACCGAGCGGATCGGGATGTCCAGGTCGGTCAGGTGATCGGCGTACCGGCGGACCGTTCGCTCGTCGACACCGAGCCGTTCAGCCAGGTCCGCCACGCGCCGGGTGCCGCCGCCCTGGAGGATCTCCAGCAGCGCCAGAACTCGTGCGGTGGACATTGCTTCAGAATACCGGGCGGAAGCTGTCCGGTATTGGTTCTACGGTCGGGGGTATGACAACAACCTTTGCTTCGACCCGCATCGTCACCGAGGACGTCGACCGACTGACCGCGTTCTACGAGCACGTCACTGGGGTGACAGCGACCCGGCCGACCCCGGTCTTCGCCGAGATCCGGACGGCCGCCGGCACGCTCGCGATCTCCAGCAACCAACTAACCAACCGGTTGTACGGCGCGGACGTGGTGCGGCCGGGTGCGAATCACTCGGCATTCCTCGAGTTCCAGGTGGCTGATGCCGACGCGGAATTCGCCCGGTTGTCCGAGCTGGAGTTCGTTCAGGAACCGACGACAATGCCGTGGGGTAACCGGTCCGTGCTGCTCCGTGACCCCGACGGCAACCTGGTCAACCTGTTCACTACTCCTTAGGTACGGCGACTGTCGCGATCACGGCCAGGTGGTCGGTGCCTTCGATCTCGTGGGTCGCGAAGCGGAGTGGCTGGATGGTGCGGGTGGCCAGGACGTGGTCGATCTGGGTGCGGGCGACAGGTGGCTGGTCGGACGGCCAGGTGCCTTTGAAGCCGCCGCCTACGGAGGGGGCGACGCTGTGGCAGTTCGAGGCCATGGCCCAGCGGAAGTCCGCGTGGTCCAGGGTGGCGTTGAAGTCGCCGGCCACGATGGTCGGCGGGTCCTGGGCGCACCAGCGCCGTAGCTGCGTCAGGTCGTGTTTCCACGGCGGTACGTCCTCCGGTAGCGGCGGGAAGCCGTGGTACGCGACCAGCCGTAGCTGGCCCAGATTCCCGCCGGTCACCATCAGATTGCCGAAGCTGGTCGGCAGGTCCGCCTTGACCTGCACAGCGCCCAGAGACGCGGCTATGAGCACGCTGGTGGCGCTCTCCACGGCTCTGGTGGGCTGCTCGGTGTAACCGGCGTATCCGACGAGCTGGGCACGGATCTCCTCGCGGACATCGACCTGTGCCTCCGGCAACGACACGAGGTCCGGCTTGTGCTCCCGGATGAGCTCCGCGACCGCACCGGCGTTCGCACCACCGCCCAGCACGTTGGCGACCATGATGGTCAGCACCCGGGTGTCCGCCGCCGCAGGCTTCGGATCACTGGTCACCCGCGGCAGGGTCAAGCCAGCACCGATCAGAGCCAGTACGGCGACCAGTCCGGCCGCTATCCGCCAGCCCTTGCGGATGAGCATCAGCAGGGCCAGCGCGAACACCAGAACCAGCCCCTGCGGCCGGAACGCGACCAGCTGGGCGAACGGCGTCACCTCGTCCAGACCGTAGAGCTCCGGATACAGCGGCACGGCAACGATCGCTACGAAGAGTACGGACAGCACGATCCGCCGTACGAACCATGCCTTTTCGTTATCCACGGACCACCCCGAGGCTCTAGTCGCTTGTCCGGACGAAACGGTAGCGTGCTCGGTTGCGCCCGCACTGTCCCCGAGGAGGTTCGCAGTGTCCCGATTGTCCGCGGTGAAACCCGCGTACTGGATCGCCGGTGTCCTACTGGCCGTCACGGTTCTCGCACCGCTCATTGTCTCGACCTATTCCAAGGCCGAGCCCCGGCTGTGGGGCTTCCCGTTCTTCTACTGGTACCAGTTGCTGTGGGTCGTGCTCTCCGTGTTCACGGTAGGCATCGCGTACAAGCTGGTGATGGGCGAGGAGCGCAAACGGCGGGCTGCCCAGGGTCTCGGTGACCCGGACAAGCCGGCGAAGGGGGCACAGCAGTGAACCACTCAGTCGACTGGGTGCAATTGATCGTCGTCGTGCTGATCTTCGTCGCCGTCACGGTGATGGGCTTCATGGCGTCCCGCTGGCGGGCCGCCGCCTCGATGGACAGTCTGGACGAATGGGGTCTGGGTGGCCGCGGCTTCGGCACCTTCATCACCTGGTTCCTGCTCGGCGGTGACCTCTACACGGCGTACACGTTCATCGCCGTACCGGCCGCGATGTACGCCACCGGAGCCGTCACCGGCTTCTTCGCGGTGCCGTACACAATCGTGGTCTACCCGCTGATCTTCGTCTTCATGGCGCGGCTCTGGTCGGTCTCGCACCGGCACGGCTACGTGACGCCGGCCGACTTCGTCCGTGGCCGCTACGGCAGCCGCTGGCTGTCCCTGGCGGTCGCACTGACCGGCATCCTGGCCACCATGCCGTACATCGCGCTGCAGCTGGTCGGCATGCAGGCCGTCTTCGAGACGATGGGTCTCGGCGGCGACAACCTGCTGGCCAAGGACCTGCCGCTGCTGATCGCGTTCGCCGTACTCGCGGCGTACACGTACTCCTCTGGTCTGCGCGCGCCGGCGATGATCGCGTTCGTCAAGGACGGCCTGATCTACCTGGTGATCGGCGTCGCGATCATCTACCTGCCGCACGCACTCGGTGGCTGGGAAGCGATCTTCGGTGCCGCGGAGAAGAAGCTGACCACGACGAACCCGGCCACCGGCAAGCCGGTCGGCTCGTTCATCCCCGGCGTGACCGGGCATTCGGCGTACTGGACGCTGGCGCTCGGTTCGGCGCTGGCGCTGTTCATGTACCCACACTCGGTGACCGCCGTACTGTCGACCAAGAGCCGGAACGTCGTACGGCGGAACGCGGCGATCCTGCCGGCGTACTCGCTGCTGCTCGGTCTGCTCGCGCTGCTCGGCTTCATGGCCATCAAGGCGAACGTCAACATCACCGGCCTGGACGGGCTGCCGAACCCGCAGCTGGCGATCCCGCGGCTGTTCGACCAGGAGTTCCCGTCCTGGTTCGCGGGGATCGCGTTCGCGGCCATCGCGGTCGGTGCGCTGGTGCCGGCGGCGATCATGTCGATCGCGGCCGCGAACCTGTTCACCCGCAACATCTACAAGGAGTTCCTCAAGAAGGAAGCGACTCCGGCCCAGGAGGCCAAGGTCTCCAAGCTGGCCTCGCTGCTGGTGAAGTTCGGGGCGCTGGTCTTCGTGCTCGGGATGGACAAGACGATCTCGCTCAACCTGCAGCTGCTGGGCGGAATCTGGATCCTGCAGACGTTCCCGGCGATCGTGGTCGGCCTGTTCACCCAGTGGTTCCACAAGTGGGCGCTGCTGGCCGGCTGGGCGGTCGCGATGGTCTACGGCACCATCGAGGCCTACAACGTGGTGAACCCGGCCACCAAGAAGCACTTCGGCGGATCGGTCACGAACATCCCGTTCACCGACACCCAGGTCTACATCGGCCTGGTCGCGTTCGGGCTCAACCTGGTGATCGTGATCGCGCTGACGCTGGTGTTCCGGGCCCTCAAGGTCGCCTCCGGCGTGGACACCACACACCCGTCGGACTACACCGCCGATCGGGGCGACCCGGGCGTTCACGACCTGCCCGAGCTGCTCGACGAGGGCGGCCCGGCTCCCGCCAAGTCGTAGGTCTAGTGGCCCCGGGGCTCTCCTGGGGCCACTTTTCTTTGTACTGACGTTACGTTTTGCCACCAAATCGACACGCTGCGCGTTCAGCTTGCCCGAATTCGGGCCGTCGGAACGGCAGAATCGCGAGCGTGTTGCTGGTCCTCCTCGTCATGGCGCTCGCCGCCCTCGCGGCGCTCGCCACGGGCGGACGCGTGGGTCGCCTGGCCGACCACGCCCTGACCGGCCTGCACTGGCTCGCCGCGGCCGCCATCGGCCAGCTCCTCGGCTCCCTGTTCGGCGGTACGGCGTACCCCGTCGGCCTGATCGGCTCCGCCGTCTGCATCGCCGTCTTCCTCCGCGAGAACCTCCGCCAGCCCGGAGTAGGCCTCCTGGCGCTCGGCTTCTTCTCCAACGCCGCCGTAGTAGCCCTGAACGGCGCCATGCCGGTCTCAGTGGCCGCCCTGGCCCGCGCGGGACTCTCTCCCGGCCTGGTCGCCGACCCGCGCCACGAGCTCGTCACAGCCGAAACCACGTGGCCCTGGCTGGGCGACGTCGTACCGGTCGCTCTCCCCGGCCTGGGCCAGGCGGTCAGCCCCGGCGACATCCTGATCGCAGCCGGCGCCGGACTACTCCTGTACGCCGGTATGGGCGGCTCGGGCCACATCGCCACCGACCCCGCCCCGCCGTGGGACGAACTGGAACCGTCGCGCGCCAACCCCGCCGTACGGATCCGTCGCCGCCGCTCAGAACCGGAAGCCGCGCCCGATCACCCTTCGGAGTGAATCCACCACCACCGGGTCGTACTCAGCCCCGATCCCCAGCCCGATCGACTCCATCGCCTTCCCCGGCGACTGCCCGCCGC
>NZ_SMKA01000097.1 GCF_004348455.1 Kribbella albertanoniae
GGATTGGGGGGATTGGGCTGAGGGGTGGCGGCCGGGACGCGGAGTTTGTGAGCAACGATCTGCGCGTTGGTAGTCCCCGACGGTCAAGACGTCCGCGCCGGCGCTCGGGCCGACTCGACCGACGGCCCCAGCGGAGGAGGTGCTGTTGAGGCGGAGGTTGCCTGTCGGCTGACGGGGCTCTGGGGAGGCTGGAATTCCTCTGGGAGGTTGATTCTGCGGGCCGGCGGGTGGGTGTAGTTTCTGGTGGGGGATCTGGTTGAGCTCTGAGAATCGTGCTCCCAGAGGAATATCGGGATCCGGCGCCAGCGGTAGATATGTCGACAAAGCTACTTGACGACACGCGGCGTGGTTCCACGTGAAACATTGCGGGTCGCACGGATGAGGTAGGTCGCCGGGAGGTGGGTGGCGGGTGCGCCCAGACCGGCGTACATGTCGGCGATCGGGGACTCGGTGAAGTGGGTGAGCTGTAGGCCGGCCCGCGAGGAGTGCGGTGATGATGTCGGACGGCGGCCAGACGAAGGCGGTGAAGGGCGGCGGGGTTTCGGTGTCGCGGGCGCCGACGGGGAGTTTGGCGTTGTCGATGGTGGAGCGTGGAGTGCTGCGGCCGAAGCAATCGGTGGTGACGGTCAGGGTGCTGGGGCCGGTCACGGCCAGGACTTCCCAGATCGAGTGGTGGTCCGCGAGCAGGATTGAGCCACCGGGGCGGAGTCGCTCGGCGACTATGGCGGCCAGGTGGTGAGGTCGGGGACCCAGCAGATCGCGCCCCAGCTGAGGTGGATCAGGTCGAGGTCGATCAGATCGGCCGGGAGGTCGAACATGTCGGCCCGGCGGAAGTCGACTGGATGCCGGAATGGGCGGACTTCGCACAGGCGAGATCGATGGCGACCTCGGAGATATCGACGCCGGTGACCGAGGCGCCGAGGGTCGCCCAGGAGAGAGCCTCGTCGCCGCAGGAGCAGGCGAGGTGAAGAAGGCGGTGGCCACTCACCTCGCCGGCGGCCGCGATCTCGTCAGCGCCGAGGGTAGAGCCACCGGCAGTGAAGAAGGCTGCCGGCTGGCCAGGACGATCGTCGTGGATCGCGTTCCAGCTGATCCGATTGGCCGCGGTGATGTCGCGCAGCAAGGGGGAGTGTTCACGCCGCCGACGGCAGAGCCATCACCGCGAACACCCCAACGGGTTCAGCGGCCGAGCAGCTCGTGCGTGGTCCGGCGCTCGGCGTAGAAGCTGAGGAACGGGATCGTCCCGGCGACGGCCATCAGGACCAGGCGCGGGAGCGTCCACCGGACCCGGCGGAAGAGGTCGAAGGTGGCGAGCAGGTACACCACGTACAGGAAGCCGTGCAGCGGGCCGACGACGTTCATGACAGCAGGGTTGTCGGCCAGGTACTTCAGCGGCATCGCGACGAACAGCAGCAGGAGCAGCATCACGCCGACGATGTAGGCGATCACCCGGTAGCGGGTCAGCGCGCCGCGGACGGCGGGGGTGAGCTGCGAGCTGGCGGTGGCGGGGTCTGCAGGTGAAGTCACGCTGAAACGGTACCGCTCGACCCCACCGGCTCGGTCGCCCGGTCCTGGTCAGGAAGCTCGTCTTCGGGCGAACCGCGGTGCGCGTCGAGCACCATCCGGGCCCACATCCACAGCGTGAACGCGGCGAAGATCCACCACTGGAAGGCATACGCCACATTGCGGAGACCGGCGTGATCCGTCGGGGGAGCAGGCGGTGTCACCGCAGTCGGCGCCGGCGAAGGGACAGTCCCCGCATCCAGCGCGGTCTGTACGACGAAGGCGTCGTACAGGCGGTAGGTGACCATGTGCACGAGTGTGGGGATCCGCAGCGAAGAAAGCACCCGCCCGCGCGCCGCATCACCGGACGAATCAGCAGCCTCGGAAGCCACGACCGAGCCCGACAACTGCACCGGCCCCGAAGGCGCTGCTGCGGCGGGATCGTTCACCGATGCCACCCAACCGCGAACGACCATCACTGCGCCGCTGTCCAGCATCACCGGGTTGACCACCCAGAAGCCGTTCTGCGAACCGTTCCGCCGGTCGGTGATGAAGACCTGATCGGCAGCGGGACCCCAGGTGCCGGCGACCGTCACGCGCCGCCCGACGGCCTTCGCTGGCAGTCCTTCGTCAACGGAGAACAGTGACTGCAAAGGAATCGGTGCTGCCAGCGCCTGCTTCGCAGTGGCCTCCGCGGTCTTCGACCGGTACACGTCGAGCTGCCACACGCCGAGTACAGACATCACCCCGGCGATCGCGAGAGCAAGCAGCAGCAATGCCGTCCAGCGCGGTGCCAGCGCCGTACGCCACAGAGGTCGATCCGGAGTCATCTCAACGAGCCGCGGCCGCAGCCAGCAGGTCGCGACACAGCACACCGAGCTCGATCCCAGCAGCCTCGGCGGCGAGCGGGACCAACGACGTCTCGGTCATCCCAGGCGCCACATTGACCTCCAGGAACCACGGCACGCCGTCCGCATCGACAACGAGATCCGACCGCGACAAGTCCCGCAGTCCCAGTGCCACATGGGCTGTCACCGCAGCAGCAGCGCAGGCGCCGGCAACCTCGGGAGCCAACCGAGCCGGTACGACGAACTCCGTCGCGCCAGCGGTGTACCGCGCCTCGTAGTCGTAGAACCCCGAGTCCGGAACGATCTCGACCGCCGGCAGTGCCCGCGGTCCGTCGCCGACGTCGACCACCGTGACCGCGACCTCGATGCCGTCGATGTACCGCTCGATCAGCGCAACCGGTCCATAGGCATAGCAGTTCACCATCGCCGACGGCAGCTCCTCGGCGGAGCGCACAATCGACGCACCGAGCGCCGAGCCACCGCGGGCCGGCTTCACAACGAGCGGCAGACCGATCTGGTGGACGACCGCCTCCATCAGCGCACTGGCACCCAGCTCGCGGAAGGTGTCGTGGCCGAGGACAACGGACTCCGGCGTGTACAGCCCGGCCTTGCCGACCATGGTCGCGGCGACGGGCTTGTCGAACGCCGTCCGGCACGCGGCCGCGTCGGCGCCGACGTACGGAACGCCGTACAGGTCGAGGACCTGACGCAGGGCGCCGTCCTCGCCGGTCACGCCGTGCAGGACCGGGAAGATCGCGTCCGGTGTGTCTTCGCGCAGGCGGTCGACCAGGCTCGAGTCGACATCCCGCTGCTCGACCTCGACCCCCACACTGCGCAGGGCTTCGGCGACCCGGCGGCCCGATCGCAGCGAGACGTCCCGCTCATGCGACAGTCCGCCGGCCAGTACCAGCACTCGACCCAGATCACTCATCACACATTTCCCGATCACTAGAAGGCGACATCCGGCGGGCGCCGGTCCCGAGGCCCACTGAGACGGTACCGCTAGCGAATCAACGATCTCCCGTCGCCCGGAGATCCATAGCGAAACCTTTGCCCGGAAGGGCTAACTGAGCTCCGGCCCCGGCGCCTCGTAGCCGTGGCTCGCTCCCGGCTGCAGCGGACCGAACGTCTGCCGCAGCTCCAGCTCCTCGTTGATCACCGCGGCCAGCCGCGAGACGCCCTCGGTGATCCGCTCCGGCGTCGGGTGACAGTACGACAGCCGCATGCACTGCGAACCGAAACCGTCGGCGAAGAACGCCGTACCAGGCACATAGGCGACTCGCGCAGTCACCGCGCGCGGCAGCATCGCCTTGGCATCAAGGCCTTCCGGCAACGTCAGCCAGACGTAGAAGCCACCACCGGGCTTCGTCCAGGTCGTTGCCGCCGGCATCTTCTCGGTCAGGGCGGCGAGCAGCGCGTCCCGGCGCTCGCGGTACATCTCGCGGAACTGCTTCACCTGACCGAGCCAGTCGTGCCTGGCCAGGTACGACGAGATGGCCAGCTGACTGAACACCGGCGGACACAGCGTCGCCGATTCCTGAGCCAGCACAAGCTTCTCCCGCACCGCATGGGGTGCAACCACCCACCCGACCCGGAAACCCGGCGCGAAGGTCTTCGAGAACGAGCCGAGGTAGATGACACCCTCGCGGTCCTCGGCGCGCAACGCACGCTGCGGCTCACCGTCGAACCCGAGCAGGCCGTACGGGTTGTCCTCGAGGATCAGCAGGTTGGCCCGCTGGCAGATCTCCAGCACCCGCGCCCGCCGCTCGTCGGACAGCGAAACCCCGGCCGGGTTGTGGAAGTTCGGAATCGTGTAGAAGAACTTGATCTTCTTACCGGCCGCGCGGACCGTCGCGATCGCCTGCTCCAGCGCCTCCGGTACGACGCCGTTGTCGTCCATCGCCACGTGCACGACCTCGCACTGGTACGCCCGGAAGACCCCGAGGGCACCCACGTACGACGGCGCTTCGCAGATCACCACGTCACCCGGATCGCAGAACACCCGCGTCACCAGGTCGACCGCCTGCTGGCTGCCGACCGTCACGCAGACGTCGTCGGGGTGGGCCTCGATCCCCTCCAGCCGCATCACGTCGCAGATCTGGTCCCGCAGGCCGGGATCGCCCTGGCCGGAGCCGTACTGCATCGCGACCGCGCCGTTGTCGATGACCAGGTCGCGGAGCGCGCTGCCGACCACGTCGAGCGGCAGGCCGGCGATGTTCGGCATCCCGCCGGCCAGTGAGACCACCTCGGGCCGGCTGGCGACCGAGAACAGTGCGCGGATCTCCGATGCGGTCATGCCCTTGGTCCGTGCTGCGTACCGGTCGACATAGTTGTCGAGACGGGTCTGCCGGACATCGGGCACGTCAGTGCTCATGGAGCCACTCCACAAAGGTCTACGAGGGGAAGGTCACCAGGCTAACCCCGATAGCCCGAACGCGCCTGGGCTGTGGAACGGCGCGACCTCTCACTACCATGCCTTATAGGGGCAGTACGGCGGAAGGTGGACGAGTATGACTGTGGGTAAGGCAGCCGGCTGGACACTCGGCGGGCTGCTACTGGGTGTGCTGGCCGGCTTCGCCGGTGAGCTCTTCCGGCGGCAACCAGCCGCGAAGGTGCAGCAACGCTACGTCGCCCCCCGGGCGGCAGAGACCCCGGACGTGCGGCCTCCCGCCCCCGCTCCGGCCGAGGCCACCCGCTAAGGCGACGGGCACGCAACGTGACGAACGTAACAGTCCGCAATCCGGAGTCCTGATGACTCGTCGGCTGGAACCGCTGACCCTCGCCACTCTCGGCGAGCTGCCCGCGCCATGCCGTGACTGTGTGTTCTGGGAGCTCGACCCGGTGGCCGCCCGGCAGGCCGGCCGCAACGGTGACACCGCGCTGGAGAAGGAAGCCTGGCTGTCCCAGCTCCTGCTCGACTGGGGACCGGCCGGGGTGGTGCTGTTCGTCGACGACGAGCTCGCCGGGTTCGCGGTCTACGCCCCGGCGGCGTACCTGCCCCGGATCCAGGCGTTCCCGACCGCGCCGGTCAGCCCGGACGCCGTCGTACTGGCGACCGGTCGGATCCTGCCGCGGTACCTCGGGCTCGGGCTCGGCAAGGTGCTCGTCCAGGCGGTCGCGAAGGACGTGTTGAAGCGCGGCTTCCGGGCAGTCGAGGCGTTCGGCGACTCGCGCTGGCAGGGACCTGGCTGTGTCTGGCCGACCGACTTCCTCCGTGCCGTCGGCTTCGCTGTGGTTCGAGACCACCCGCGGAATCCGCGACTCCGGCTTGATCTGCGGTCGGCGATCACCTGGCGCAGCGAGATGGAGGCCGCGGTCGAGCGCCTGATGGGCGCGATCCGGCCGGAGCCCGCGCCGCCGCCGGTGACGGTTCGGGAGTCCACGCCGCCCGTTAGGACGCACTGACATGGCGTGGCGGGTGCTGGCCGACGTCATGTTGGTCCTGCATGCGGCGTTCCTGCTGTTCTTCGTCGTCGGCGGCTTCCTGGCCTGGCGCTGGCCCAAGGCGATCTGGGCGCATCTGGCCATTGCGATCTGGAGCGTGCTGATCGTGCTGATCGACTTCGACTGCCCGTTCACCGGCATCGAGAAGTACTTCCTCCGCCGCGGTGGTGAGGACGTCTACGCCAGCGGCTACATCAACCATTACCTCGACGGCACCATCTGGCCCGAGGGTTCCACACCGATCGCGGAGAAGGTCGGCTTCGCGCTGATCCTGATCTCGTACGTCGGCTTCTTCGTCCTGCGCAGCCGCCGCCGATCGAGGGTCGGCTCAGTGAAATCCCCGACGTGAAGAACCGCCGGCTGACGGACAATGATGAACGTGTCCACGTCTGTCGATGACTACTTGGTGGGTCTGACCAAGGCCCTGCCCGGCCCACGCCGGAAGCGGGCCGACCTGCTCGCCGAAGCGCACGACCACCTGATCGACGCCACCGAGGCGTTCGAGGCCGAGGGACTCGACCGTACGGCGGCCGAACAGGCGGCGACCGCGGATTTCGGTGAGCTGTCCGAGGTAGTCCCGGCGTACCGGGAAGAGCTGTCGGTCGCGCAGACCCGCAACACGGCCGCGCTGCTGCTGGGCGTGATGATCCTGCAGCCCCTGATCTGGCAGCCCGGGATGTGGATGTGGAACCAGGATGTCAGCGGGCCGACCGAGTTGAGCATCCTGCTGGAGCGGCTGGTCCGATGGACCGGTGGCGCCACCATCGCCGGTGCCGTGCTCGCCGTCCTGGCCACCAGCTTCGGTCAGCGGTTCGCGTTCGTGCGGCAGCACGGCACCCAGCTGATCGCGATGTTCGCGCTGATCAGCGCCGCCGTCGTGAGCCTCGGCGGGGTGTCGATGACTGTGGAGTCGGGCGGTCCGGTCGGTCACATCGACGTGGTCCCGGTCAGTGCCTTCGTGCTCATTCCGCTGGCCGTGGTGGCACTCCAGGCGTACCGCGGGCTACGCCTCGTTCGGGCGTAGGACGCCTTCCACCACGGTCCGGAAGCTCAGCCACTCTTCCTTGCCGGAGGCAAGCATCTTCTTCCCGGCCGGGGTCAGCTGGTACGTCCGCCGCTTTCGTCCGCCGACCGTCTGCCACTCGCTGGCCAGGTAGCCGGCCCGCTCCAGCCGGCGCAGCGCCGGGTACAGCGTGCCGGTCGGCAGATCGAGCGCGCCGCCGCTGCGTTCGAGCAGCGCTTCCATGATCGCGTAGCCGTGCAGCGGGTCGTGCTCGACGACCGCCAGGATCATCGGGTCCAGGTGCCCACGCAGAACATCCGCCTTCATGTAGGCAGTCTACTCATACCTAGAACTCCACACACGGGCCTTGTAGATTTCGGCCCCAGGAATCGTGCGCGTAGCCGCCGGTACGGCGAAGTTGACCGTGTCGGTGCACCAACTGGTCCGGCACCCGGCCTTCGGGCTGGTCCGAATCTGCTGCGCGTTCGGCATGCTGCTGACGCTCTTGATCCCGGCCTGGTCGAACGTCGCCACGATCGCCCCGGCTGACTTGCTCACCTGGTAGACCTTCGAGCCGGTTGAGACCCACAGTCGATCGTGGTCCTCCAGGGCCGGCGCGAGATCGTGGCCACCAGCGGTCAGCCCCGGGACCATCGACACTTCGGTCAGGATCGGCGCGGCCGTCGTACCGGTGATCTTGAGGGCGGCCAGCTTGCTGCCACCCAGCACCCAGAGCACCTGTCGCGCCGGATCCCACTGCACGCCATGCGCGTCGGGCAGCGGATAGCTGGCGTAGCTCGCGGACGACGAGCCCTGCGAGGCGGTGTAGACGCGGATGAAGCCACCGTTGCTGGCGGCAACGGCTACGTTTCCGTCCGGCAGTAGCTCGACGCTGTGCGGGTTGTTGGCCGATCCGACGTTGACCGCCCACAGTCGCTGACCGCTCGGATAGCCGATCAGCGCGGCGAGCCCGCGGGAATCCGACACCACCGCCACGTACGCCTCAGCCTTCATCCGCAGCTTCACGTCGGTCGGCAGTCCCCAGGCGCCGGTCAGGCCGGCGAAGCCGTTGGCGCTCGTCGGTGACCACGTCCACTTCTGCGCGGCCGCCGTACCCCAGTTGGCCACCGCCGGATCCATCAACCGGATCCGCGCGGCCGACGGGTTGTCGTAGTCCTGGTCGGTCACCGCCACCAGGCGACCGGCCTCGGCGGCGTGCGCAGGTGGCGTCGAGGTGAGGAACGCGGCCAGGACACAGATACTGCCGAGCAGGCGGAGCATGGCAACCCCCAGGTCGGAATCTCGCCGCCCAGGGTAGTTGTGTCGTCACCGATTGACCATGGCAGATCCCTGACAGGTGCCGGATGCTTTCCTCGGACAATGAGGAGAGTCCTGATCGTCGGTGCGAGTATCGCCGGGCCCGCGCTGGCTTGGTGGCTGCACAGGTACAGCTTCGAGGTGACCGTCGTCGAGCGCGCGCCCGCGCTGCGGCAGGGCGGCTACAAGATCGACATCCGCGGCGCCGCACTGGATGTGGTCGAGCGAATGGGCCTGAAGGATCGCCTGACCGGGCTGGAGACCGACATGCGATTCATGTCGTTCGTGAACAGCGCCGGGCGCCGGCTGGTCGACGTCCGGGCTGACCTCTTCATGGGCCGCGGCGAGGCCGACCTCGAGGTGATGCGCGGCGACCTCAGCCAACTCCTGTACGACGAGACGCGGGCGACCGTCGACTATCGCTTCGGCGACACCATCGTGGAACTGGATCCGGCCACCGGCGCGGTGAGCTTCGAGCACGCCGAGCCGGAGACCTTTGACCTGGTGATCGGCGCGGACGGGTTGCACTCGACGGTTCGCCGACTGGCGTTCGGTGGCGACGTGGTGCACGACCTCGACCATCTGGTGGCGATCGCGACCGTCCCCAACCACCTTGAGCTCGACCGCTGGGAGCTGATCTACTCGGTCCCCGGCCGGACGGTGAACCTCTACAGCACCGGCCGGAGCGCCGATGCCAAGGTGCTCTTCCTCTTCGGTGCTGACCAGAAGTACGCCGGCCGCGAGCTGGAGATCCTCAACACGACCTTCCGTGGCGCGGGCTGGGAGACCGATCGACTTCTCGATGCGGTCGCGGTCTCCGACGACTTCTACTTCGACACCGTCAGCCAGGTGCACCTCGACCGGTACGCCGTCGATCGGGTCGGCCTGGTCGGCGACGCGGCGTACTGTCCGTCCTTCGCCTCCGGCCAAGGCACCAGCCTCGCGCTGGTCGGCGCCTACGTCCTCGCCGGCGAGCTGTCCCGATCCGAGCCCGCGCACGCGTTCGCGACGTACGAGCAACTAATGCGGCCGTACGTCGAACGCAACCTCAAGCTCGGCCGAGACAACCTAGGCCGGATGATCTCCAAAAGCCCCCTGCAGAGCTGGGTCGGCGCAATGGTCCTGCGCGTTCTCCCCAAGCTACCGATGAAGGACGCGCTCGTCGCCAAGATGACCCAGCCCATCCACGACGCCGCCCGCGCGATCGAGCTGCCCGTCTACAGCTGAGCTCCTGGTGTGACGCGTGCGTGATGTCGCATCCCTACGATCAGCCACGCTGTGTAACTCAGAGTGATTGATGGGTAAGAGATGAAGACCGGTTTCTCCGCGTGGCTGATCGGCGGGAACTCACTGGTGGTGGAATGCGCTTCGGTGCTGGCCGAGCGGGGGCACCGGGTCTGTGGGGTGGTGTCCGCGGTCCGCGAGGTTCGGGAGCTGGCCGCTGCTCGTGGCTTCGCCGTGGCGGAGTCACTGAGCCCCGATGAGCCGTTCGACATCTTGTTCAGCGTGGTTCACCTCCGGATCCTGCCACCCGACGTACTCGCCATGCCGTTGCGGTTGGCAATCAACTTCCACGACGCGCTGCTGCCCCGGGATGCGGGCGTCAACGCCGCCGCGTGGGCGGTCGCCGACCGTCGGACCGAGCACGGAGTGACCTGGCATGTGATGACGCAGGACGCGGATGCCGGCGATGTCCTGGTCCAGCGATCCTTCGCGGTTGCCGAGGACGAGACCAGCCATTCACTGAATCTGAAGTGTTGGCAGGCGGGCCTGGAATCGTTCACCACGCTGGTGGATGAGCTGGCCGCGGGGCAGGAGCACCGCACTCCGCAGGATCTGACCGAGCGCACCTATCACGGCCGGCTGGATCGTCCTGGGCTGATGCTGTCCTGGCAGCGCACTGCGGTCGAGCTGGACGCTCTGGTCCGGGCAACGGACTTCGGCTCCGGACCGAATCGCTTCGGTCTGTGCAGGGTAAGGACGGCAGAGGGTTGGTTGCTGGTACGGCGTGCGCAGGTCTTCGAGCTGTCATCCGGCGAAGCGCCGGGAACCGTGGTGGCCATGGACGAGACCACGTTGCGAGTCGCGACCGGTGCGGGCGATCTTCTGGTGGAGGTCGGGCCGCATCACCTGCGAGCCGGTGTGGTGTTGCCGGAGCCCGACGAGGCCTCGATCCAGGCAGAGCGCACCGGCCTGCAGCACGAGCCGTTCTGGCGGCGGCGCCTGCAGGAGCTGCGACCGCTGCAAGGGCTGAGCAAGCTTGGCGACGCGCACCAGAGCAAGGTGCCGGCTGGGATGACCGACGACCAGTTGGTCGACGCAGTCATGGCGTACCTGAGCGAGCTGACCGGCGAAGAAGCTTTCGACATCGGGCTCCGTGCACCGGCGCATGGTCTGCTGTCGGAGGTGGTGCCGCTCCGAACCGGCCAACAGGTCCGCACCGGCTACCTGCGAGATCTACTGGTCCGCCAGCCGGCACTGGTCGAACCACGCCTGCCAGTGCTGCTCGAGGTCGGAACCGCGTCCGCACCACCTCCCGGTACGGAGCTGGTGATCCGGGTCCGTGACGGTGCCTGCACTTGGCTGGCCGACAACCCACACCTGGCGGACGACTTCGCGACGTACTGTGCGGCTGTCGACACCGGCCTTCCGATGTTGGTGTCGGCCGCGACGGTGCAGAAGCTGCAGGCCGAGGATGCGGCGACGCGGACGGAGTACCCGCGTCACCTTCGCACGCACGACCTCTTCGCGCAGCGGGCCGAGGCGCACCCGGAGAGCATCGCCGTGGTCTTTGGCGGACACTCGCTGACCTACGGTGAGCTGGATGAACGCAGTGGTCAGCTGGCAGCACTGCTGGCGGATCGAGGCGTCGGGCCCGGCGACAGAGTCGGCGTGTACCTGGAGCGCTCGGCCGATCTGCTGGTGAGCCTGCTGGCGGTGTGGAAAGTGCGCGCGGCCTACGTGCCACTCGATCCGGTCTACCCCGCTGCACGGATCGCCTACATGCTCACCGATGCCGACGTCACGCTTCTGATTACCCAGGCGAGCCTGGAGCACAACGCGTCCGGCCCCAAGGTGATTGTCGATCGGAGCTCGCTACCCGCCGTACCGTTCGTCTCCCCGCCGGGCCAGGCCGATGACCTGGCCTACGTCATCTACACGTCCGGGTCGACCGGGCGTCCCAAGGGCGTCCAGGTCACACATCGCGGACTGACGAACTTCCTCTGCTCGATGGCCGACGCTCCTGGGTTCACCGCTGCCGACAAGTGCCTCGCCATCACCACCATCTGCTTCGATATCGCCGGCCTGGAACTGTTCCTGCCCCTGATCACCGGCGGGACCGTCGAGATCGCGCCGGCGGGAGTCGTCGGTGACGGACCTGCACTGCGCGATCTGCTGGACGCCAGCGGAGCGACCGTTCTGCAGGCCACTCCCGTCACGTGGCGGATGCTGATCGACGCCGGTTGGCAAGGCACGCGCGGACTGCGGGTCCTCTGCGGTGGGGAAGCCTTGCCTGCCGATCTCGCCGAAGCGCTGCTAGAGCGCGCGGACACCGTGTGGAATCTGTACGGGCCTACCGAAACGACCATCTGGTCCACTGCCGCACAGGTCCGGTCCGGTGCCGCCATCACCATCGGACGACCGATCGCCAACACGACGTGCCACGTCCTCGACCCGCAGTTGCGGCGGCTGCCGTTGGGCGTTCCTGGCGAGCTGTTCATCGGCGGAGACGGCGTGGCGAGCGGGTACCGCAACCGGCCGGACCTGACCGCCGAGCGCTTCGTCCCCAATCCGTTCGGCACCGGCAACCTCTACCGCACCGGAGATCTTGTACGGCGGCTGCCCGGCGGAACCCTGGAATGCCTCGGCCGCTCCGACCACCAGATCAAGCTCCACGGCCACCGGATCGAACCCGGTGAGATCGAAGCCGTCCTTCGCGAGGTACCGGCCGTCCGGAACGCGGCCGTCGTCGTCCGCGCGGACCGCCTCGTCGGCTACCTCACTCCCGCCGGCCAGGATCTGACCGCGCTCCGGGAAACCCTGCGCTCCAGGTTGCCGGCGTACATGGTCCCTGCGGTCCTCGTCGAGCTGGACGCATTGCCTGAGACCCCGAACGGCAAACTCGATCGCAACGCGTTGCCCGACCCCGCACCTGAGGCTGCCGCTGCGTTGCCGGTGGGCGAGCGTCTCGAGACCCTGGAGGATTTGCTGAGCGCGGTCTGTGTCCAAGCCGCGATGGTTCTCGGCACCTTCGAGCCGGTCGAGGCCGACCAGCGCTTCCCCGACGCGGGCATCGACTCCCTGGCCGCGGCCGGACTGCTCGGCCGCCTGCACACGCTCACCGGAATCCGGCTGACCGTCACCGCGACCTTCCAGCACCCAACGCCTCGCAAACTCGCCGGCCATCTGCACGAACTGCTGTCGGGCACCAGCGAACCCGAGCAGCGACCCGATCTCGCCGTACTGCTTGCCTCTGACATCGTTCCGGCCGACGGCACCTTGCGGAGCGGCACCGAATGCCTGGTCACGGGCGCGACCGGCTTCGTCGGCGCCTTCCTCGTTCGCGAACTGGCTGACCGCGGCTACACCGTCCACTGCCTGGTCCGCGGTGACGATCCTATGACGGCCGGCCGCCGCCTCCGAAGCGCGATGGACGCATACGAGCTGTGGAGCGACGACCTCGATGAGGCGGTCCGCGTGCATCCTGGCGACCTGACCCAACCGTTGCTGGGGCTGACCGAGGCTCACTTCGACTACCTCGCCGCCACTGTCGACACGATCTATCACTGCGGCGCCCACGTCAGCGCTGTCCATCCATACTCCGCGCTACAAGCCGCCAACGTCGGTGGCACCCAGGAAGCACTCCGCCTGGCCGCGCGGCACCGACCCTCGACCTTCCACCACATCTCGACCATCGAGGTGTTCGCACAGCCACCCGCCCACGGCGGCCCGATCACTCCGGCTGACCCACCCGGCCCGGCCCCGGCCCTACGCGGCGGCTACGCCCAGACCAAGTGGGCGGCGGAACACCTCGTCAGCCAAGCTGACCAGCGCGGTCTACCGACGGCGATCCACCGCCTGCCCCGCATCCTCGGGCACACCCGCACCGGCGCTTGCCAGACACGCGACCTGCTCTGGCAGATCCTCAAAGGTTGCATCCAGGCCGGTGTCATCCCGACCGGCGTCAACGCCACCTACGACATCGTTCCGGTCGACCACGTCACCCAAGCCATCGCCGACGCCGAGCCCGGGAAGGTCCTGCACCTCACCAACCCGCATCGCACCAGCTTCGAGGCCATCGCCGAACACCTACGCACGGCGGGCTACCCACTCGCCGGCCTTCCCATCGAAGCCTGGGCCGACCTCATCCGCCACCGCCCAGGCAACGCCGCCGCCCCAGTCCTCGACATCTTCATCACCGAGATGACCGGCCACGGCTGGAGCAACCTGACCTTCACCACCACCCTCGCCGCCACCAAACCCCTCGACGGCAACCTCTTCACCCTCTACCTCGACTACTTCGCCCGCACCGGCTACCTCCCCAAACCCCCCAACTGAACCGGCGAGCCGGGCAACTGCCGTCGTACTAGACGGTGAGTTGGCCGAAGCGGAGCATGCCGGTGGCGGCGTCTTGTTCCGGGGGGAGGTAGACGCGCTGGATGGCGACCACGATGGCTTCGGCTATGACGTCGCGGAAGGCGGCGTCGGCGAGGCGGGCGGAGTCGTGTGGGTTGGTGACGTAGCCGATCTCGAGGCGGACCGCGGGCATCTTGGTGCGGCGGAGGAGGTCCCAGGTTTTGGCGTGGGTGCGGCAGTTGAGGAGGTCGGTGCGGGCTACGATCTCGCGCTGGACGAGGCCGGCGAACTGCTCGCCGACGCTGGACGAGGCGCCGTGCAGGTCGTTGCCGTAGAAGTACGTCGCTACGCCCTGGGCGTCGGGGTTCGCGGAGCCGTCGGTGTGCAGGGAGACGCACAGATTGGCGTCTGTCTCGTTCGCGAACGCGGCTCGGGCCAGCTCGTCAGGGCCCTGGTCCCGGCCGCGGGAGAGATACGCCCGTACGCCGGTTGCTCCGAGCCGGCCTTCGATCCGCGCGGCCAGGTCGTAGGCGATGTCGGACTCGCGCAGCCCGTAGCCCTCCCAGCCGTAGTCGAAGCCGCCGTGGCCCGGGTCGATCACCACCGTCTTGCCGGACAGGCGCGGTCCGGCGGCGCGGACGGCCTCCGAGGCGCGCAGGGCGTCCGGGCGTCCGCCGGTTGCCATCGGCTTGATCCGCTGGAGTGCCTTGAACGTCGACGGGCCACAGGTCCCGTCCGCGGGCAGGCCCATGTTGCGCTGGAACTCGGTCACCGCGCGCTGGGTGTCCGGTCCGAAGATGCCGTCGATCCGGGCGACGGCGAACCCGAGCTCCTGCAGCTTGGCCTGCAGCGCCAGTACGTCGTCCCCGGTCAGCGGGTGCGAGACGACGAACGTCAGCAGCCGGTCACCCAGTCGCCAACGCGCGTCGTCGATCGCGCGGTAGGTCTGCGGGCCGACGATTCCGTCGATCATCAGCCCGCGTTGCTGCTGGAAGCCCCGGACAGCGTGGGCGGTCGCTTCGTCGTAGACGTCATGACCGCCGGTCAGCAGCCCCAGTCGCTGAAGCTTGCCGATGATCTCGGCCACCGCCTCACCGCTGTCGCCGATCCGGTACACGCCGTGCGGGCCTGCCATAAATCACTCCTAGCCGTGGCGGACGGTGTCCTACCTCACGAGAATCACGCCGTGAAGTCGGCGAGCTCCTTCAGCAGTGCCGCCTTCGGCTTCGCGCCGACGATGGACTTCGCGAGCTCACCGTTCACGTAGACGTTGATGGTAGGGATACCGGTAACACGGTAGTTGCTCGGGGTGACCGGGTTCTCGTCGACGTTCATCTTCAGGAAGGTCAGCTTGTCCCCGTGGTCCTGGTTCAGCTCCTCCAGGATCGGCGAGACCTGGCGGCACGGACCGCACCACTCGGCCCAGAAGTCGACCAGGACCGGCTTGTCGCTCTTCAGCACGGTCTGGTCGAACTCGGCGTCGGTGACGGCGTTCATCTTCTCGCCCACGGCGATATCTCCTTCAGGGATGGTAGTGCCAGCTCTTTATGTGAATGGTCAGACGGTGACGGATTCGGTAGCGGCCGCAGCCGCCACGGTGTGCTCGAACTCCATGCTGGCCAGGAAGCGCTCGGCGTCCAGGGCCGCGGCACAACCGCTGCCGGCCGCGGTGATCGCCTGCCGGTAGGTGTGGTCGACCAGGTCACCGGCCGCGAAGACACCCGGCTGGTTGGTCTCCGTGCTGCCCTCACGGGTCAGCACGTACCCTTCCTCGTCCAGGCGAATCTGGCCGTGGATCAGCTCCGACCGCGGGTCGTGACCGATCGCGATGAAGAGGCCGGTGACCGGCAGCTGCCGGGTCTCGCCGGTCTCGGTGTCGCGCAGTACGACGCCGGTCAGCTTCTCGTCGCCCTGGATCTCGGCCACCTCGGAGTTCCACGCGTAGTCGATCTTGTCGTTCGCGAACGCCCGCTCGGCCATGATCTTCGAGGCGCGCAGCTCACCGCGACGGTGCACCAGCGTCACCTTCGACGCGAACCGGGTCAGGAAGGTCGCCTCCTCGATGGCGGAGTCACCACCACCGACGACCGCGATCTCCTGCTGCCGGAAGAAGAAGCCGTCACAGGTCGCACACCACGAGACGCCGTGGCCGGACATCCGGTCCTCGTTCTCGATACCCAGCTTGCGGTAGCCCGAACCCATCGCCAGGATCACCGAACGCGCCTGGTGGACGGTGCCGGCCGAGTCGGTGACCGACTTGATCTCACCGGTCAGGTCCATCGCGACGATGTCGTCGGCGATCAGCTCAGCGCCGAAGCGCTCCGCCTGGGTGCGCATCTCGTCCATCAGCGCCGGGCCCATGATGCCCTGCGCGAACCCGGGGAAGTTCTCCACCTCGGTGGTGTTCATCAGCGCACCGCCGGCGGTGACCGAACCCTCGAACACCAGCGGCTCCAGCTGCGCACGCGCGGCGTACACGGCGGCCGTGTAACCGGCAGGGCCGGAGCCAACGATGATGACGTTGCGGACTACGGAGTCGCTCATCCCTCCACCTCGCTGACGCTCGGCTCCGGTCTGAGCGACAGGTCGGCAGACTTGTTTGTTCGCTCGCTACGCTCGCTCATACAGGCGTTCCTCGAATCGTTGAGACGGGTACGTCGTACTCAACGGATCCGTGAGGCCGACCATTCCCACGGTACCGATTACCCGGCGTGGACGTGTGATTGGCCCACCAGGGGTGCTCAGCGGTTTCGGAGAGTCACCGTGGTGTCGTAGATCGACGTACCGGCGCTACCGCCACCGTCACAGCCGGTCAGCACGTAGACCTCGATGTCACGGGGCGAACCGCCCTGCAGACCGATCACGGTCGCGCGGGTGCCGTCGACCTTGGCCGGTTGGACCAGCCGGACCACCGGATTCGGCCGGGCGGCGGCGAAGGTCCTGGCACAGGTGAGCTCGGCAGCGCTCCCGTTCAGTAGCGGGGTGCTGCTGTTCTCGAGCCACTTCTGCACCTGGGGTGCGATCTGCGCCGTACTCAACGAGACCACGCCGGTGGGCTGGATGGCTGTCGGGTTCGTGTTCGCCGCGTTCTCGCCAGCGCGGTCCTTGGTCGCCATCACGACGCCGACACCGATCGCCGCGATCAGTACGACGGCCGCCGCCGCACCGAACAGCTTCGGCATGTGCCGGTGCGGCTCCTCGCGGATCTGCGCCAGCGAGTGCACGCCGACCGTCGATGACCGCATCACGGCCTCGGCCCTGATCACCGCGTCGAGGTGCTCGGCAACATCGACCGGCATCGGGATGTCGGCCCGGCCCTCGTCGGCAAGGTCCTCGGAGAGCTCCAGCAGCGCGTCGTACGTGAGCTGACAGTCGGGGCACGCTTTCACATGCTCACGAGCGCTGTGCGCCTCAGTGGCGGGCAGCAGGTTCTCGAGCAGGTCGGCAATCGTGTCGGTGTCGAGGTGCTCGAGATGTTCGCTGGTCGGCAGACCGGATTCGGTCATCGTGAACTCGCCCCCAGACGGGACGTGCCCCGAGAGGCGCGCGTGGTGGTCATCGGTGGAGTACTCCGGTCGAAGACGTCGGCAATCGGGCCGCCGAAGTCGGGGCGAACCCCAGGCGACTCCGCTACGACGGCCGGGCCGGTCATTCGGTTCCCACGCTTTCGGCGGCAGTTTTCGACGGCAGATCGGAGTCGTCACTACCGCCCCGAGTGGTCTGCCAGTGCCGCAGCAACGGCAGCAGCCGGGCCCGGCCGCGGGCACAGCGCGATTTCACCGTCCCAGGAGCGCAGCCAAGGATCGCGGCCGCCTCCTCGATCGAGTAGCCCTCCATGTCGACCAGTACGAGCGCGCTGCGCTGGTCGGAGTTGATCTGCTTGAGCGCGTTCAGTACGTCGAGCCGGCGCTCCCGCACCTCGGCGGCGTCCTCTTCGACCGGTCCGGCCAGCTCGGCTGCGCGGTCCTCGTCCTCCGGCAGCGGGTCGGCCTGGCGGACCTGCCGGCGGCGGATCCGGTCCAGGCAGGCGTTCACCACGATCCGGTGCAGCCAGGTGGTCACCTTGGCGTCACCGCGGAAGGAGTCGGCCCGGCGGAAGGCCGAGATGAACGCCTCCTGCAGCGCGTCGGCCGCCTCCTCGGGCTCGCCGAGGGTGCGGATCGCGACCGCCCACATCCGATCGCGGTGCCGCTTGACCAGGATCCCGAACGTGTCCGGGTTGCCGGCCACGTGCAGCCGAAGCAGTTCGTGGTCGTCCAGCTGGTCGTACCCGACCGGCCCGCCCGGGTGAACGGGTTCGTCGAGGCCGATCCGGGGGAGCTGTGCCGATGGGTTCGTCCCCGAATCCAGATGTGCCGTCATTTCTGGATCGAGACCTCCGAGATCGTGCCCTTGTAACCGCCGTCGACCTTCGGGACCTTGGTCAGCCAGACCAGCACGTACCGCGTCTCGGTCGGTGCCGACGGGGTCAGCGTCACCGCGCCCTCGGGCTGGTCCGCCTCGGTGGCGATCGGCTCCCAGCCGTTCACGGCCGACGGCGACGTGGACTTGTCGTCACCCTTCGGAACCCTGATCTCCAGGCTGGTCTCGTCACCCTCGAGCGTGACGACCACCTTCGACACCGGCGTCAGCGCGCCGAGGTCGTAGATAATGCCGACGCCGGGCTTCTGACCACCGAAGTTGGGCTTGCCCTTGTACGACATGGTCTTCCAGTTCGTACTGGTCTTGCCGTCGTAGGTGTTCTTGACGTCCTCGGGGTGCTCCTCGCCGTTACCGGCGGGCTCCGGGTCGAAGTCCTTGGCGTTGACGATCTTGGCAGCCGCTCCGGTCGCCGGCGGCTTGCTGCTGGTCGACTGGGTGGGCTGGCCACCGGTGCCGGGGTCGTCGGTCTGGTCGTTGTTCATCGCGCCCTTGAGCAGGAACTGCGCCATCGCGACCACCGAGAGCAGCGCCAGGATGGCGAGCAGGATCAGGATCCGGCCGCCCCACGAGCCCTTCCGCTTCGGCTCGTCGGCGCGGCGGCGTCCGCCGTTCCCGTTCGACGGGGGCGGGGCCTGCCGACGCGCGGGCCGTGCCTCGGCAGGGGAGTACGCCGCGGTCTCGGCGTGGCCGTTGGATGACTGGTACGCCGGTGGGGTCGGATCGAGCGCGGGCGGAGGGGCCTGCGGGACCACCTGGGTGGCGTCGTCGATGCTGCCGTTCTGCCGGGCGACCTGGACGGTCTCGTCCATCTGGTTCGGCGGCTCGTGCGAGCTGCCGACGACTCCGGACAGAGCTGCGGACAGACCGGCGGCGCTCGTGATCGGCGGGGCATGGTGTCGCGGCGGGTCGGCCAGCAGCCGGTCGCTGATGTCGTCCAGCGAGCGCGGTACGCCGGCTCGCACCTGGCGCGGGCTCATCAGCCGACCGTGCTCCACCGGTGCCGGCTGTAGGCCCCAGGCCGGGGTCGGGCCTGGCCAACGACCGGTCAGCGACGCGTAGAGCAGCTCGCCGAGCGCGTAGACGTCTTGTTCGGCCGAGCCAGGACCGGCGGACCGCAGGGCGGCCTCGGTGGCCAGGCCGACGACCTTGATCGCACCGGCGTCGGTGACGACCACCGTCGACGGGCTGATCGAGCCGTGCGCGTGACCGGTGCGGTGCAGGTGCTCCAGGGCCTCGGAGACCTCGCGGGCCAGCCAGCCGGCCTGCTGACCGGTCAGCGGTCCGCTGGCGAGCATCCGCTCCAGCGGACGACCACCGGCCCACTCGCGCACGCAGTACGTGACGCCTTCGAACATGTCGCAGTCCAGCACCCGCAGGAAGCGTGGGTCGGCCGCTGCGGCGGCCCGCCGCGCGGCGTCGAACAGCAGGTTGGTCCGCGGGTCGCCTACCGGTAGGACATCGACGACGACCGCTCGGCTGAGCACCTCGTCCACGGCCCGCCACACCCGTGCACCGTCGATCTCCGCGAGTAGCTCGGCGATCCGGTACCGCCCGGCGAGCAGTGCACCAGGACTGACGGTCTGGTTCGACACGGTGTCTCTCGCCCTCCTGGATGCTGTGGTCGGCAGCCACCATCGTAGTGGCATCGTGATCCAGTACCGATGCACGAGTGCACAAGCGCTCCGATCAGCGGCGGCCCGGCAGCTTCGATGTGACCATCGACACCACGTCGTTGACCTCGTGGATCCTAAGTACTCGAGCCACGCCTGCATACACCGGAAGCAGCACGATCCCGGCGACGGCCAGCTGGAGCAGTGCGCCGAGCGGCCCGGAGAACTCCACCGCCAGGCTGACCGCCCACAGCACCAGCCGCCCGGCGCCCGCGCCGAGCGCGGCAGCGATCACCATGGCGAGCAGCGGCAGCCCGATTCCAGCGCCTGCCACCCGCGGTACGCGACGCCGTAGTACCGGCCGGGAGATCAGTACGGCGACCGTGTAGGCCAGCGCGAAAGCCCCGCCGAGCATGACACCGGAGTACCGGAGGTTCTCCTCGTCCAGCAGCACCCGGACACCGACCAGGGCGGCCGTGATGTTCGTCGCCGCGATCACGCACTGCAGGAAGAACGGCGTACGGGTGTCTTCGAAGGCGTAGAACGTGCGCAACTGGAAGTACTGGATCGTGTACGGAACGACTCCGAACGCGAGCGTGACGAGCGTGTAAGCCATCAGCGTCAGGTTGTTCTTACCGGACCCGTAGCCGGCGATGATCGTGACGATCGGATAGGCGAACGCGATCATCGCGGCCGCAGCCGGTACGACGATCGCCAGCGTCTGCCGGATCGAGCGGGCGGACAGCCGGGCGACCTCGGTGAGATCGCGGTCCGCGGCCAGCGCCGACATCTGCGGCAGCGCTGCCGTCGCCAGCGAGACCGTGATGATGCCGTGCGGCATCAGAATGATCAGCATCGCGGTCTGGTACGCCGTCAGACCGGCCTTCGCGCCGAGGTCACCCGACGCACTACCGGCGAGCGCGAGCTTGGTGACCACGACCAGCGTCACCTGGTTCACCGCGACGAACAGCATCGTCCAGATCCCGAGCTTGGCGGTCTGGCTGAGCCCGGTCCCGCGCAGCCCGAACTTCGGCCGGTAGGTGTGCCCGCTCGCCTTCAGGTACGGCAGCAGCACGAGCAGCTGGACGGCGATCCCGAGCGTGTGCCCGAGACCGAGCAGCAACTGCTCGCCGTGCGAGAAGGTCGCCGGGGTGTCCCCGGTCCGGTAGATGAAGAGGAACGCCACGATGGATGCGCAGGCGACGATGTTGTTCGCGATCGGGGCCCACATCATCGGGCCGAACCGGCGCCGCGCGTTCAGCACCTGACCGATCAGCACGAAAGCGCCGTAGAAGAAGATCTGCGGCAGGCAGAGCTGGACGAACAGCAGCAGGTTCGCCTTCTCCGCGCTCCGGGACGGGTCGTGCAGTTCCTCCGGCGTATAGAGGTCGGCGATCCACGGCGCCAGCAGCACACAGGCCGTCGTCACGACCGCCAGTACGACGAAGCCGAACGTCAGCACGCGGTTGGTGAAGTCCTGACCACCGTCGTCGTGGTTCTTGATCGCCCGCACCAGCTGCGGAACCAGGACGGTGTTGAACACACCACCGGCCAGCAGGATGTACAGACTGTTCGGGATCGTGTTGGCAGCGTTGAAGATGTCGGCCCGCAGCGCGGTGCCGATGGCAGCCGCGAGCAGGGCGAGCCGGACGAATCCGAGCAGGCGGGACAACACAGTCCCGGCTGCCATCACCGCCGCGGAGCGCAGGGTGCGGTCAGCCATCCTTCGAGCCGACTCCTTCTTTCAGCGACGCGTCCGCCGGGAGGCCGGCGTCCGCATCCGTGGCGGGCGTTCCGGGGGCGGCCGGCAGCGGCGCCGGGTGCAGCGGGTCGTTCTCGGGACTCAGGTCGGCCGCGGCGTCATCGGCGGCCGGTGGGTTGCGGCGCTCGGCGCGGATCCGCCGGTAGATCCGGACGAACGACGTACCGAAGAGCAGTGCGCAGGCGGCGCCGACCAGGATCCAGCCGACACTGCCGTACTGGCTCGCCTGGATCAGCATCGGCTGCGGGGGACCGACCGGGTCGCCGTCCACGGTGACGACCTGCGCCGTGGCCTGGATGACACCGTTCTGCTCGGCGCTGGCGTTGATCCGGGGAGTCCACTTCTGGCCCGCTCGCACGTCGACGGTGTCGACAGCGCGGACCCGTAGGTCGGTCCGGTTCACCGACCGCACGATCACGCCGACCCGGATCGAATGGCCCAGGTCGTTCGCCACAGTCAAGGGGAAGGTGCCGTTGCTCCCGGCCAGGTTGACCTTGATGGCGTTGCCCTTGTCGAGACTCGAGTTGACCAGGTGCACCTTGCGGAGCTGCCCGTTCACCGAGCCGAGCTCGACGGCGGCGTACTGACCGGCTTCGTCGGCATGGCCGGTCCAGCCGAGCGACGCGGACTGCAGCAGCCCCTTGGGCATGTTCGAGCTGACAGTTTCCGGATCTGACAGCAGGCTCGTGTAGGTGTTGATCGACTTCTCGAGCCGCTTGAGCTTGTCGAGCTGGGGACCGGCCAGCTTCCCGTTCGTCTTCGGTGCGCTCGGCGCCACGATCGCGCGCGGCTTCGGGGTGGCCTTGACGACCTGGTCGACGGTCACCGGCGTCAGCCACGGCAGGGCGAGCGCGCCGGCCAGTGCTGCGGTCGACCGACCGTCGGCGTCCCAACCTCGGGGCGGTACGACGACCGCCGTGGCCGGGCCTTTGACGGAGGCAGCGAGCAGCGCGGTCTCGGCGACGAACCGCTGCCGGACCTGGAGCGGATCGCGATCGGAGCCCGCATCCGGCCCACCTGCGGTCAGCGCCGAGTCGGCCACGACTGTCCGGCTCTGCTTCGCCGGGCCTTCGGGGGTCAGCACCTGGTAGACCGAGGTTCCCGGGGTCAGCACCTTGGCGGCGTCGGTGGTCCAGGCTGCACTGTTGACCAGATTCAGGTCCGAGGCCTCGTTCGCACCCTGGAAACCACCGGCGGCGAAGGCGAGATAGCGGCTCGCCGCGGCGCCGTTCTCCAGCCAGAGCCCGTTGGTCCGAGCCGAGACGCCGAGGTTCGCCTGCTCACTCTGCCTCCGGGCCTGCCGGACCAGCTCCTTCAGCGAGCCACCTGCGTCGAACAGGCCGGCCACGTCCACGTCGCCGTACGGCAGCGCGACGACCTGGTTGCCGTCGGCCTGGCTCTGCGTGAAGTCGGTGAGCCAGGTCTGGGCGAGCTTCCCGTTGGTGCCGGGGACGGAATGGGTGTAGCTCGTGCCGATCCGGTAGTTGTCGGCGTCGGTCATCTCCTTGGCCGCGTCGATCAGTGCGGGGTCCAGCAGCCAGGTGACGCGACGCTGCTTGCCGAGGTCGAGCGCCCGGCGCAGCGAGCCGCCCGGACCCATCGCCTGCGCCAGCGAGTCGTCCGCGAACAGTTGACCGCCGAGGTACGTCGGCCGGTGCTGCAGCGGAATCACCAGCGCCGTACTGACGTTGCCGAGCGGTTCGGCGCCGATCACCGGCATCAGCGTTCGGGCCCGGCCTGCGGTCACCCGGGACTTGCCCTCCGGGGTGCCGCGGAAGATGACGCCGACGGTGTAGACGCCGGTCTGCTTGCTGATCCGCCACTGGCCCCACGGCACGGTCAGGGTGAAGGGCACCTTGGCATTCGGCGCCAGCTTCTCGCCGAGGACCTGGTACGTCGTCGAGTCCGAGTTGTCGACGCCGATTCCGGAGCAGCTGTCCCGGTCGTTCATCGGGATGTTCTGCTCGTCCGGAACCGCGGCGATCTCGGCGGCCGTGGTCAGCGGGTGGCGGTCGATACAGGTGACGACCTGCGGACTCTCGCCGAACGCCACCGCGCTGTTGTTGGTGACAGTGCCCTTGATGACGACGGGCTGGCCGGGCTTCGGGGCCACCGGAAGGAACGATCCGATCGTCACCTCGACAGTCGGATCCTCGTCCGCGGCCATCGCCGGGACGGCCGAAATCGCTGCCGGGGCAACGATCAGCAGGCTCGCGGTCACTGCCGCGGAGAGCCTCAGTCGCCGTCTGAACACGCCGTCACCGTAACCTAGTTCCCCGTGTCACCTTTTGCCGACCAGTCAGGCCCTGCCGGATCCCTGTCCGCCGTACAGCGGCAAGGCGTCCAGTCACTGCTGGCGATCGCCCCCGTCGTGGACGAACTGGGCGCCCGGTTCGCCGCCGCCGGGCACGAGATCGCCCTCGTCGGTGGACCCGTCCGGGACATTCTCCTCGGCCGCGGGAGCAAGGATCTGGACTTCGCCAGCTCCGCGCATCCGGACGCGGTCGAGCGGCTGCTGGCCGGCTGGGCGGACCATGTCTGGGATATCGGCAAGGCGTTCGGCACCATCGGTTGTCGTAAGGGCGAGTGGGTCCTGGAGATCACCACCTACCGGTCGGAGTCCTACGATCCCACCTCACGCAAACCCGAGGTGGCGTACGGCGACAGCCTCGAGGGCGACCTGGCCCGGCGCGACTTCGCGATGAACTCGATGGCCGTCCTGCTCCCGTCGCACCAGTTCGTCGACCCGTACGGCGGCATCGCCGACGTCGCGAACAAGGTGATCCGGACGCCGGGCAGCCCGGAGGACTCGTTCTCCGACGACCCGCTGCGGATGATGCGGGCGGCCCGGTTCGCCGCCCAGCTCGGGTTCACGCCGGATCCGGGCGTGGTCGCCGCGATGACCGCGATGGCCGAGCGGATCACGATCGTCTCGGCCGAACGGGTCCGCGACGAACTGATCAAGCTGATCTGCGCCGACCACCCGCGGATCGGTCTCGACCTGCTGGTCAGCACCGGGATCGCCGACCACGTGCTGCCCGAGCTGCCCGCGCTGCGGCTGGAGAAGGACGAGCACCACCGGCACAAGGATGTGTACGAGCACTCGCTGACCGTGCTCGACCAGGCGATCGATCTGGAGTCCCGGCTCCCGTATCCGGTGCCGGATTTCGTGAGCCGGTTCGCCGCGCTGATCCACGACATCGGCAAGCCGAAGACCCGCCGCTTCGAGGAGGGCGGCAAGGTGACCTTCCATCACCACGACGTCGTCGGCGCGAAGCTGGCCCGGAAGCGGATGAAGGCACTCCGCTTCAGCAACGAGCAGATCGAGCAGGTCAGCAAGCTGATCGAGCTCCACCTCCGCTTCCACGGGTACGGCGACGGCGAGTGGACCGACTCCGCCGTACGGCGTTATGTCCGCGATGCCGGTGATCAGCTGGAACGCCTGCACGTCCTGACCCGCGCCGACTGCACCACCCGCAACCGCCGCCGGGCCGAAACCCTGCGGGCGGAGTACAGCGACCTCGAGGATCGGATCGCCCGCCTTCAGGAGCAGGAAGAGCTCGACTCCCTGCGCCCCGACCTCGACGGCAACCAGATCATGCAGATCCTCGACCTGCCCCAGGGCCGCGAGGTCGGCGAGGCCTACAAGTTCCTGATGGAACTCCGCCTCGACCAGGGCCCCCTCGGCGAGGACCAGGCCCGCGAAGCCCTCCTCCGCTGGTGGTCCGAACGCAACTAGATCGCCTGCGCCTCCTGTGAGGCATAGGCGGCTGCGATCGTCGCGGCCGATTCCGGATGCGGTGCGAACGTCCGGGCTCCGATCGCCGCGACCGGGAGCGCCGGGTCGATGGAGTTCGTCAGGTAGGCAGCGTCGTAGGTCGATAGGTCATCGAAGTGCACCGGGCGCATCTCGAAGGTGGCGAGCCCGCGCTGCAGAACCTGTTGCCTGATTCCAGCGAGGACACGTGCGGCTGGGAAGACGATCGTGGTGCCGCGGGCGAAGCAGATGTTCCAGATCGAGGCCTCGGAGATTTCGCCGGCCGCGGTGTGGAAGATGGCGTCGTCGTACCCGGCGGCTGTTGCCTGACGTGCGTGGTAGATCAGGTCGAAGGTGCCGGTGTGCTTGAGGTGCGGCAGTGCGCGCTGGTGCTGGATCGGGCGCAACCGGAGTGGGGTGGTGCCGGGTTCGATGGGCTCGCTCCGGCGGATCAGTACGTCGAGATCGCCGCCGAGCGAGAACACGTTGACGCGCAGACTGCAGTCGCGTTCCTGGGCGAGCGCCGTACGGAGATCTCTGCGGACCCGGTCGGCGTCGAGCGGTTGGCCGAAGACTTCGCGGGAGCTGCGGTCGAGGCGTTCGAAGTGGAGGTCGAGGCCGTCGACGCGGCCGTCGCGGACCTGCATCGAGGAGAAGTGGCCGTAGCTGGTTGCCCGGAGCAACTCCAGAGTCACAGTGGGCAGTGGTTCACCGTTGAGCACCAAGGTCTCGGTCACAACGGCAGTCTGACCTGACCGAACCAGTGCTGCGGCTGGTCTACGCTCGCATCGTGGACGTGTGGAGCATCATCGGCTGGGGCGGATCCGCGTTGGTGGTGGTGTCGCTGCTGCAGACCCGGATCCTGCGACTCCGCCTGCTGAACCTGGTCGGCTGCGTGATCCTGGTCGGCTTCAACCTCGTCATCGAGGTCTGGCCGATGGTCGGCATGAACGCCGTCCTGGCCGTCATCAACGTCGTCCACCTCTGGCGGTTGCTCCGGCACCGGCACGACGACGCCGAGTACGAGGTGCTCCGGGTCAACTCCGACGACGCCTACCTCGGTCACGTGCTCGCCACCCACGCCCGCGACATCAGCCGCTTCAACCCCGGCTTCGCACTCTCGGCCAGCCCGTACGCCTTCCTCGTCCAACGCGGCGAACGCACGATCGGCGTAGTCCTGGCCCACGACGCCGGCCAAGGCCGCGCCCAGATCGACCTGGACTACGTGCTCCCGAAGTACCGCGACTTCACCCCCGGCGAGTTCGTCTACCGCCGCAGCGACGTCTTCACCGACCAAGGCTTCCACCAGGTCCTCGCCTCACCCCGAATGCGCGACTCCTCCCCCTACCTCAACCGCCTCGGCTTCCACCCCGAAGGCGACACCCTGGTCCTCGATCTGCCCCAGGACTGATCTACAAAGTTGTAGAAGTACAGATCTAATAAATGTACTTCTACAACTTTGCGTACCGCGTATCCAACGGCGCCGGCCGGTCGACTTTGAGCGCGGTCGACCGCTCCGCCGGGTGCTAGATGGTCGGTGGACGCTCAAGGTGACTCCCCTCGATCTCACGGCTAGGGCGTCGCCGCGCTCGGCGTCTCCCTCAGCCATCCGCGGCCGGCGGACCGCCATCACCCACCAACTCTTGTCGGTCCGCCGGGTTCACGCTCGGGGTGCCCTGCTCGGGCGGCCCGGGAGTGGTTTAGACGGTGGTGCAGGTCCGCGTCCTAGAGGTCTTTCGCGAAGCAGAGGGAGGCGGGCTCGGTTTCGAAGGGTGGGTACGGC
>NZ_SMKA01000098.1 GCF_004348455.1 Kribbella albertanoniae
AGGTAGGTCAGGGCGGTTGTGGCTAGCAGTACGGCGAGGGTGGTGGCCAGGGCGGTTCGGGGGCGGACTGTGGCTGCTACTACTGCGCCTAGGCCGTCGGGGCGGGCTGAGGGGATGGTGGTTCGGCAGGTCCAGGGGAGGGTCAGGCGGCTGGCGGTGGTGGCGATGAGGATTGCTTGCCAACCTAGGCCGGCTTGGAGGCAGGCGGTGAGGGCGGCGACGTCGATGAGGAGGACGGCGACGATGCTGACGACGCCGAAGGGGCCGATGTCGCTCTGCTTCATGATGCGGAGCATGGTTTCGCGGTCGCGGCGGCTGCCGAGGGCGTCCGCGAAGTCGGCCAGGCCGTCGAGATGCAGACCGCCGGACAGGCCGGCTACCACCAGGACGCCGAGTACGGCGGCCAGCAGGTCGGCGTCTGGGCGGAGTAGCTGGGCGAGGGCGACCACGCCGGCGGCGACTCCGCCGAGGACTGCGCCGACCAGCGGGGCGAGGATCATCGCTCGGCGGCCGACAGTTCGGTCAACGTGGGAAGGCATTCCGGCGGGGAGGATGCTGAGCAGGCCGAAGGCGAGCCGGACCGAATCGATCATGTGAGCGGGAGCGTTCGGCCGGCGATCGTGTAGAGGGCCTGGTCGGAGGCCAGCGAGATGCTGGTGTTCAGGCGGCCCATCAGGTCGCGGAAGAGCCGCGTGCCGGGATCGGCGGGGACCACGCCGGAGCCGATGTCGTTGCTAACGGCAACCACGATGCGTGGGGTGTCGGCCCAGGCCGCGGTCAGCGTGGCGATCCGGTCCTCGACCAGGGCCGCACGGGTCAGGTCAGGCCAGATCTCGAGCGCATCCATGGTGCGCGACAGCCACAACGTCAGGCAGTCGATGAGCAGCGGCTGACCGGGTTCCGAGAGCAGCGGGACGAGGTCGATCGTCTCGACCAGCCCCCAGGTGGCCGGCCGCCGGGCCTGGTGTTTGGCGACGCGGGAGGCCCACTCAGCATCACCCGAGTCGTCGCCGCCAGTGGCGACGTACAGGACGTTCGGTACGTCGGCCAGCAGCCGCTCGGCCGCCACGGACTTGCCGGAGCGGGCGCCACCGAGGATGAGAGTGCGATCAGGCATGCGGACTCCTTGGTTCGAACAGCACCGGGGTGTCGAAGGCAGCCTTGCGGGCGGTACGCCGGAACGCGTTCAGCACCGGCCGGCCGAGCACAAGCACCAGTACGGCGCACAGAACTCCGCGCGGGATGTCCCAGCCGAGCGACGTCGCCACGACGAACAGCAGGTACCGGTGCAGGTTGTCGGCCAGCGCGTCACCGGGGATGAAGGAGAAGTCGCTGCCGAAGGTCGCGTACGGCCAGAACCACAGGTTCATCACCACGCCGTACAAGACACCAGCAACGAGCGAGTACGTCGCCAGCAGCAGCACCTCGAGTCGCCCGCCCACCCGCGGTAGGAGGCCGGCCAGGCAGCCCACCCACGCACACGCGAACATCTGGAACGGCATCCACGGCCCGACGCCACCACTGATCAGCGCACCACCCAACAGCGACACCGAACCCAGCACGAACCCGAAGCCTGCCCCGAACGCCCGCCCGGCCAGCACCAGCAGGAAGAACCCAGGCTCCAGGCCAGCGGTTCCCGGACCCAGTGCACGCAGAGCAGCTCCAACCGCCGCCAGCATCCCCAGCAGGGAGATGACCTTCGCGTCGATCCCGGATTCGGACAGCTCAGCCAGTACGACGGCCACCAGCAACGGCAGCAGCAACACGAACAGCCAGGGCGCATCGGTGGTGTGGCCGATCGCAGACTGTCCTGCCTGATCCGTCTGCCAAAGCAGCGGCCAGGCGAACGCCGCCACCCCAACCAGCGACGCCAGCAACAGAGTGCCGGTACTGCGCGGCCGCAGCCGGATCAGATTCACGACGCGCGCTCCAGAGCCGTGGCCACTTCGCCCACGGTCAGGAACGGAAGTGGCGCCAGAATCTTGGCTACCTGCGGAGCAAACGCGGGGGAGTCCGCCACAACTGTCGCAGTCTCGCCTTCACTCACCAGCTCGCCGTCTGCGAGCACCATCACTCGAGTGGCGACCTCAGCCACCATCTCGACGTCATGTGTCGACAGCACGACCGCATGCCCGGCGGCAGCCAGCTCACGCAGGATCTCCACCAGTCGCCGCTTGGCACCGTAGTCCAGACCGCGAGTGGGCTCGTCGAGCAGCAACAGCGGCGGTGCGCCGCACAGTACGACGGCCAGCGCCAGACACAGGCGTTGTCCCTCAGACAGGTCTCGCGGATGCAGCTGATCGTCCACGCCCGGTGCCAGCCGCTCCAGCACCGCCCGACAGGTCCCGGGCGGTACCCGGAAGTCGGAGTCGGCGCCAGAACACTCGTCTACGACTGTTGCCGCATACAACAGGTCGGCCGGCTCCTGCGGTACCAGTCCGACCGCCTTGACCAGTTTGGCCGGTCGAGTACGGCGTGGGTCGACTCCAGCCGCGGTCACTGTGCCGGAGCGCGGCGGGACGATACCCACCAGCGCATTGAGCAGTGTGGACTTCCCAGCGCCGTTGCGGCCCATCAGAGCGACGATCTCACCGGCCCGGATGCTGACCGACACACCACGCAAGGCAGTCACTGTCCCGTAGCCAACGATCAGGTTGCTGCAGCCGGCCAGCTCGGCACCGGTCACCGCAGCCCGCCGCAACGGCTTCACATCAGCCAGCTGGCTCCGCAACGCCACCGCAGCTCGCCGCGCGTCCCGCACCGACAGCGGCAGCGGAGACCACCCAGCCAACCGGCCGAGCTCCACCACCGGCGGTGCGACCGGTGCGGTGACCATCTGGTCGGCCGGCAGCCCGGTCGACACCAGTCCGATGCCACCCGGCACCTCGATCACGCGGTCGGCGTACTGCACGACTCGCTCAAGTCGGTGCTCAGCCATCACCACAGTCACGCCCAGGTCGTGTACGAGCCGCTGCAGCGCGGCCAGCACCTCCTCGGCCGCCTGTGGGTCCAGTGCGGACGTCGGCTCGTCCAGCACGAGCACAGCGGGATGCGACGTCAGCGCTGCCCCGATGGCGGTTCGTTGCCGTTGGCCACCGGACAGTGAAGTCAGTGCGCGATCCCGTACGTCGGCCAGCCCCAGCAGGTCCAGTGTCTCCTCGACCCGACGCCGCATCACGTCCGGCGCCGTACCGAGGGACTCCATGCTGTAAGCCAGCTCGTCCTCCACTGTGTCGGTGACGAACCCGGTCATCGGGTCCTGCCCGACGAACCCGACCACATCGGCCAGATCCCGCGGCCGGTACTCCCGGGTGTCCCGCCCGTTCACCAGCACCCGCCCAGCCAGCGTGCCGCCGGTGAAGTGCGGCACCAGCCCGTTGATCGCGCGCAACAAGGTCGACTTGCCGGAACCGGTCCGCCCGATCACCAGCGCCAGCTCACCTTCAGGCACGGTGAAGGTCACATCCCGTACGGCGGGCGCCACAGCGCCGTCGTACGTGACTGTCACGTGGTCAAACTCGATCATGCGGCCGCCCCCTGCCTAACAGGAGGTGCTGCCAGCGCTGGCGCCAGACCGATCAGTACGCCGAGCACGGGCAGCAGGGGGATCGGCGGTACGACGAGTGGTCCGGCCAGGAGCAGGCCGTGCACCCCGCGGACCGCAGCGACCACCATGACGGCTGCAGCGGCAGCACCGGCCGCAGTCACCAGCCACTCGGGCAGTGCCCACGGATCGGGCCGGTAGCGCGTGCGCGTCACCCGCTGCCGACCGATGCCCAGTGCGCCGACCGCAAGCAGCAGTCCGATCGCCAGTGCGGTCAGAGCGAACGGGAACGCGAGTGAGTCGGTCAGAAGCGCGTAGACGCCGAGCAGAATGCCCAGCAAGCCCAGGAGCACGCACAGCCCAGTGATCCGGCGCTGGCGACGCGGCACCTGAGCAGTCCGGCCGTAGCCACGCGAATCCATCGCAGCAGCCAGCTCCACCGACCTGTCCAACGCACCTTCCAGCACCGGCATGGCTGTGGTGCGGAACGACCCGCGGCTCCGGCCGCGCAGCCGGCGAGCGGCTCGGATCCGACGCGCATCGGTCACCAGTTGCGGTGCGAACGTCAGAGCGACCACACAGGCCACGCCCATCTCGTAGAGGGCCCCGGGCAACGACTTGAGCAGCCGCCGGGGACTGGCCAGTGCGTTGGCCGCGCCGATACAGCACAACATCACCGCGAGCTGCCCACCGTCGTACAGCGCGGTGACGACCGCCTCCAAAGTTACCTGTCCGCCGAGCTTGACCCCGGCAGCCCAGTCCGGCAAGGGGATCTGCGGCAGCGTGAACAGAACCACATTTCCCTGCGAGCGCGTCGACAGCAACGCCTGCAGGACGATCCGGATCCCGATCACCATCAGACCGAGCTTGAGGAACGCGGTGAAGCTATGCGCCCAAGGAGCATCGGTACGGCGCGCGGCCACCACGAACCCGGTCACCGCGAGGATCAGTACCAGCAGCACCGGGTTACGGGTCCGGCTCGCGGCGACCGCCATCCCGAGCGCCCAAAGCCACCAGGCCCCCGGATGCAGCGCCCGGGGGAGTGTCAGGCGGTGGACGGCACGCACTACGCTCTCGAGCGCCGGGCGCGGACGAGAATCAATCCACCCACGATCAAGGCGATGAGGACCACCGCAACGATGAGGTAGGGCCACCACACCGACCGGCTCTCCACACTGTTGTCGGACGGCTCGTCCGACACCACGGACGAACCGACCGGCCTCGCGATGGACAGCTGGACCTGCGGGTCGGAGGCGGGGACCTTGATGTTCTTCACCGGCTCACCGCAGCCCTTGCTCGGGTAGCCGTCGATCCCGCAGGTCAGGCCCTTCTCGATCCGCGTCGGCTTTGCAGCGGCCAGCACCTGCGCCCCGTTGGACTTCGGATCCGTCACCACACAGGTCCCGGTGGCTAGGCCGACCACCTCGCCGGGCTGCTCGTCCTCGCCTGTCCCGGGGTCGATGACGACCGCCACCCGCTTCTTGCCCGCTTCGGCCGGGGCCCCACTGCAGATCGCCTCGAAGTCGCCGGCCGCCCGCGGCACCCGCGGCTTGGCGCCACCGACGGCGTACCGCCAGCCCTCGACGGACCCATCAGCCGGTACGACGGCATCCGGGCCCCTCTGCGCGAAGGACCACTGCGAGGACGTCCACTGATAGTAGCCCCAGAAGCGGAAGCCGTCCTCGGCGTGCGCTTGGGTGGTGGCGGTTCCCGCGAGCAGGAGTCCCGCCACCAGGCTCAAAACCAGTCTTACAGTCCGCTTGGCAGTCACAGCGGAAGCGTAACGCCTACTCCTGCGCCTCCAGGCTCATCGGTCCGTAGACCTGACGCCCGTCCTCGAACAGGAAGACCTGCGCGACCCCCTTGTCGGCCAGCTCGCGCCAGATCTCGCCCAGCCAGCTCTCGGCGTCACCCTGGGCGGAGAACTCGGTCCCGCCGACCTCGCTCGGGTCGACGACGGCGCCGGTCGCGGTCTCGAACCGCCACACCCAGCTCATGAGCCCGGCCGGGTCTGCGGGGAGTTCTGCGCGGTCTTGGCCGGGTCGCGCTCGACGATGCTGCCGAGCGTCTCGTCGATCCGTTTCAGCACGGTCTCCTCGAGCTTCACCCCGGAGGCCTTGACGTTCTCCACGACCTGCTCGGGCCGGGAGGCGCCGACGATCGCGGAGGCGACGTTCGGGTTCTGCAGGACCCATGCGACGGCCAGCTGGCCGAGCGAGAGGCCGGCCTCGTCGGCGATCGGCTTCAGCTCCTGGACACGGGTCAGTACGTCGTCGTTCAGGAACCGCTTGATCATGTTGGCGCCGTTCGCGTCGGTCGCCCGCGAACCCTCCGGCACCGGCTGACCCGGCAGGTACTTGCCGGTCAGCACACCCTGCGCGATCGGGGAGAACACGATCTGGCTGATGCCGAGCTCCTCCGACGCCGGGACCACCTCGGCCTCGATCGTGCGCCAGAGCATGCTGTACTGCGGCTGGTTCGAGACGAACGGGATGCGCAGCTCGCGGGCCAGCCGGTGGCCCTCCTGGAGCTGCTCGGCGGTCCACTCGGAGACCCCGATGTAGAGCGCCTTGCCCTGGCGGACCACGTCGGCGAAGGCCTCCATGGTCTCCTCGAGCGGCGTCTCGGTGTCGAACCGGTGCGCCTGGTAGAGGTCGACGTAGTCGGTCTGCAGCCGCTTCAGCGAGCCGTTGATCGACTCGTGGATGTGCTTGCGGGACAGACCGGTGTCGTTCGGGCCGCCCGGACCGGTCGGCCAGTAGACCTTGGTGAAGATCTCCAGCGACTCGCGCCGCTCACCCGCGAGCGCCTCGCCGAGGACCACCTCGGCCTTGGTGTTCGCGTAGGTGTCGGCCGTGTCGAACGTGGTGATGCCGGCCTCCAGGGCCGCCCGCACACACGCCTTCGCCTGATCGTTCTCCACCTGGGAACCGTGCGTCAGCCAGTTCCCGTACGAGATCTCACTGACCTTCAAACCACTGTTGCCGAGATAGCGGAAGTCCATACCGGGACCCTACCCGTCACATCGGGAATTCGCCCCGCTTGACCATCGGCTTGGGTAGCCGCCAGCGGCGCATCTGCATGGTCCGGCGGACCGCGTAGAACCCGATGCCCTTGACCGGCTCGTCGGGGTACCGCTTCGCCACCGCCCGCTTCATCCCGCGGGAGAGCAGGAACCAGTCACCGGCGATGACCATGATCATCACCAGGAAGAAGATGTTCACCAGCCCGGCCAGCCAGGGGAACTGCCGGGAGAACACGACCCCGACCAGCGACACCACGAGCAGGATCGGCAGCGCGAACTCCATCACCGAGTAGCGGGCATCCACGTAGTCGCGGGCGAAGCGCCGTACCGGGCCCTTGTCGGCGGCCGGCAGGTAGCGGTCGTCACCGGTCTGCAGGGCCGACTGCATCTTGGCCCGCTCGGTCCGCATCTTCTCCCGGCGCAGCGCCGACGCCTCCTTGCGGTTGCGGGGCTTCTTGTACGCCGCCTTCCGGGCCTGCTCGGCTTCTTTGCGCGAGGGCGTCGGCCGTCCCTTGCCGCCCGGCTTGGCCTGGGGCTCGGCGGGTACGGTGGGTGTTGTTGTATCGGACTTGGTACGACGGAACACGGGGTCTGAACCTCATTCGGCAGGACATCGCGACTCGGGGTGGTCCCCGGATGTGAACACCACTTTATCCGGGCCTGTCCCGATGGTGTGGTGACCCGTAGGGACATAGGGTGGTTGACACGCACGCCGGGTCGACGCTCCGGCACAGAAGGGGTACGGATATCGATGAGCATCTTCAAGCGGATGTCGACGATCTTCAAGGCCAAGGCGAACACCGCCCTGGACAAGGCTGAGGATCCTCGCGAAACCCTTGACTACTCGTACCAGAAGCAGCTGGAGCTGCTCCAGAAGGTACGCCGGGGAGTGGCCGACGTGGCCACCAGCCGGAAGCGGGTGGAGCTGCAGGCATCGCAGCTGCAGGCGCAGTCGGCCAAACTGCAGGACCAGGCGCAGAAGGCGCTGTCGATGGGCCGCGAGGACCTGGCCCGCGAGGCCCTGACCCGCAAGTCCGGGCTGCAGGGGCAGATCGACGACCTGACCACCCAGCACGCCCAGCTGCAGGGTGAGGAGGAGAAGCTCACGCTCGCCTCCCAGCGCCTGCAGGCCAAGGTCGAGTCCTTCCGGACCAAGAAGGAGACGATCAAGGCCACCTACACCGCGGCCGAGGCACAGACCCGGATCAACGAGGCCTTCTCCGGTATTTCCGAGGAGATGAGCGACGTCGGTCTGGCCGTGCAGCGGGCCGAGGACAAGACCCAGCAGATGCAGGCCCGGGCCGGTGCGATCGACGAGCTGCTGGCCTCCGGCGCGCTCGACGACGCCAGCGGCACGTCGAAGGACAGCCTGACCCTGGAGCTGGAGCGGATGTCGTCCACCTCCGGTGTCGACGCCGAGCTGGAAGCCATGAAGGCGCAGCTGTCCGGTGGCAGCGCTCCCAAGCAGCTGTCCGGTGAGACCCCGGGGGCAGCGCAACCCGCCCAGCCAGTGCAACAGCCGGTAGCGGAGCCGGCGCGACCACAAGACGGAGACGTTCGATGATCGTTCGCATCATGGGTGAGGGCCAGTGGCAGCTCGCCGACGACAAGCTCGACCAGCTGAACGCGGTCGACGGCGACCTGGAGAAGGCCGTCTCGGCCGGTGACGAGGACGGTTTCCGGACCGCCTTCGCGGCGCTGCTGGACTTCGTCCGCTCCGGCGAGAAGGTGCCGGACGAGGTCCTGCACGACTCCGACGCGATCCTGCCGCCGAGCGACAGCTCGCTGGCCGAGATGCGTGAGCTGATCAGCGGCGACGGCCTGATCGCCGGCTGACACACCCCCTCCGTCGCAGTAGCGTCGGCAAGAACCCCGAGGTCCCGGTCAACGGTCCTCGGGGTTCTTCATTTTCGTCGGGGGTGTGTCCGCCGATCCAGGCTTGATTGCGCAGGGGTAAACACTCGCTGTCAATACTGTTCGGCGTCGGCCGGACGTAGTACTGTCTGGCTCACGCCGTTGTGGGGGCGGCGTTGGACGACTGTCCGTGACGGGGAGTGGGTTGGTCACGGGGGTCGCTGTTCACCTGTGGGGGGTGACTGTGCGTGACTGAGTTTGTCATGTCTGAAGGGTTGGCCGAACCGGCTGATCTTCGGCCGGCGCCTTCGGGGGAACGTCGTCGGCCGGTCTGGGTAGTACCGGACGAGGTGCAGGCGACTGTGCCGCGATCGGCACGTTTCACCGAGGCGCGCTGGGTGGCCAAGTACCGGTGGGCCGCGCTCGCCGGGGACCTGTCCGCGGCGCTGATCGGGGTATCGCTGGCGCTGCTCGGCCGGTTCGGGGCCCAGATCAATCTCGCGTATCTGGTGATCGGGGCAGTGATCCCGGTCGCCTGGCTGGTCTGTGTGGCGTTGGCCCGTGGCTACGAGAGCCGGTACTTCGGTACCGGGCCGGAGGAATTCCGGTCCATCATCCGGGCCGCGGTGGCGCTGACCGCCGCGGTCGCGATCACGTCGTACGCGACCAAGAGCGAGGTTGCTCGTGGTTTCGTGCTGCTCGCGGTGCCGATGACGTGCCTGGCGGCCATGGTCGGCCGCTGGGTGCTGCACCGGCAGATCTCCTGGCGCCGGTTCGCCGGCCGGTGCATGCGCCGGGTGCTGGTGGTCGGCCGCAACGACCAGGTGATCACGCTGCATCGGCACCTGGAGGAACGGCCCGCCGACGGGTACGTCGTCGTGGCCAGCTGCCTGCCGCGCGGTGACGTCTTCGAGGAGCCGGTCTCGGATCGGCTCGGCCGGACCGAGATGGACATCCTGGCGGCCGTCGACCAGTACGACGTCGACGTCGTCGCGGTGGCCTCGGATCCGGAGCTGGCCGGGCACTCACTGCGCAAGCTGTCGTGGGCGCTCGAACAGCGCGGGGTCGATCTGATCGTCTCGCCGGGCATCGTCGAGGTCGCCGGTCCGCGGATCTCGATCCGCCCGGTGGCCGGGCTGTCGCTGCTGCACCTGGAGCGGCCGTCGGTGAGTGGTGGTCCGCACCTGATGAAGGCGGTCTTCGACCGCGTCGTCGGGGTGCTGATGCTGCTCGCAGTGTCTCCGGTGCTGCTGGTCGCGGCCACGCTGGTGAAGCTGACCAGCAAGGGTCCGGTGTTCTTCAAGCAGATCCGGGTCGGCCGTGGTGGCGAGCAGTTCTCGATGTTCAAGTTCCGCACGATGGTCGTCGACGCGGAGGAACGCAAGGCCGAGCTGGTCGCCCTGAACGAGGGCAACGGGGTGTTGTTCAAACTCCGCGACGACCCCCGGGTGACCCGGGTCGGCAAGTTCCTGCGCCGGTTCTCGATCGACGAGCTGCCGCAGCTGATGAACGTTCTCCGGGGGGAGATGTCATTGGTCGGCCCGCGGCCACCGTTGCCGGCCGAGGTCGCGCAGTACGCGGTCGACGACTCGCGCCGGATGCTCGTCAAGCCCGGACTGACCGGGTTGTGGCAAGTGAGCGGACGCAGCGATCTGACCTGGGAAGAGTCGATGCGGCTCGACCTGCGGTATGCCGACAACTGGTCGATCGCACTCGATCTGCTGATTCTCTGGAAGACCGCCCGCGCCGTACTGGGGAGTGACGGCGCCTACTGACCTGAACGAGCTCGCGTCGGGGGACGCATGGCGAGCGACGACAACTGAGCGGTGCATTCCCGAGGGGGGAATTCATGGTGCAACACCTCAGTGCCGAAAACGGTGCTGATTCCGCAACGACAGTCCGGTCCGAGGCCGCGACCCTGGTGATCCAGGCCGCGTCCGGGGACCAGGGTTCCTGGAGCCGGCTGGTCGATCATTATGCGCGGCTCGTCTGGGCCGTCACCCGCAGTTTCCGGCTCAGTGACAGCGATGCCGCAGATGTTTCGCAGATGGTGTGGCTGCGGTTGCTCGAGCACATCCACCGTGTCGACCCCGAGCGGGTCGGCGCCTGGCTGGTCGTCACCACCCGCCGCGAATGCCTGCGTGTGCTGGCGTTTCGCAAGCGGGTGCTGCTGACCTACGAGTCGACGACCTTCGAGGAGCAGCCGGGGGACCAGCCCGAGCTGGACGCCGACCTGATCGCGTTGGAGCGGGCGGCCGACGTCCGCGAGGCTCTGGAGACGTTGCCGGACCGCTGGCAGCAGTTGCTCGGCATGTTGATGGCCGACCCGCCTGCGCCGTACGCGGAGATCTCGCAGAAGATCGGCATCCCGATCGGCAGCATCGGCCCTATCCGGGGTCGTTGCCTGGACAAACTCAGACTGCTGCTTGCCTCCTGAAGCAGCAATGAGTTAGCCCAGCGCCCGGTTCCGCGGCCGCCAGGATCAGAGCATGATCCAGGCCGTCCGGACCGGGCGCTGAGTGCTGTTCGGCCACTGCAGCAAGAAGCTCACCAAGCGAGTGTCGCCCGGGCCATCGGCTCCGCGGGACTCGACCTGCACCGGTCCGTACGGCGACACCCGCAGCTCGACGGTCAACTCCGCCTGACCCCGTACGTCGACGTCCAGCGTGATGCCGTGCCCGCCGAACCGCAGCCGCCGGCATCCTTCGTTGCCCGGTGCATCGACCAGGCTGTCGAAGATCACGTCGAGCACGTCGAGATCCCGCTCGTGCCGCCCGAACGCGGCGTAGCCCACAGAGCGCGTCATGGCGATCTGCGTGCAAGCACGCTCGGGGGGCGGGCCGGTCATGGGGCGCCCTGACCTGGACTGAGGAGCGTAGGGAGCGAAGCGACTGGAGCGACGAGGGAAGGGCAGGGATTAGAGCCCCATGACCCGCGGCGCCGGAGGCGTCGCATATGTTCGGTCATCGGCGGGTCAGCGCTCCCCGGAGACCTTGATCACGGAGTCCTCGTCCTGACCGTAGGGCGCGCCCTGCCAGGCCGCCCAGTTCACCGAGTTGCCCTGCTCGTGCACGATGAAGTTCCACGGGCCGCTGTAGGTGTTGGAGTAGAACCGGTTGGCCTGCTTGAAGGTGATCGCGTCCTCGATCGTCCGGGCCTGGTACGGCGACCAGTCCGGGAAGGTGCCCCAGTTCGAGAAGATCCCGTTGTACCCGCAGCCCGCGTTCGACGCGCACTTGTCGCCGAGCTTGTCGGGGTTGAGGTTGAACGTGTTGTCGTGCACGCGGACGTTCTGGGTCTTCCAGCGGCAGTCGCTCAGGTAGGGCTGCTTGGCGATGTTCTGGGCGTTACAGGTCTTGATCGTGGCGACTTTCGGGTTCACCAGCGTGCCGGACCCGGTGCTGGTGTTGGCCGGCGAGCCCGCGAACCGGTCGGCGTTCTCCCAGAGGATGACACCGGACCAGTTGTCGGTGAAGACGTTGCCGGTGACCTCGAGGATCTGCCCGTACTGCCCGGGCACCCGCTTGTCCGCACCGGACTCGGAGATGTACAGCGCGGGCGCCGGGAAGCCCTCGTTCTCCGGCCCCTTGCCGAGCCCGTTCCGGATGAAGCTGTTCCGCCGGATCAGCGCGTTGTAGCTGGTCTCGTAGATCAGGCCCTCGGCGTAGTTGCCGGAGATGTAGTTGTCCTCGACCGTGAAGCCTGCGTTGTTCGTGTCGGCCCAGAGCCCCGGCCCGTGGTTGTCGTGGATCCAGTTGCCGCGCACCGCGGCCCCGGTCACCGTCCAGAACTTGCCGCCACCGGTACAGCCGCAGGCCGGCCGGAGGTTCTCCCAGTCGTCGGTGTTGTTCCCGGTGATCTCGTTGCGTTCGACGGTGATGCCGTTGACCGCGTTCGGGTTGTAGGCGTTGAAACCGTACTGGCCGTTGTCGCGCAGGCAGTTGCCGCGGACGACGTTGCGGCTGCCGATCATCAGGCCGGCGCCCGCGTTGTTCTTGATCGTGTTGCCCTCGATCGTCCAGCCGGTGGCGGAGTTGTGGTTCACCACACCTTCGTCGTTGTTGCCCTTGGGTGCGCCGAAGTTCTGGATGGTGAGGTGACTGATCATGACGTTCGGCGCATAGCCGGTGAACGCGTACCGGTTCTGCTTGCCGCCGTCCAGGATCGCTCCGGGAGCACCGACGTACCGGTTGCCCTCCTTGGGGATCACCTGCAGGAACTCCCCACCGGCCAGCCGGTGCGTGCCGGCGGCGAGATAGAACGTCGTGCCGGCGGGGTGTTGCGCGGTCAGGTCTTGCAGGTTCTGAGTAGTGCTGACCGGTACGGCGCCCGTCGGCGCGGTGGCCGGCCCGTTGAGTGCCTGGGCGTTCCCGCAGATGGTGACCGGCGGCTTGCCCGGTGCGGTCAGCGACTTGGCCGGCGTGGTCGCCGCGCCGGGGCCGTCGCCGCCGATGGGGTTGTTGCCGGTCAGCAGGACGGCTGCCGAGACCAGTCCGACCAGCGCGACAGCGCTCCCGGCGACGATGAGCCGCCGTGAGCTGTACCACTTGGGTGTGCGCTGTTCCATGGTTCTTCCTTCGGGGCCTGGCGGGCTGTTGTGGCTAGGTGACCGGGTTCGCGATGGCGAAGCGGTAGACGTCGAGCAGTTGCTCGAGATTGGACTGCGGGTCGTGGATCGTCTCGTACGTCGTCCGGGCGTTGCGGCCGAGATCGACGTACCGGTCGGGACAGGCGTCCACATCGAGCAGGAGTTTGGCCAGCTCGTCCGGACGACCCGGATCGAACAACGCACCGTCGACACCGTCGGTTACGAGTTCACGGAAGGAACCGTGTCCGGACGCCAGCAACGGGACGCCGACGGCCATTGCCTCAACCACCACCAGACCGAAGGTCTCCTCCCATTCCGAAGGCAGCACGACCGCCCGCGATTCGCCGATCAGGCTGAAGATCTCGGGTTTGCTGAGCATCCCGCGCAGGTGCACCGACGGACGGTCGGCCGCCCAGGCGGTCACCTCGTCGAGCATCGGACCGCCACCGGCGACGGCCAGTTGCAGCGCGTCGTCACCCGCGATCGCGCGGTACGCGTCCCAGCCCTTCATCAGCAGCGGCGCGCCCTTGGCCGCATCCAGCCGGCCGACGTACGTGACCTGGCGGAGCGGCGAGCTGGCCTGAGGGCCGTCGTACGGGACGTAGTTGTAGCGGACGAAGCTGCGGTCCGCGTCGAAGTCCATCCCGGCGAGCAGCGTGCGCTGCGACTCGGAGATGAACAGGTACGCCGAGACCAGGTTCCGCCAGGTACGCCGGTGCGAGCGCGTGTTGAGTACCGTCGTTGCCGTGGCGAGCTTCGAACCGCGGTAGCAGCTGTTGCGGACCGCGGGCAGCGGATTGCCACCGGCGCAGTCGTGGCAGACCGAACCCTCGCGATAGAAGTCACCGCTTGCGCAGAGCAACTTGTAGTTGTGCAAGGTGATCACCACGGGCACACCGGCAGCGCGGCACGCGTACAGCACCGACGGGCTGAGCACCGGGAACGTGTTGTGCACATGCACGACGTCCGGCTGGAACTCCTTCAGCTCAAGGCTCAGATCGCGCTTGCTCGTCGGGTTCCAGATCACTCGCGCGGGCAGCGTGGCCTTCTTCCAGACCGGCCACTCCTCGATCTCGTCGCTCTGCCGCTCGAAGAGCCGGACGTCGTGGCCGAGTGCCGCGAGAGCTTCGCGTTCCTGGTCGACGACTCGATTCTCACCACTCGGCGCGGTCGATCGGTACCTGTTGTGCACCAGGAGGATCTTCATCAGGAGCCGCCCTCTCGGGAAGGTCTCGGAAACACGAGTGATGCGGCCAGGGTCAGCTCCAGGAAGTACGGCGACGCTTCGCTCAGCCCGGTCTCCGTGAACGACGCCACCACGCAGTACGCGACGATGAACAACGCGAGCGCGCGCCGTGGGCCTTGCGGCGTGAACCAGGCAGCGATGAAGACGAACAGCACCATGGCGATGTTGATCGCAGCACCGAGCAGGCCGACGTCGTAGTACGTTCCGAGCCAGTTGCTGTCGATCGGCAACCCGGTGAACGACTTGTTGGACAGGCCGAAGCCGAAGAGTGTTTCGAACGTCGTCCGCGGTTGCGCGAGGATCGCTTCCCAGACCAGCCGGCGGCCGGTCAGCGCGGTGACCTGCTCGGTGTCCTGACCTCGTGACAGCCAGGTCGTCACCGCGGAGCCCAAGGTCAGTGCCCCGACGGAGAACACCCCGATGGCGATCGCGAACGTGCGCCGCGCGCGTGACCGGGCCGTGAACAGGCTGAGCCCCGCAACGATCCCGCCGACCAGCATGGCGATCAAGGCCGTACGGGTGTGCGTGAGCAGGAGCACCGGGATGGTGACCAGGACACTGACCAGGGCGACTTCCCGGCGCAGCAGACCGGCCATCCACAGTACGGCGGTCAGCCCGGTGGCGACCGCTGCGTAGTGCCCGACCTGCGTCGCGGGGATCGGCCACAGGATGCCGGTCAGACGATCGTCGACCAGCGCGCCGCCGGGTGAGACGAGCAGGCCGGCGACGACTGTGCCGATGACTGCCCACAGCATCATCAGGTGGGTCCGGACGAGAAGGAGATCGCGTCGCGTCCACCACGGTGTCAACATCCAGAGCACGAGCACGAAGACCATCAGCCGGCCGGAGCGGTACAGCGCACCGACCAGGAACTCCGCCCGGAGACTGGAGATGACGGCCTCGGTGACCAGCAATGAGGCAAGGAAGATGAAGACACTGGGCCGCACCCGCAGCGGCCGGTTCACCGTCAGGACCAGGACCAGCGCGAGCAGCAGCGAGCCCTGCGCGATCAGTCGGCCGAGTGCGCTCGGGATCGGCACCAGCAGCCGTGAGTCCGGGAAGAACGTCAGTACGTTCATCACCATCAGCGCCCAGACCAGCTGGACCCGCCGCCGGCGGCGCCGTTCGGGCGGAACCGCGCGGAAGCCGGGCTTCGGCGCGAGCCGTGCCCCGAGCGTCGCCAATGCGTTCATCGCGAGAACATCTCGACGTCGGCAGAGACGGCAGCCGCCTCCGCCTCGGCCACGCCGACACCCTCGTCGGTCTTGTCCGCGTTCAGCACGATCGCGGTGTCGATCTCGAGACCGGCCAGGCGCAGCATGTCTCCAGTGGCCTTCAGCTTGGTCGCGGACGTCCGTCCGGCCGTCACGACGACGGCGGCTCGGGAAGCCCAGCTACCAAGGTGATCGGCGCCGAGGGCCGGTGACAGCGTCGCCAGCACGAGCACGAGGTCGGCGGTCTCCCAGGCAGCATCCAGCTGTACGTCGCCAGTGCCCGACGGACGGTTGGTGTCGCCGATCCGCAGGTAGCAGCCCTCGGGCAGCAGCGCGTCCTTCTCCGGAAGGTGCACCGTGATCCGGCGTTCCGGACTGCTGAAGGTCGAGTCATGGGTACCGGCCGTGGTGACGCCGAGCTTCGCCGCGAGCGTCTGATGCCCGGAGAGGTCGGCGACCAGGATGGTCTTGCCCTCGTCGGCCAGTGCGACCGCCAGCGAGGCCACGGCCAGTGCACAGGTCTGTACGTCGTCCACGCTGACCACAGCGAGTGCGGGGGAGGGCCGCTCGGCCCAGATGATCCGCCCGCCGAGGTGCTGGGACAGCAGCCGGACCCCGCGATGCTTCGACTGCCCGGGGCGCAGGAGCCGGCCGAGGGGGAGCCGCCGCGGCGGCCGTCCGGTGCTGAGCCGGACCCGGGCACCGAGTGCGTTCGAGATGTCCTGCCGCTTCCACAACCGGTCTGAGATCAGCGCTCGGACGATGACGAAGCCGAGACCCAGGAACAGTCCGGCGATCAGGCCGGTACCGAGCTTGAGCGCCAGCACCCGCTTGGGGGAGCTGATCACCGGGGCCGGTGCATCGAGCAACCGGCTGCTGTTCATCTTCGACGCGATGCTGGTCGAGTCGAGCAGTTGCTGCTGGACGAACTTCACCTTGTCCTGCGCGGCGTTCAGCCGGGTCATCTCCGGACTGCCCGGGCGCTTCGGATCGGCCGGGTCGTCTCCGGCGGCCACTACCGCCTGCCGTGCCAGGGCCGCCTCGTTCTGGGCGGTGGTGAGATCGCGGCGCAGCGGCACATCCTGCAGAGCGATCTGCTCACGCCGGAACTTCAGGAACGTCTGAGCAATGGTGGTGGCCAGGGCCGTCGCCTCGGCGTCGGACTTCGCGGTGGCAGTAATCTCCAGCACCCGGCTGGTGACCGGCAGCACTGTGAAGCTGTCCAGAACCTCGTCCGGCGTCGCGGTGAGCTTCAGCGAGTCGATCACCCGGTTGGCCACTGTCCTGGTGGTGGCCAGGCTGACCTCGGTCGCCATCGCCTTCGGCGGGTCCTCGCCCTCGCGGGTCGTGACCAGGATCCGGGCCACCGCGGTGTGCGGTGACGGCAGGACGAAGTCCGACGCCAGTCCACCGACGAGCCCGATCAGGGCGAGCAGCAGCCACAGCCGCCGGTGCCGGACGATCGCGTCCCGCAGGAAGCGGAAGGTGACCAGGCTGTCCGGCGGATATCCCGGCGAGCGCTCGTTGTCGAACAGCCCGTCCTGGTCGTCCCACGAGCCGGCGGAGCCGGCCGGCTCCGAGAACTGCTGGTTCGTCATCGCGTCCGCCTTGAAGTGCCGGTGAGAAGCGTCGGGAACCGCGAGCCGGAACGCCGCTGCGACTGCGCGACCCGCCCGATGGTCCGGTCGAACGGATCGGGATCGGTGACCACGATGCCGTCGATGGTGCGGTCGTCCGCGGTGGTCGCGACAGCCAGCCGGGCCAGCTCCTCGGCCGTCACGGTGCCCGCCGACAGCGCGATGATCGTGCGGATGGTCCGCTCGCCCTCGAGCTGCGGGTTCGCGCGGTCGACCAGCGTCAGGTGGATGTCCAGCGCAACGGATCCGCGCGGTTCCTGGTGGTGATCGTCGATCACCAGCGAACTGGTGACGCCGAAGGTGGAAGCGAAGGCCGCCAGTTGCGGGCCGAGTGAGCGTGCCTTCTCGTCGTCGGCGAACGAGATGACGGTCAGCGAGGTCGCCGGGCCGCCCTTCACGTCCAGGTCGAGATGGTGCAGGGTCTTGCGCAGACTCCAGGCGTCGACTGCGGTCGGATGGTAGTTCTCCAGCAGATCCGCCCAGTCGGACGGATCCTGCGCGGAGTACGACGACACCGAGGCCAGGACCGGAAGCCCGACCGCGTCGGCGATCTCGTCGCGCATCCGCAGCCGGCGGTCACCACGGGCCCGGGCCAGCACGATGATCGCCCCGGCGATGGCACCGAGCAGTGCGCCCAGGCCGCCGTACGTGGCGGCGTGCACGAGCTTGCTGCCGCCGTGGGCCTCGGCCGCGCCTTCCAGCAGCCGGGCGCCGGTGCGCTTGCCGAGGTCTCCCGGCAGTTGCTTGTCGGTGGTGACGAAGACGAGGTAGACCTGCGCGACGGAGTTGGCGAGCTTGACCGCCTGCCGGGCCGACGTGCCCTTGGCTTCGATCCGGATCACGTCGTCGGTCGCCGCAGTGGCTTTCACCCGCTCGCGCACCACCTCGGTGGAGAGTGCGGGCTCCAGGTTCTGGCCGGCGCTGTGCAGGACCGGGCCGCTCTGGGCGATGTACACCTGGGTGTCGATGCTCTGCGAGCCGGCCGTCGAGCCTGCGACCACCTGCGGCGGCGGAAGCACCACCAGCGCGGCGGCCGAGTACATCGGCGGACTCACGAAGGCGAAGGCCACGCCGAGCAGCAGACCGATGACGGCGGCGATGACCACCAGCAGCCGATGCCGCCTGATGGCCTGCCAGGACTTCTTCACATCCAGCTGCTGCGCACTCACGCCTGCACCTCGCTGCGTTCGTTCACGCTGCCCCCTCCAAGCGAACGACTTCGTGGTTCGCAGTAATAGAGGCGCTAGGACGTGACCTGATACACCCGTCAGCGGAAACGGAACGTGCTGACCGCGGGCGTGTCCGGGCTGATCCGCCCGGCGCCGATCAGTGTGGTGATCGGGACCTTACGGCCGAATCGCGGTGAGTACCAACCCAGTAGCGGATCGTCACCACCGCGGTGCGCGGTCCACGTCAATCCGGCCGGTAGCTCGGCGACCGCCGTACCGTCGGACCACTGCAGGCGGGCTGTGGAACCGTCCAGTTCCGCGTTCACGTCCGGGCCGAGGTGCCAGGCGATCCGCCCGTCGGCTGCCGTATCGAGGTGGTCTTCGACCCGCAGCGTGCCGCCATCCAGTACGGCGTTGCGCCGGTGCGTGACCGGGGTGTCGCCGACCCGGTACCCGTCGTGTTCGGCGTCCCACGTGCCGGTGGCGGCGTCGTACTGGCGGACCTGTCCCGTGGCGCCGCGCAGCCAGAGGAATGCGCCGCCCCAGCTGGATTGCTCGGTGCCGTTCACCTCGACGGTGTTGTGGCCGATGGTGGAGCGGAAGTAGTTCCGCCACTCCTCCTCACCGTGGTAGCAGTACGTGCCGGGGTCGGCGAGGATGTCGACGCCGCCGGCCCGGACCTCCAGCGAGAGCGCGTCACAGTGTGCGTGGGCTGCGATCGAGAGGAAGCCGTGCGGTCCGGCGTCGCCGCGGGCCCAGATCTCCGGGCCGTCGTCGGTACTGCGCAGAATCGTCAGACCGGCGTCGTTGAAGTGGCCCGGGCGTTCGGCGGGGCGGTCGCCTTGAGTGCCTTTGACCAGTGCGCCGACCAGAGTGGAGGTCGCCGTACCGGGGACCTGCGGCCACCAGTCGGCCGCACCGACCGCGGCTGCGCCCAGTGCGAGGTAGGCGGACCAGCTGTGGATGTTGGGCGGGTCGAGGACCAGCACCATGCCCTCGTCGTCGTCACCCTGGCGCGGCGGGCGCAGTGTGCTGTCCACGATGGCTGCGGACACATCTGCGGTGCGGGTGAGCAGGGCCCACGTGGACGGGCTCAGCGGGTGGCCGGCCAGGTCTGCCTCCAGAGCGGCGTACAGGCCGAGCTCGGAGACGAAGCGGTGGTAGTCGGTGGCCAGCTCGCGGTTGACGCCGGAGGGGAAGGTGTTGGCGTCCAGCTCGCGTTCTAGCAGTGCTGCGGCGTCGGTGCGCCATTTGGTGCTCTCGCGGAACCACGGGAACGCACTGGCGCCGACGAGTTGGCCGGCTGCTTCTGCGATCACGTGGTTATTGGCTGAGGAGCCGCGGCTCTGGAAGGCGGCCAGGTAGCGCTGGTGCCAGTAGAGCTGGTTCAGCGCCAGCTCGTTGTGCTCGAACAGGTCGGTGATGTCCGGCCAGTCGTTGAGCAGTCGGCGGATCCAGGTCCAGCTGATCAGCCGGATGCCGATCTCGATGCCGCTGGCCCAGTGCACGCCGGACAGGAACGGGTTCGTGCGCCACCAGTCGTTGAGCTGCTCCGCGACGCGGTCGGCGTACTGGTCGTCGTGGGTCAGGTACCAGGCGGCGGCCAGCTGGGTCAGGTGGTGGTGCCGGGACAGCTCCCACACCTGCTTGATGTTGCCGACCAGGTCCTCGTTGCGGTGGTTCAGCTTGAACGTGTACTGCGCCGGGTCGGATCTGCGGCCGGTGATCGGGTCGCGGAACCAGTCCGGGGCGGCGAGGTCCGTGCGGTCGGTGCCGAGCACCTCGAGGTTGCCGGCCATGATCGCGTCGGCGGTCTCGATCACCGCCTTGCGAGCATCCTCCGGTACGGCGTCGGCCGCGTGCGGCGGGAGCGTCGTACCGAAGGTCAGGTCTTTACGTAGTGACTGTGGCGCGGCCGGGTCCTGCCCGGGCTTGACCTGCTGGTAGGCCCAGGCAGTACGTCGTGCGTGGTCGGTCGTGCGCCAGATCAGTTCGGTGGGGGACATCCGGCGGAGACGCCGGACGTACCAACCCAAAGGCTGACGGCTCATACCTTTTCCGGCGCGCCGGAGGCGAGGCTGCGGTCGACGGCGATGGTGGCGCGGGTGGTGGCGATCAGCGAGTCGAACGAGATCGGCATCGGCGTGCCGTTCTTGACGGCTCGGACGAAGGCTTCGAGTTCGGCGCGCTGGCCCTTGTCGGTGCCGCGGGCCTTCTTGGTGGCCGCCTTGCGACCGGTCCAGACCGACGCGCTCGCGAAGTTGTCGAGGCGAGCGTTGCGGCCGCCGCCGGTGATGTCGAGCGTCTCCTTCGGGAACCGGGAGTTGCCGCCGCTGACGTAGTTGATGCTGCCGACGGATCCGTTCGCGAAGCGCAGCGTGATGACGACGTCACCTGCCTCCGGCCCGGGTACGGCGTACACCTCGGTCGGGGTGCTGTCGAGCCACCAGGCAAGGGTGTCGATGAAGTGCCCGCCCTCGCCGGCAAAGCGGCTGCCCTCTTTGCCCTGGTCGAGGTACCAGCTGGACGGATCCAGCTTGCCGGCGTTCACCAGGTACCGCAGGGAGTGGTTCCCGCCCGGCTCGCCGAATCGGGTCTTGAGGTCGGTGAGCAGTGGCGCGAAGCGGCGGTTGAAGCCGACCATCAACCGGTCGTTGCCGGTGGCCTCGACCGTGGCGACGATCCGGTCGACCTCGTCGTACGTGAGTGCCAAGGGCTTCTCGACGAACACTGCCTTACCCGCCTCGAGTGCTTGGCAGGTGAGGTCGGCATGGCTGCTGTGCCGAGTCACCACGAAGATCGCGTCGAGGCTGGCGTCGTCGAGGACTTCCTGCGCGTCGGTCGAGATCTGCTCGAACCCGAACTTCCGCTGCGCGTTCGCCGCGGAGAGCGACTTGTTCGTCGCCACCCGGGCCAAGGTCGCCTCTGCGTTGTTCTGCAGATGCGGCAGCAACATGCTCGACGCGTAATTGCCCGCACCGATGAACCCCAGACGAGCGGCGCCCGTCGTACCGGACGACTGCTTGGCGACGTGCGGCACAGCAGGCTTCAACTCTTCGGTGGCTACATCCGGGTATTCGAAGAGGAAGCCGACGCCGGGAAGCGAGCCAGAGCTCAACTTGGCGTAGGCGTCGGTGGCGTCGGCGATGGGGAAGGTGCCGGCGATCAGGGACTGGATGTCGATCTGCTCGCGGGCGATCAGGTCGACGAAGCACTCCAGGTTGCGGCGTTCGGTCCAGCGGACGTAGCCGGCGGGGTAGTCGATGCCTTGGAGTTCGTAGCGGTCGTCGTAGCGGCCGGGGCCGTAGGAGCGGGAGAAGCGGACGTCCAGCTCTTTGTCGTAGTAAGCGTTCCAGGGGAGGTCGAGTTTCGTTTTGCCGATGTCTACTACGCGGGCGCGGTCGCGGGCCAGGCGGGCTGCGGTTTCTACCGGGCCGTTGGAGTTGCCGCCGGCGGCGAGCAGGATGTGGTCGGCGCCCAGTCCGTTGGATGCCTCTAGCAACGAGCGCTCGAGCGACGCGACGCCGGCTTCGTCGGGGGAGGAGCACGCAAGGGCGCCGGCCTTCTCGGCCATCCGGCAGCGGTCTTCGACGGTGTCGATGCCGAAGACGCGGACACCGGCCGCGACCAGCAGCCGCACGCACAGCTGACCGACGAGACCGAGGCCGATCACCACGGCGGTCTCGCCGAGCTGGACCTCTGCCTGCCGCACACCCTGCATGGCGATCGCGCCAACGGTGGAGAACGCGGCCTGCTCAGCGGGAACCCCATCGGGCACCGGCACACACAGATTCACCGGCACCCAGTTGTACTCCGCGTGCAGCGCGAACTCGTTGCCCGCGGCAGCGACCAGCTGCCCGACGCTGAACTCCTCGGCACCAGCACCGACCTCGACAACCACGCCACACAGCGAGTAGCCCAGCGGCGTGTAGGAGTCGAGCTTGTTCATGACCTTCTGGTAGGTGCTCCGCAAACCCTGCTGGGCAACGGTGTCGAGCACCTTCTTCACCTGGTCCGGCCGGGCCTTGGCCTTGCCGACGAGTGAGAGCTTGGCCTCGCCGACCTTCATCAGCTCGGTACCGGTCGAGATCAGCGAATACAGCGAGCGCACCAGCACCCCACCGGGCTGGCACCCGGGCGGCGGTACGTCGAGCACCGCCAGCTCACCGGACTTGTAGTTCTGGGCGACCTGCTTCATATGTCTGTCCTTAGGAGGTGATCGTCACGCCGAGCGAACGCATGTTGCGGGTCCAGGTCTCCAGCGTCAGCAACTGCCAGATCTGCTTCGAGTAGTCCTCGCGGCCGGCCCGCTCGTCGTCCACGAGACGCTGTACGGCGGCCTGCTGCAGGAAGCCGCTGCCGACCAGCTCACCGCGCAGCAGCGTGTCGTCGACGAGTTCGCGCAGGTCGTTCCGGATCCAGGCCCGCAGCGGAGCACTGAACGACGCCTTCGGCCGGTAGATGATCTCCTTGGGCAGCCAGGCCTCGGCCGCCTTCTTCAGCGCCAGCTTGCTGACCCGGCGGTGGATCTTGTCGCTCCCCGGGATCGAGAACGCGGCCCGCGCGACGATCGGATCCACGAACGGCGTCCGCACCTCCGTCGACGCGGCCATCGAGGCCCGGTCCGTGTACGCGAGGTTCAGCCCGGGCAGGAACATCCGCGAGTCCGCGAGACACATCCGGTTCACGTGATCGTCGAGTGTGGTGTCGTGGTAGAGGTCGCTGTGTTCGGCGAGCAGCTTCCCGACGTACGGCTCCAGGTCCGGGCTCAACAACCCGGCCAGCTGGTCCCCGTCGTACATGGTGTAGCTGCGCCGGAACGCCTCTTCCTCGGGCAGGTTCGAGAACGTCTCGAACCGCTTGGCCCAGCGCGCATACCGCAGTCCGCGTCCACGCACGGTGACCGGGAGCCGCCGTACCGTCGGGCCGATCAGGCCATTGCGCAGTACGCCGGGCAGCTGCTGGTACTGCGCTCCCATCACACAGGCGAGGTGTTTGCGGTACCCGCCGAACAGCTCGTCGGCACCCATCCCGGACAGCAGCACCTTGACCCCGGCATCCCGGGCGGTGTCGCACATCAGCAGGGTGTTGATCGCGGCCGGGTCGCCGATCGGCTCGTCGAGGATGTCGACGATCCGCGGTAGCAGGTCGACCACGTCCGGGGCGATCTCGATCTCGTGCAGGTCGATCCCGAACTGCTGCGCCACCTTGCGCGCATAGATTGCGTCGTCCGGCATCGCCTCGAGCTTCTGGTCCTCCGACCGGAAGGTGATCGTGTACGAGTCGACGGAAGGATCCATCTGCTTCGCCAGCACCGTCACCAGGCTGGAGTCCAGACCACCGCTCAGGAACGTCGACACCGGTACGTCGGCGACCATGTGCGCGGCGACCGACTCCTCGATCACCTGACGCAGATCGGCCGGCGGACCAGCCGCAGCCTCGGTCGCGACCTCGGTCACCCGCCAGTACGTGTCGTGCCGGCTACTGCCGTCCGGCCGGAACTCGGCCCACGATCCCGGCGGCAACTTCTCCACACCGTCGATCGAGCAGCGCTGCTCCGGCAGCCAGTAATAGAGCATCGAGGAAACGAGCGCACCGGGCTCGGTCCGCAGCTCCGGCCCGACCGCGGCGACCAGCGCCTTCAACTCGGATGCGAAGACCACACCACCTTGGCGGCGGAGGAAGAACAGCGGCTTGATGCCGAGCGGGTCGCGGGCCAGGAACAGGCTGCCGCTCTCCTCATCGAGCATCGCGAATGCGAACATGCCGCGAAAGCGCGTCAGCGCATCAGGACCCCAGCGACGCCAGGCCTCCAGCACGACCTCGGTGTCCGAGCTGGTCCGGAACGAGACACCGGACTTCGCAAGCTCGGCCCGCAGCTCCTTGTAGTTGTAGAGCTCACCGTTGTAGCAAAGCGTCAGTCCGCGCTTGCTGAACGGCTGGTCCGCGCTGGACGACAGGTCGATGATGGAGAGCCGTCGATGCGCCAGTACGGCGAAGACGTCGTCCTCCTGGAACCGGTACGTCGCCGTCGCGTCCGGACCGCGGTGAGCGATCCGGTCGCTCATGGCCTCGGCCAGTGCCATCCCGTCGTGCTGCTGGTAGCAGCCGGCGATGCCGCACACGTCAGGACCCCGTGGCCCGGACGACGCTGATCGGCGTCACATGACCGGTCAGCTGCCCGAACACTCCGAGGTACGCCTTCTGCTGGTGTTTCCAGGCGAGCACCTGCTCGACCCGCTCGCGACCGAACCGGCCCATCCGGCGCCGCGCGACCTCGTCGTCGAGCAGGTCGACGATCGCCTGGCCGTACTTGGCGACGTCGTTCGGCTCGACGTAGACGGCGGCCTCGGCGGCCGACACCTTCGTCTCGATCAGGTCGAAGGCGACGACGGGCAGCTCGAACGCCATGTACTCCATCGTCTTGTTCATCGTCGAGACGTCGTTCAACGGGTTCTTCGGGTCCGGCGACAGACCGAGGTCCGCGGTCGACATCACCGCGCGGACGGTCTCGTCCGGCACCCGGCCGGTGAACTCGATGTGCTTCTGCAGTCCGAGCTCATCGCGCAGCGCGACGACCTCGTCGTACGAGTCGCCGCCGCCCATCAGGGTGAACTTGATGTCGGTCCGGCCGAGCTGGTTGACGATGTGGTCGGCCGCGCGGACCACGATGTCGACGCCGTCCTGCGGGCCCATCACGCCGATGTAGGTGACCAGGTACTTGTGGCCGTCTCTCAAGGAGTCGTCGGCCTGGACGCGCTGCAGCTTCTCGGGGTCAGGCCCGGTCCGTACGACGGTGACGTCGTGGTTGGCCTTGCCGCTGCGGGTGATCGCGATCCGCCGGTACGAGTCGTTGGTCGACGTCACGTGGTCGGCGGTCCGGTGCGTCATCTTCTCCAGGAAACGGAGGCCCTTGTAAGGGAGCGACGTCGTACCGCCGAAGCGGGACTGGAACAGCTCCGGGCAGAGGTCATGGTGGTCGAAGACGAACTTCGTCCGGTCCAGCTTGCGCAGCAGGATCGCGATCGGCCAGAAGATGTCCGGCGGGTTGCACGCCTGCATGACCTGGAACCGGCCGGCCTTGCGGGCCCGCAGCACCAGCATCAGCGTCATCAGGAACGAGTACGCGTACTCGACGATGAAGCCGGCCTTGCTGCCGCCGGGCGCGTAGGCCTTGTACTGGTGGACGGCCACACCGTCGATCACCTGGTACGCCGGGTCACCCGGACCCTTCGGGCAGACCACGGTCACGTCGTACCCGGCGCCTTTGAGCGCCTTGCACTCCTCCCAGACCCGGCGATCGAACGGGACCCACAGGTTCTGGATGATGATCAGGATGCGGGGGCCGCTCACCAGGCCACTCCTTCGTATCCGGGCAGCGCCTCGACGTCGTCGCCGAGGTGGCCGCTGAGGTCGATGGTTCGGGCCGGTGGGGTGGCCAGCAGCGCCTGGACGGCTGCTGTGTCGGTCGCGCTGACCAGGGCGACATCGGCGCCGGCGAGTGCGGCGGCCGGGTCGTCGGTGAGCACGCGCTGCAGGTGCGGGAGCTTGGACTCGACGTGCCGCAGGTTCGCGCCGACCAGGCGGCTCGGGTTCACGATCGCGTCGTAGATGCGCAGGTTGTAGCCCTTGCCGATCAGCCGCTCGGCGAGCTCGACGTTCGGGCTCTCGCGCAGGTCGTCGGTGGACACCTTGAAGCTCAGCCCGAGCAGCGCGACCTCGCGGCCAGGACCGGCGATGACCCGGTCGACCACGTCACTCACCGACCGCTCGTTGGTGGCCAACGTGCCGGCCAGCAGCGGCAGCTCGGTGTCGTTCATCCGGGCCAGGTGCAGCACCGACCGCAGGTCCTTCGGCAGGCACGAGCCGCCGAACGCGAACCCGGGCTTCAGGTAGTACGGCGAGATGTTCAGGCTGGTGTCCTGGACGAACAGCCGCATCACCTCACGGGAGTCGACCCCGTAGTTGCGGAAGATCCGCCCCATCTCGTTCGCGAACGAGACCTTGGTCGCGTGGAACGCGTTGCAGGCGTACTTGAGCGCCTCCGCGGTCCGCACGTCGACCACCTGGACCTCCTGGCCTAGGAAGCCGAACAGGTCGGTCAGCTGAGTTCCGACCACCGGGAACTGGGTTCCGACGACGACGAACGGCGGCGCGTAGAAGTCGGCCAGTCCGGACCCTTCCCGCAGGAACTCCGGACACATCGCCGTACCGAACGTCAGCCCAGCCGGCGGCGGCACATCAGCCAGCACCTGCGCGACCACCTCGTCCACTGTCCCCGGTGGCACGGTCGACCGGATCACGATGCTGTGGAACCCGGACTCCGGCGGTACGACGACATGCGCGGCCTCCGCGATATCGCGCACCGCCCGCTTGATGTACGTCAGATCCGTGCTGCCCGCCGCAGTAGACGGCGTCCCCACACAGATCAGCGAAACATCAGCCCGATCCAGCGCCAGCCGAGGATCCGTGGTGGCATGCAGCCGCCCCCCGGTCACCCCCTCCGCAACCAGATCGTCCAGGCCGGGCTCGACCACTGGACTGTGGCCCTCGGTGATCGGACCGACCTTGGCAGTGTCGACATCAACACCCCACACGTCATGCCCGGCCGCAGCCAGACAAGCCGCAGTCACCGACCCCACATACCCAAGACCGAATACGGCAACCTTCATAACGCCCCCCACAGGCTCAGAACACGGCAGCGCCCTAAAG
>NZ_SMKA01000099.1 GCF_004348455.1 Kribbella albertanoniae
TGTTACTCACCCGTTCGCCGCTCGTGTACCCCCGAAGGGGCCTTACCGCTCGACTTGCATGTGTTAAGCACGCCGCCAGCGTTCGTCCTGAGCCAGGATCAAACTCTCCGTTGAAAAATATAGACAAACCAGAAACCCCGAAAGGCTCCCGGATAGTCAACAACTTCAGTTGATCCTTTGAACATCAGAGACAATCAAACTGACTGAATCCAGAAATTACATTCAAAGGAATCCGAACACAGACACGATATGTCTATGCACGGGGTTAATGCTAAATTTCGGCATTGACTTTCGGCACGCTGTTGAGTTCTCAAGAATCGGACGCACACCGCGCTTCAAACTCTCGTTTTCAGCTCCGGGGCAACCCGCCAAACATTACTGTTCCGTTCGCAGCCGGTCAAATCGGCTACTTTCGACCCAGTCACCCCGCGTTTCAGCGACCGATCCGAGTCCGAAGACACGATCCGGCTGCGCTTACTTGAGGGTGGTCAGGAGGTCCGGCCGCTTCCGCGTCCTGCACTCGCTCCCAACAAGAAGAACACTACTGTGATTCGCGGTGAACGCCAAATCGGCTCAGGGTGCGGAACTCGCGCGGTGACATGTAGTAGTTCGCGGCGAAGCAGCGGGCGAAGTACGACTGACTCCCGAAGCCCGTGCGCTCCGCAATCTCCGCCACCGAGTACGGCGTCGTCCGCAGCAAGCTCGCTGCTTGCTGGAGCCGGAGGTCGGTCACGAAGCGGACCGGCGTGATGCGGTCGTGCCGGCGCATCTCCCGGGCCAGGTGTCCCGCACTGACGTTCGCCAGCTCGAGCATCCGGGGCAGCCCGGCCCGAAGATTCTCCTCCTCGTGCATCGCTGCCTGCGCGGCGCGCAACCAGGCCGGCTTGCCGGTGTCCATCGCCTCCCCCACCGGGCTGACCAGCAGGAAGAGGTCGGTCCAGAAGCGCAACAGGTCCAGGTCTCGCGGTTCGTCCTGACTTCGTGCGACAGCCTGCTCGAAGATCCCCACCAAGTCAGCCAAGTCACCTCCGTCCGCACGGAAGACAGGTGGCCGCGGGGCCAGGTCCCAACTGCCTGTCGGATCCAGGCGGCTGAGTGCGGCAAACGTCTGCCAGGCTGCGATCGGGAAGCTGACATTGACGAACTCCAGGCCTCCGGTGGCGCGCCCCGACATGGCGTGCTCGTCGGTCGGCCGGACCAGCACCACGTCGCCCGGCTCCAGCGGCACCGCACCACGGGACAGCATGTGCTCACCGCCGCCGGCCACCACGCCCATCAGCTCGTAGAAGTCCTGGTGGGTGTGCCGCACCGAGTCGCGTGCATCCGGTCCGTACCAGATCCGCGCCGCGTTGAACGGCCGGCCGAAGGCCTCCAGCTCGAACCGCAACGTGAGCACCATGTCAGAAAAGTACAAACTTCTGGTCGGATGCTGCTAGTGGTCCGGCGCGCCCCGGCCGACTCTCGTCACATGCGTCGAATTCTGCTGGTCCTCGCCCTGCTGGCCGTCCTCCTCATCCCCACTCCTGCCGCCGCCTCCACCAACCTCGTCCGGAACCCGGGTTGGGAGTCCGGATCCCACCCCTGGCTGGTACTCGGCGGCACCCTGGCCACGGAAGGCGCCCGGACCGGTACGACGGCGGCCCGGCTCACCGGCGGGGAGGGCACGTTCGAGCAGACCGTCAACGACCTGACGCCCAGTACGACGTACACGCTGCGAGGTTGGGCCCGCACGGACTCGCAAGGAGTCTGGATCGGTGTCAAGCGTTACGGCGGTACCGAGACCAATGTGCGGATCACCAGCCCGCAGTACACGCGGGGCGAGGTCACCTTCACGACCGGCAGTACCAACGACTCGGCCGTCATCTACTTCTTCAAGAACGATTCCGGCAACACCGCGTACGGCGACGACTTCGAACTCGTCCCGACCGCCACGCTGGGCCGTGAGCACAGCCGCAACGGCGGCTTCGAGAGCGGCAGCGACAACTGGGACCGGAAGAACTCGAACGTGGTCGCGCACAACGCCCGCTCCGGGACGAACGCGGCGCAACTGTCCGGCGGCGAAGGCACGTTCGAGCAGACTCTGACCGGGCTGTCCGCCAACACGACGTACGTGCTGACCGGCTGGGGGAAGACCGACAGCGCCGACGTGTGGATCGGCGTGAAGAACTACGGCGGCACGGAGACGAACCAGAAGATCACCTCCAGCGCCTACACGAAGGCCACCGTCACCTTCACCACCGGACGGGCGAACACGACCGCTCTCATCTACTTCTTCAAGTTCTCGATCGGCAATACCGGGTACGGCGACGACTTCAGCGTCCAGCCCGCGTCGGGGACCCTCCCACAACTGTGGACCGAGAGTGCGCTCACGAGCGTCTTCCCAGGCTCCGGACGATCCGGTACGGCGGGCACCGGCGTCTCGCTCCTTGCCGCCCGCAACGAATACGAATCCGCCCAGGTCGTGCTTCGCTCCCCCGGAACCTTCACGGTGAACAGTGTCGAGCTGCCGGCGTTGGCCAGCACCTCTCACCAGATCCCGGCGACCGATCTCCGCTACCGGTTCGTCGGCAACATCCATCTGCCGCACAACTCCAGCGGCATCGTCGGTCCGGTGGCCAACGCACCCGGCCTCTTCCCGGAGTACCTGCACAACGACACCCACCGCACCGTCCCGAGCAACACCACGCAATCGATCTCGCTCACGGTCCGGGTGCCGAAGGAGACCCCGGCAGGCATCTACCGCGGCACGGCCCGGGTGCTGACCTCCGCCGGCACGCTGACGGTTCCGGTGCAGGTCGAGGTGGTGAACGTGACCGTCCCCGACCCGGACAACAGCGCGCTGAGCTACTCGAACTACACCTACATGTTCGGCTTCGAGAACAGCGCCGACGACATCGAGCGGATCTACAACCTGAAGAAGTACTCGACCGGCTGGTGGGCGCTGATGGAGAAGTTCGCCGCCGACCTGAAGGAGCACCGCATCAACACCCAGTGGGTCCCCACCATGGACCTGCTGCTGAACGGCGGCAGTACCGTGCAGCCGAACGGCGAGATCGACTTCCGCTGGGAGCGCTTCGACGAGGTCGTCAGCTTCCTGATCAGCCGTGGCGTCGCCCAGCGCCTGCTCAGCGAGAACGTGCTGGCCAAGGACGGCGACAGCTACCGGATCTGGGGGCTGCGCAGGTCGGGTGACCGCACTGTCATCGACCGGATCGGGTACGACACCGCCGAGGGCAAGGCCTTCGTGGCCAAGTACCTCGACGCGCTCCGCGAGCACCTCACGGCGAAGGGCTGGTACAGCCGCTGGACGATGAACCTCGGCGACGAGCCGTGGACGAACGACCAGCTCGACACGATGCGACGCGTGTACGACGAACAACTCGCGCCCCGGATGCCCGGCGTACGGGTCTCGTCGCCGCACGCCGAGTTGAGGCCGGAGACCAAGACGACGTACGCCGGCCGGGTCAAGATCCTGGTTCCGCTGCTGTCGGTCTACGAGGACAACCAGACGTTCTACCAGACCCGCAAGGCCGCGGGTGACGAGATCTGGACCTACATCTGTGTCCTTCCTCAGGGCGAGTACTACAACCGCTTCATCGATCTTCCGGCCGCCCGGTTGCGCCTGATGAACTGGTACAACTTCGGCCAGGGCGTCACCGGCACGCTGCACTGGGCCTACAACAACTGGCACGAGCCGCAAACCGGCATCTCGACGCCCGGCGATGTCGCGATCGTCTACCCCGACCCCGAGCACGGCACGATCATGGGCAGCCTGCGCCACGACACGATGCGCGACGGCGCCGAGGACTACGAACTGCTCGCCCTCCTGGCCAAGCGCGATCCCGCCGCCGCCCGCGCGCTGACCACCGCACTCGCCCCGACCGCGAAGTACCAGCCGGTCGACCCAGCCACCTTCGCGGCCAAGCGCGCCGAACTCCTCCACGCCGCAGCCAGCTAGCGCTCGAGGTTAGGGTCCCGCACGGCGGTTGTCGTGCGGGGCCGTGGGGCCGTGCCGACGACATGTTGGGCGGCGGCCGAGGTGGGGTTGAGGCCGGCGGTCATGGCCTTGGTGAGCTCGGTGGTGTTGCGCTCGTGGTCGTTGGTTGCCTTGACCACCATGGTGAGGCCTTTGACCACCTTCGGATCGGGTGCGGGGTTCTCCAGGACCTGTTGCAGCGCTGCTCGGGCCTCGGTGCGCATCTCGTTCCTGGTCTCGGGGCTCACCAGGTGCATCCAGGCGGTCAGCGGTGGAGTCTCCATGGTGATGTTGAGTGGGGTCTCCTGCCACGGTTGTGAGCTGCCGGCGGCGAGCACGACCGGGGCCATGCACTCCGGCATGCTGTGCTCCCCGCTGGCCACCATGTCCGCGACGGCGAACGCCATCAGGTCCTTGGCCTCGTCGAGTGAGAGCCGGTCCTCGTGCACCAGCATCGTCGCGGCCGTCATGTAGAGCGTCGAGCTGCTCGACCGGCCGCCGACGAACCGGTCCGGCAGCGCATTCGTGACGTCGTAGTACCAGTTGGGGTCGCTGACATCGACCGTGCCGGGGACCGGAAGGTTGGCGTCGTACGGCGCGGGCTCGGGGTGCGCCGCCTCCGTGAACATCGCGTCGCCACCGAGTCGCCGGTACGGCGGGACGTTCACATCCCACCCGGCTTCGTTGAAGTTCAGGCGGGTTCTGGTCGGTCCGAGGGTCCGGGCGTAACCGCGCTCCGGATCCTCGACATTCGTATAAACGTCGCGGATCCGCTCGAACAGGACATCGTCGACCGCCAGCCGCGGCCCACGGTTCCGAGCCTCGGGAGTACCGGCGCCAGCCACATCCATACCGACACCTTCGTTCACCCGGGTCCGTCCCTGGTGGTAGCCGAAGGTCTCGAACGACGCACTCCACTCGTCGACGCCCTGCCCGTCGATCGTCAGTTCACCGGTCGCCTGGTCTTTCGCCAGTTCGACCGTCGACCCAACAGCCAGTCCGCGATTGCCGACCGGCCCCTCGAGCACCGTCCCGTGCATGGTCAGGTTCCCGGCGCCGTCGTCGGCGACCGCGGTCACCCGCATCCGGAGCTCGTCGGCCTCCGCTCGCACCCGGACCACGTGATCGACCCAGCCGGCAGCGGTGGCGGCCGTCGTACCGGCGTCGAAGGTGCCGGTATGCCGGGAGATCGCTCCGTCGGGCAGCATCGCGTACATGGTGTCGCGCTGGTAGGTGATGCCCAGCTGCTGCTGCGGATCGTCCCGTGGCGCGCGCTCGCGGGCGGCGGCGATCGCGTTCAGCTCGTCCTGGTTCGTGCCGGTGACCTGATAGCCGTCGGCCTGCAGGAACCACACCGGCTGGGCGCGCTCGACCTCGGGCACGAACGCGTCCATCTCTCGTTGGAAGGCCTCCCACCCGGGCCGCTGCTCCGGGTTACCTGCGTCGCGGCTCACCAGCTCAGCGCGCCAGTTGCGCTTCATGACCTGGAGGTAGCTCGCCGCACCGGCGATCTCGGCAGCCTCGTCGTTCCCGGGGTGCAGTCCGTAGGCGAGCTCGGGTGCGTGGCTGCGCTCGAGGGCGGCCAGCCGCTCCGCGGGTGTCCGGTGCTGCGCAAGGATCCTCGCAACGGCCGCGTCCTGCATTACGCCTCGTCGAGTGCCCGGCGGACCTCGCGTTCGACGTAGTCCCACGCGTAGTTCGCCGCGATCTGGTCGGTGTAGTACTCGGCCAGCGCCTCTTCGGTCAGCTTGCGGACCAGGGCTTCACCCTCCAGTACGGCGAGGTCGGCGCGCCGCGGTTGCAGCTTGGCCAGCGTGCTCGCCCGGATGGCGTCGTACCGGTCCTGCTCGTTCGCGTACTGCATCACAGCCCCTTCCGCATGCGCGGAGTCTAGGGGCGGAAGGGGCCGTGATCGGGTCAGGTGCCGTCGATGAGGCGGGTGGCGAGGTCGGGGTTGAACTGGCCGGCCGGAGTGGACGGGGCGGTTCCGCAGGGGCCGTCCGAGACGCCGGGGGTTTTGACCCAGAGGAGCAGCTCGGCGCCGCCGCCGGTCTGGGCGGTGACTCCGAGTTTGCGGCCGGGCGGGTTGCACCAGCCGTCGCCGTGGCCCTTGCCGTTGCGGCTGGTGTCGATCACGAACGGTTTCGCCGTACCGAGGTAGCTGTTCACCGAGTTCGCGTAGGTGATCGACTCGCTGGTCCAGTAGAAGTTCGAGACGTTCACGGAGAAGCCGCGGATGTTGGCGATGCCGGCCTGCCCGAGGCGGTTGGCGATGGTCGAGGCCGCGGTCCAGCCGGCGTTGCCCGCGTCGAGGTAGGCGTAGGTGTTCGGTGCCTTCTGCTGCAGCATCTGGGTGGCGTAGAGGAGCATGCCGAGACGTTCGTCGCGCTGGGCCTGGGTCATGCAGTCCAGGCCGTTGAGCGCATCCGGTTCGATGATCACCACGGCGGGTTTGGTGCCGATCCCGGCCGCGAAGCTCGAGATCCAGGTCCGGTAGGCGCTCGGGCTGCCCGCGCCGCCGCCGGAGTGCCCGGCGCAGATGTCGCGGCCGGGGATGTTGTAGGCGACCAGGACCGGCAGTTTGTCCTGCCCGTCGGCTGCGCCCGCGTAGTTGGCGACGGTGGTGCCGATGTTGGCGTCGTTGCCGAACCAGCGGGCGATCGGCTTGGACCCGATCGAGCTCTGGATCCGCGCTGCCCGCGGATCGCCGGAGTTGTTGCGTGCCCAGGTCGCGGGCAACGAGTTGGGGTTGACGTAGAAACCGCTGGTCAGACTGATCGGACTAGCTGCGAGAGCAGGTACCGACGGCAACAGGACCACTGCCGCGGCGACCGCGGCCACCAGGGACTTGAGAACGAACATTCCGGAGCCCTTTCTGAGCGAAGGGAGCATTTCTGGAAGCGCTACCAGCGTAAATCTGCCTCTGCTGCTCGACAACAGCCAACGACTACTCAAGATTGTTGGAAGCGCTCCCAGAGCTTTTGTCCCGTCGCAGCGTGGTGTCTGTCAAGCTGAAGGTCACCGCCCCCGGTATTCGATCGGAGTTCTACCGATGCGAAAACTCATCCTGTTGTTTCTGCCTGTCCTGCTGTCGTTCACGCTCGCCACTCCGGCGCAAGCCGCGGCGACCAAGAAAGGCGTCAGCACGAACAATGTCTCCGGTGCCTCACAGGCCCTGAGCGCTGTCAACGCGAGCTGGTTCTACTCCTGGGCCACGAACCCCCAGGGCGTCGCGAAACCGGCCGGAGTCGAGTTCGTCCCGATGATCTGGGGACGCGGATCGGTCAACGCCGCGGCCCTCAACGACGCGAAAGCCAACGGCAGCACGCTGCTCGGCTTCAACGAACCGGACATGGCCGGCCAGGCGAACATGTCCGTCGACGAGGCGCTCAATCTCTGGCCGCAACTCCAGGCGACCGGGATGCGACTCGGCGCACCGGCCGTCGCGTACGGCGGCGCTACGCCCGGCGGATGGCTTGATCGCTTCATGGCCGGGGCTGCTCAGCGCGGCTACCGCGTCGACTTCATTCCGATCCACTGGTACGGGTCGGACTTCTCCTCCGCGGCCACCGGTCATCTCGAGAACTACATGAACGCGGTCCGGGCGCGGTACAACAAGCCGGTCTGGGTGACCGAATATGCCTTGGTCGACTGGTCCACCGGTACGGCGCGCTTCCCGAGCGAGGCCCAGCAGGTCGACTTCATCAAGCGGTCGACCGCAATGCTTGCGGGGAAGACCTTCGTCGAACGCTTCGCCTGGTTCACCCTGAACACCCAGGTCTTCCCCACCGGCCTCTGCAACGGCGCCACCCCGAACGCCTCCGGCAACGCCTACCGAGCCGCCCCCAGCTGATCACGTCGGCCGCCACCTGAGGTGCACCCCCAGGTGAAGGGATAGCCCTGGGATAGCCCTTCAGATGAGGGGTTGCACCGAGGCTGGTCAGTTAATGCTCGCCTCTGCGGCATCCCGCACCCCACCACAACGTCCGAAAAACCGGAGGGCCCGCCTCCGAACGTTCGGACGTTAACCACCGCACCCAGCTAACGTCCGAAAAACCGGAGAGTCGGCCTCCGGTTGTTCGGACGTTAGGGAAATCTGTAGCGAACGGGTCGCCGAGTCCCCTTCCCCAAACCGGTTCGGGGAGGATCCGCGACCGATTCGGGTGGATCCTCCCCACATCCCTCGCGGCCGGCGCCCGCCCTCCCCAAATCGGTTTGTGGAGGAACATGGGCCGGGCAGGGCCACCATCCACCACCCCACCCTCCAGCAACGAGTCACTGGGCACGCGACGGAACCTCAGCCCGATGTTGCGCTATCCGGTGGATTGGGGGTGCTCGGTGACGAAAATCCACCGGATAACGCGCGGGACAGCCCGGGGACCCGAAATCGCGGGGCGGGATCACCTTGAGCACCCACCAACCATCTGACACCCCACCGGGATGGTTGAACCGTGCTCAACGTCGTACGGCCGGCTCACCTTGAGCACCGCTCAACCACCGTCCGGCCGCGCACATGGTTGAACCGTGCTCAACGTCGTACTGGATCGTGCGGAAGCCTTCAGCTAATCGGCCTTGGGCGGGGCGCGGGACGGGCGCACCTTCCGCGGGGGGCATGCGGAAGGTGCGCTGGTGGGAGGTTGGCTGGCACTCCGACGGTTACGGCACCCAGTGGTTGTGGGTGGCGGTGATCATCACCTGGAGCTGGATGCTGGCGGCGTAGTAGCTGCTGGTGTCGACCGGGGTGACGAGCATCTTGTTCCAGAGGGCGTCGAGCCAGGCCTGGCTGCCGGAGTCCGTCATCGCCGGGATGGTGAACGGTGCGAAGAAGGCGGCATCGCTGCCGGACTGGATCGCGGTTCCGTTCAGCTGGTAGCCGGTGGCGATGTTGTTCGGGTTACCGCCGGTCTTGGACTTGATCCAGCTGTTGAGCTTGCGGGCCGAGGTGAGGGAGGCACTGTCGCCGCTGGTCACGGCGTCGGCGCCGATCCGCCACGGGTCGCGGCAGGCGTTCCACCAGAACTGTCCGTCCTTCGGGTCCTCCAGAACCTGGCCGGTGGCCGGCCGCGGGCTGGAGTTGGTGTTGATGACGAAGTCGGGCAGCAGGCCGGTGCTTGCCGCGTAGTTGTTCTGCAGGGAGGTGGTCACGCTCTGGTGCTTGGCGCGGATCGTGTCCCAGGCCGAGTCGCCGGTGGCGGTCCGGAAGGCACGGAAGTGGTCGGCCATCCAGTCCGACGTCCGGGACATGTTCCAGTGCTCGCCGCCGGCGCTGCTCCAGTCGCCGAAGGTCAGCATGTTGGTGCTCGGGTTCAGCTCGCTCGCCTTGATCGCGTTGATGTGCCTGATCGCGAGCTGCTTGTAGTTGTAGGTGCCCGCGCTCCCCCACTGCTTGTCGGCGAGAAGGAGGCCGTAGGCAACATCCATGTCGCCGTCGGTCGCACTGTCGGAGCCGTTGACGCTCTGGCAGGAAGTGTTCTGCTCAGCGGCCAGCAGGTCGGAGTTGTTCACCGACGGGTGCGCCAGCATGTACTTGACCAGTCCGTCGAAGATCGTCTTGGCGGCCGGGTCGGCGCCGGCCATCGTCGCGGTGATGACCATCCCGTACCCCTGAGCCTCAGCGACGTACGGGTGATCGGCGTCCGGCGAGATGATCTGGTACCAGCCGTTGCCGCAGTTCTGCTTGACGAAGGCGGCCTTCCACTGCTGGTAGTAGTCGATCACCTTCTGGTCGAGGGTGGCCTGGCTGCCCGTCGGCTTGAGGATGCCGGCGGCGTACGGGAACCGGTGGCTGCCGAACGGAACAGCCGGTCCGCTGCCACCGGCTTGGGTGGTGGCAGTGATGGCGTTGCTCGCGGCAGACAAGTTGCCTGCGGCATCCCGCGCCTTGACCGTGTACGTGTAGCTGGTCGACGCCGTACGGCCGGTGTCGGTGTACGTCGTGCCGGCACTGGTGGTCACCTCGGTGCCGTTGCGATACACGACGTACCCGGTGACACCGACGTTGTCCGTCGACGCGTTCCACGCCAGCGAGACACTGCTCGACGTGGTCCCCGTCGCCGCGAGACCGGTCGGCGTACTCGGCGGCGTGGTGTCGCCCGGGTCGCTGCCCGTCGTGCCGTAGACCTCGAGATCGAACAGCGAGTACCCGTACGTCGTCCCGCGCACGGTGCCGTGGACGCGAACGTACCGGCCGCTGCCCGACACCGTCAGATCGTCGATCGCGCCGTTACCGGTCGTGGTCGAGAAGACATCGGTCCACCCCGTCGAGCCGTCGGCCGAGGTCTGGATCTTGTACGACTTCCCGTACGCCGCCTCCCAGTTCAGCTTGACCCGCGTGATGCTCGCGGTGCTCCCCAGGTCGACCCGGATCCACTCGGGATCATGTCCTTCGATACTGGCCCACCGGGTGGACGAATTTCCGTCCACCGCCTTGGCCGCCTCGAACCCGGCGCCCTCGATCGACGATGCGGTCGTGGGCTTCCCCTGCGAGAGCAGAGTCTCGGCGGCCGAGGCGGACAGGGCATTTGGCACGAACAAAGCAGAGGCGACAACCGCGGCAGCGGTCAGCCCACGTAGTAGATAAGACATCAGCGGTGTCCTCCGGGCGGTGAAAAGGAAGCTGCACAATCCGTAACAGTTAGGAAAGTTTCCTAACTGTTGTCCGAAAAGTAGAGCCACACCCGGAGAAGCGCAAGACGTCGTACCGAGATCAATCGCTTGTTTTGCCCGCCGGCTACAAGAGAGTTTTCCAATAGGACCAGAACTGTTCGGTGATCAGGCTCAGTACGGCGACCGCCCAGAGTGCGAGCGGAATGGGGTGGTACCGGGTGAAGCGGTTCAGGTTGTGCAGGGTGACGTACCAGAAGATGGGGATCGTAACGGCCCAGACGGCCATGCAGTAGGGGCATAGTGCCTGGATGCGGTAGAGGCTCTGGAAGATCAGCCAATGCACGAAGACGGCGCCGAGGGTGACACCGACCTGCAGGCCGATCCAGAACCAGCGCCGGAACGCCGCACCCGCGAGGAGTGCGGCGCCGACGGTGGTGACGACCGCGAAGCCGGCGAGGCCGAGGAGCGGATTGGGGAATCCGAAGACCTCGGCCTGCGGCTTGGTCATCACCGAGCCGCAGGACAGCACCGGATTGATACTGCAGGACGGTACATAGCTGGGATCCCGCAGCAACGCGATCTTCTCCACCGTCAGTACGCCGGCAGCCAGCAGCCCGATCGCCCCGCCGATCAGCAGCAACCACGGCAACAGCCGTGGGAACGGTGAGTTACTTGAGGGCGGCATCGATACTCGCAACCAGGTCCTGGGCGGACTGCGGCTCGAGCTTCTGGCCGTTCAGGAAGAAGGTCGGCGTACCGGTGACTCCGAGCGCCTCGCCGTCGGCGACGTCCTTCTTGATCCGCTCGAGCGTGGCCGGGTCCTGATAGGCCTTGTCGTACGCCGTCAGGTCGAGCCCGAGGTCCTTCGCGTACCCGCGGAAGCGCTCGTCGGCCGGGACCTGCGCCTCGCCCCACTCCGACTGGGTCTCGTACATCTTCTGGTACATCTGCTCGAACTTGCCCTGCCCGGCCGCCGCCTCGACGGCGCGGGCTGCCCGTTCGGCGTTGAAATGCGACGGGATCGGGAAGTACCGGACCACGAAGGTGACCTTGCCGGCGTAGTCCTTGCGGAGTTGTTCGACGGCCGGGAAGGCCGCGCGGCACGACTCACATTCGAAGTCCAGGAACTCGACAAAGGTCACTTTGCCGTCGGGCGCCGTACCGATCTTGTGGCTGTCCGGGCGCACCAGGCGCTCGTTCGTGACGCTGGGTTCGGCTTCGGAATCACCGGAGTTGACAGCCAGCAGTACGCCGACCGCGACGGCGAAGGCCGCGACGATGCCGATGGAAATTCGGGCAGGGGTGGATAGCTTCATCTACTGCAACCTCGCATGATCTGATCCAGGAATGAGCTGAGCGCACTGCTTCAGCGCAGATCAGGTCCGAAGTACACAGAGCTGTGTCAGGCGAGGGGTGGTCCAGTGGGCAGGGGCCGCGGGCGTCACGCCGGCATGCACCAGAGCGCGCGGCAGGTCACCGAAACGCTGCCGCCGGCGCAGCACGAGCCACGCCGACAACAGCAACAGCGAACCAGTCAGGATGATCGCGCACGGCCCCGGGTGGTCGTAGCCGACCGGGTCCACCGTCTTCGGCGCCACCGTGGTCCCAGCGGTCAGTGTCGACTCGCTCACCACGGTCTCCGCCGTGAAGGAATGCAGGACGAACACGCCGAGCAGCGCCCCAAGAACCATGAGGAAACGCAGCAGCCTGTTCATCCCGGCCAGCTTAGCTAACCCCCACACACGTTCGTACCCGGTCGAGGAAGGTCGGGTCGGCGAGGGTTGCCGGGTGGGCGTCCATGAAGGTGACCGCGGCGAAGACTTCAGTGATGGTGGGATCGGTCAGGGTGGCCTGGATGATCTGGTTCATCGCCGAGCGCTGCTGTTCGACCTCGGCGGAGGCTTTGGTGCCCGTGATGGCGTCGTGGCGAGCCGCGTCGGCACCTGCGGACAGCGTCCAGGCCGCGTCGGTGATGACTTGCTGGAGGGCGAAGAAGTCGGTGGCCGGGCTGGTGAGGTCGGGGTCGGTGGTCAGGTACTCCGACAGGCAGGAGGCGTGCAGCGCGGCCGAGCTGATCCCCTGCCCGTAGATCGGGTTGAAGGAGGCGACGGCGTCACCGACTGCGACCAGGCCGGCCGGGAAGTGCGTGAGGCCCGCGAAATCGCGGCGCCTGCTGTCGGCCTGGTGGTAGGTCTCGAGGCCGTGGGTCGGCACCCCGCTCGTCGCCTGCCGGAAGATCGGGGGCAGGTCGTTGCAGACCGCGCGGAAGGCGTCGAGTGAACGCGCGGCGGGCTGCTCCTCGTACGACATCAGCATCACCAGCCACTGGTTGTCCTCGATCACGTTGACACTCGCGACGGTGAGGTCGAACGGCATTGCCCGCGGCGAGATCAGGTCGAGTACACAGGCCTCCTCGAGGCTGTCGGCGCTCTTGGTCCGCTCGAAAAGTCCTGTCACATAATGGATCCCGGTCGGCATCCGCTCCAGAACTGGACGCTGGTAGCCGGCCTGCTCGAGCCAGGACGACAGCCTGGACGCGCGCCCCATCGCATCCACCACGAAGTCGGCGGACACCGTCGCGCTCCCGACCTGCACTCCCCCGACGCGGCCGTCGTCGGTGTAGACGAGGCCGGTCGCCAGACCGGTGACCGTGGACACGTTGGGCAGCGCGAGCACCCGGTTTCGGACGCGCGCCTCGAGGAAGGGACGACTCCCCAGCAACAGCTTCGCGTCGCCGCCCTGCGCCCGCGGGCGACCGTCGTAGTACACGCCCTGCTGGCCGAGCGGGGCCAGATGACCGCCCAGTGTCTGGGCCTCGTCGACCACTCCCGGCAGCCAGCGTTCGAGCTGCTTCAACCCACCCGGTAGCAGCGCATGCCCGTGCCGATCCTGCGGTACGCCGGCTCGCGGGCGCCCGGTGGTCTCGGGCTCATCGCGTTCGACGATCACGACCTCGCGCGCGTGATCGGCCAGGACCCGGGCGGCCAGCAGCCCGGCGATGCTTCCGCCGAGTACGCAGGCAGTTCCGAACAACTTCGGCGTACGGGCTGGTAGTTCGGTCCGGATCAGCCGGTTGAAGGTTTCGACAGACGAATCGGTCACCAAACAATCGTCAGCCGCTACTCCGTGGGATGTCGTGCCCTTTCAATCCAATCTGAGGGCAGTGCTTGGTTGCTCCGATCGACGGGTACTTGAGCCGTCATGGACCGCGAACCCGCCAATTACACCCGTGACGGCGAGAACTCCGGCGAGCGCCTCGACCGGCACTGGAACGAGCTGCTCCAGGAGTTGCGCCTCGCTCAGACCGGAACCCAGATCCTGTTCGCCTTCCTGCTCAGCATCGGGTTCCAGAGCCAGTTCCAGGCAGCCGACCAGTTCACCCACCACGTGTACGCCGCCACCCTGATCGCTTCCGCTCTGGCAGTCGCGCTCTTCCTCGCCCCGGTCTCGTTCCACCGCATCGTCCACCGCCAAGGCCTCCGGGACCGGCTCGTCACGATCACCGATCGGCTCACCCAGTTCGGGCTCGCGTTCCTGGTCGTCGCCATGGCGGGCGGCGTGCTGCTCGCCCTCGACGTCGTCCTCTCCCGCCCGGTCGCGCTCGGCATCGTGGCGGCCATCCTGATCTGGTTCGTGGTGTTCTGGTGGCTGATCCCGCTCCTGGTCCGCAACAACTCAGATTCAGATGAGGTAGCGGTCACCGGGACGGACAAGACGTAGCCAGCGGGCGTCGTACGGTTCGAGCTCCAGCGACAACTGTCCGCTAGCTGTGACATCGGTGCGGCCGTCGCGCAGCAGGTCGACCGCGCAGAGTTCGGCGCCCGAGTCGGCCACCTGGAGCGTGACCCGAGCTGCTTCCGGGCCGAAGTTGTGCGCGGTGACGACGGCGCCGTCCTCGTGTTCGGAGCGATGCGCGAACACGGTCGGCGCGTCGTGTTCGAGGATCGTGCAGTCGCCCCACGACAACTCCGGGCACTCCCGATAACGCCGTACTAGCAGCTTGATCCAGTTCAGCAACGAGTCCGGGTCTCGGCGTTGCGCTGCGACATTGACGTGCTTCGGGCCGAACTCTCCCTCGGTGACCGGCGCCGCGAGGTGTGGCGGAGCGGCCGTGGAGAACCCGCCGTTCGGGCCGTCCGTCCACTGCATCGGGGAGCGGACCGCCGCGCGGCCCTTGATGGCCAGGTTCTCGCCCATGCCGATCTCTTCACCGTAGAAGAGCACCGGGGTGCCGGGCAGCGAGAACAGCAGGCTGTAGACCATCTTCAAGCGGGCCTGGTCGTTTCCCAGCATCGGCGGCAGTCGCCGGCGCAGGCCGCGGCCGTAGACCTGCATGTCCTTCGCTGGGCCGAACGCGTCGAACACTTCCTGCCGCTCGGCGTCGGACAGTTTGTCCAGCGTCAGCTCGTCGTGGTTGCGTACAAAGGTGCCCCACTGCCCTTGTTCCGCAGCAGCCGGGCGTTGCCGCAGCGCCTGCACCAGCTCGGCCGGGTCGTTGCGTGCCAGCGACAGATACAGCCGCTGCATCCCGATGAAGTCGAAACACATCGTGAGTTCGTCGCCGTCCTCGTCACCGAAGAATCGCCGTACATCGGGATACTTCAGATTGACCTCGCCGAGCAGCATCGACTGCGGATGCCGCCGGTCCAGGAAGGCCCGCAGATCGCGCAGGTAGTCGTGCGGATCCGGCAGGTTGCCCGCGTCGACGGCACCGGTGGTGTCCAGCAGGAACGGTACGGCGTCCACCCGGAAACCGGAGATCCCGAGCTGCGACCAGAAGCCGATCACCCGCTGGATCTCCTCCCGCACCTCCGCCTTCGCGACGTTGAGATCCGGCTGATGCTTGTAGAACTGATGCAGGTAGTACTGCCCGGCCTCTTCGTCGTACTCCCACAGGCTCGTCTCCTGATCGGGGAACACGATGCCCTCGTGCTGGTTCGCCGGCGGCTCGTCCTGCCAGACATACCAGCCCCGGTACGGCGACTCCCGCGAAGCGCGCGCGCTCTGGAACCACGGATGCCGGTCCGAGGTGTGGTTGACGACCAGGTCCACGATCACCCGGATCCCGCGGTCGTGGGCCAGCATGATCAGCTCGACCAGATCGCCGTGCGTACCCAGGCGGGAATCGACGCCGTAGAAGTCGGTGATGTCGTACCCGTCGTCACGATCCGGCGTCGGGTAGAACGGCATCAGCCACAGGCACGTCACGCCCAGATCCGCCAGGTGATCGATCCGCTGACCGACACCGCGCAGATCACCCGATCCGTCACCGTCGGTGTCGAAGAACGTCTCGACATCGAGGCAGTAGATCACCGCGTTCTTCCACCACACATCAGCCGTTTCTGTCAGTCGCATGGATTCGCCGGTGCCCTGGCCGCGCCCGGCGTACACCCGTGTGGCCCGGGGTACTGGACCGCCATGACGCAGGTTGTGGTGGTGACAGGAGCCAGTGCCGGGATCGGCCGCGCGAGTGCGATCGCGTTCGCCCGCCGCGGTGCGAAGGTGGCGCTGCTGGCACGCGGCGAGGAAGGTTTGCGAGCCGCGGCGCGTGATGTCGAAGCCGCCGGCGGTACGGCGTTGGCGATCCCGGTGGATGTCGCCGAGTACGACGAGGTCGAGGCGGCCGCGGCCCGGGTCGAGGACGAACTGGGGCCGATCGATGTCTGGGTGAACGTGGCATTCTCCAGCGTGTTCGCGCCGTTCACCGAGATCGACCCGAAGGAGTTCAAGCGGACCACCGAGGTGACCTATCTCGGGTATGTCTACGGCACCCGGGCCGCGCTCGACCGGATGAAGCCTCGGGACCGGGGGACGATCGTGCAGGTCGGTTCCGCGCTGGCTTATCGCGGGATCCCGCTGCAATCGGCGTACTGCGGAGCCAAGCACGCCATCCAGGGCTTCCACGACTCACTGCGGTCGGAACTCCTGCATGACAAGGCGAATGTGCACGTCACGATGGTGCAGATGCCGGCCGTGAACACCCCGCAGTTCTCGTGGGTGCTGTCGCGTCTCCCCCACCACCCGCAACCCGTGCCACCGATCTTCCAGCCGGAAGTCGCAGCTGACGCCGTACTGTTCGCTGCCGATCATCCGCGTCGCCGGGAGTACTGGATCGGTGGGCCGACGATGGCGACGGTGATCGCCAACAAGTTCGTGCCAGGTCTTCTCGATCACTACCTGGCCCGCACCGGCTACCAGTCGCAGCAGAATCCGAAGCTCAGCAAGCCGGACGCCGAGAATCTCTGGCAGCCCGCCGACACCGACCGCGACTTCGGCTCCCACGGCGCCTTCGACGACCGTGCCACGACCCGCAGCTACGAGTTCTGGACCTCCCGCCACCGCAACGCCCTCGCGGCCGCGGCCGCCACCGCCGTGACGGCCGCTGGTGCGCTGCTCGTCCGCGCGGCCCGCAAGAACTAGACGCCGTACGGCGGCCTGTTCCTCGGCTCGAGTTCGATCCCGGCCTGGGTCGCCTTCTGCTGAACCGCTGCCTCCGGGCGACCGAGTCTGATCCCGATCACACAGGGCGGGATGTTGAGTGCGGCGAGCTTCCCCAACCGCGCGAGCTCCTCCTCCGTCCACGGCTTCTCCGCGTTACTGACGGACTGCGGCAACACCATTGCTCTCACTTCTTTCGTTCCGTTATGCCCTGCCCGGTACCCCGTCACCGCCGACCGAAAAGGGCACGGAAGCGGCGGCCGAGCAGGAATGCGGTGGCTGCGAAGCCGCAGCACAGGCCCGACCAGACTCCCCAGCCGCCCCAGTTGAACACGTAGGCGCAGAGAACCATCGCCGGTACGCCGACGAGCCAGTAGCCGACGAGGGTCGATCGCAGCCCCGACTTGGTGTCGCCGAGGCCGCGCAGCAGTCCGACCAGGATGTTCTGGGTGCCCTTGCTGTACTGCTGCGCGACCGCGAAGAACAACAAGGTCGATGCGGTGGCAAGCACCGCCGCGTCGGCCTCGCTCGACAGGAACGGCGACAGCACCACCTGCGGGAGCACGATGTAGATCAGGCTCACCACGGCCATGAACGTCCACGACACAGTGAATGCCTGCCGTGCAATGATCCTGGCCCGGTACGGCTCGTCGCGGGCGACCGCACGGCTGACCAGGATGGACGAGCCCTGCGACAGGCCGATGTTGACCTGATACACGATGTAGGCCAGCTGGTTCGCGAGGTTCGAGGCGGCGAGCATGACGGGACCGAACAGGCCCATCAACACCGTCGCGATCGACGTGATCGCCGCCTCCGAACCGTACGTGAAACAGATCGGCGTCCCGTGCTTGACCATGTGCCGGACGACCGCGGGATCCGCCCGCCACGCCGCGAGCGACACCATCGGCCGCAGGAACGCATCCCGCCGTACAGCGCTGGCAAACACCCCCAGCGTGAAGAACTGCACCACGGTCGTCGACAAACCGACCCCCGCGACGCCCAGCTCGGGCATTCCCAGCCAGCCGTGGATGAAGACCAGGTTCAGTACGGCGTTCACCGCGATCGACACCAGGGTTACCGCCAGCAGGGAACCGGGCCGCCGCAGTCCGACCGCGAACTGGCGCAGTACGTTCAGCCAGATCATCGGGAACAGCCCGCCCGCCAGGGTGAACATCATGGCCCTGGCGAGCGTCACGATCTCCGGACGCTGTCCCAGCAGCGGCAACGCCAGTGCCAGACCGCACAGGACACCCGCCCCGACCGCCGCGGTCAGCGTCGCCACCAGCAGCGCAGACCGCAGCAGCGTCCGGATCTCCTGCCGCGCCTGCTCATCCGGTTCGCCAGTGCCGGTACGGCGTTCGCCCGCGCCGGCCGCGGTCGCCACCAGGTTCCCGACGCCGGTGACCATGCCGACGCACATCGTCCGGATCTGGTTGTAGAGCAGGAGCGCCAGCCCACCCGCTGCCACCGCGGAGACACCGAGTAGGCCCAGCATGGCCAGGTCGACGCTGGTGAGCGCGACCTGGGCCAGCTGGATGCCCGCGATCGGAGCGGCCAGGGCGACGAGCGTGCGGTAGCCGTCCGTCGTACGGACCTTCTCCAGCGTGCTCACACGCCCACCGCCACTGGTGCGCGCGTTGCCCACCTGTCCCGGGTTGCCACCCGCACCGAGGCTTCGTACGTCGTGAACCAGCGCTCGACCCGCCGATGCGCCAGCTCGTCGAGTACGTCGCGTTCGCGCAGCCAGCCGTCGTCGAACACCGAGTCCAGGTACTTCTCGCCGGTGTCGTTGGACAGCACCACCACCGTGCTCCCCGCCGGGTGACCGAGTAGCCCTCGCAGCGCTACGTGGATAGCGCCACCAGTGGTGCCGCCGACCAGCGCACCGGTCCGCCGGGCCACGACTCGAGCACCGGCGAAAGCATCGGCATCGGACACGCGGTGGGATTCGTCGATGACAGTACGGTCGACGTTCGCACCGATCGGGAATCCTTCCGGACTGCCCGCCCCGGTCTGGTGGTAGATGCCAGGAGCACCGCCGAAGATGATCGATCCGATTGGTTCGACCGCGACCGAGCGGGTCCGCGAACCGGCCGCGCGGAGCGCCCGGACCGTGCCGCACAACGACCCGCCGGTCCCGATCGCCGCGACCAGCACATCCACCGCACCGAGTTGCCGTCGCAGCTCCGCCGCGAGATCGGTGTAGCCGGCGCCGTTCCCAGGATTGTTGTGTTGATCTGGATGGAAAGCTCCAGTGGCCGCCGCGATCTCAGCAGCGACCCGCCTGCGCAGAACCGAGCCGACGCCCCCACCAGGTGGGATGTCGACGAATACCAGCTCCGCTCCGAGTGCAGTCAGCATCCGGAGCTTTTCCCGCGCGGCATGCTGATCGACCACGGCCGTGAAGCGGTACCCGCGTTCCAGAGCGACCAGCGCGAGACCGCAGCCGGTGTTCCCGGAGGTGGGTTCGACGATATGGCCGCCGGGCCGGAGCACCCCGTCCCGTTCGGCGTCGTCGACCATCTGCTGGGCCATCCGCACCTTGCACGATCCGGTGGGGTTGAGGTGGTCGAGCTTGAGCAACAGACGGGTTCCGGTCCCGGTCCGCGCGAGCTCGAGCAACGGCGTGTTCCCGATCAGTTCGGACACACGCTGGACGACGGTCATCGGATCTCCTGGATCGGGTAGTCGGTGTCGACCTGCCAACGGTCTCCGTCGACCACCACCTTGGGCGGCAGCGGCAACTGGTGGAAGCCGCTTTCGTTCTTGTCCATCTGGTATCCGGCGGTGTTGGGGTACAGCAGCAGATCCCCGGCCACCGGCCGGGCCGGCAACTGGATCGTGCGCCAGGTCAGGACGTCGTACTCCATACAGCTGGAGCCGCCGACGGTGGTGCGCACGGGATCGTCGGCGCCATCGGTACGGCGAATCAGGATCGGATCGGGCAGGAACTCGCTGCCCTTCCACTGTTCGGACAGACTCATCGACAGCCCGGCCACGGTGGTGATCAGATGCTCGTCGCCGTCCTTGCAGCCCAGTACCGGGAAGACGGTGAAGCCGGCGCCGTCGACCAGCGCCCGGCCGGGCTCCAACAGCAGCTCGATCCCGTCAGCTCGCAGCCGATCTGCCAACGGGCGTCCGTCGATCTCGTGCCGCAGGATGGCCGTGACCATGCCCGCGCCGATCGGCGACTGGTGGTACGGGTAGGTCCGAGCCGGATTGTGCCCGGCATGGAACCACTCGTCAGATCGGCCGGCTTCGAACCGCGCCCAGTCCTCGGCCTCCACATAGGACACCGCAATCCCGCCACCGATGCTGATCTTCGACGCGGAATGCCCCAACGCCCGCGCGGCCCGGCAGTGGCCGATCAGCTGTGCGGCGAGTTCGGCTCGCGGAACCGGGTCATACCCGTCCAGGTGGAACGAGAACCCGTGCAGTACGACGGGCGCCCCGGGCTCGGCACATCGCCGTACCGCGGCGTTGAGTGCCTCGGGCGCGAACCCGAACCTGCTGTCGGGAGCTGCCGGTGGTCGCACCCGCAGCAGAATCTCGGCCGGCTCACCGAGCTCGCCCGCCAGCTGCAGAACGCGTTCCAGCTCGTCGGCCGCGTCGACCGCGATCAGGCAGTGGTGTCGCAATGCAAGCCAGAGCAGGCCGTCCGGCTTCGCGGCACCGGTCACCCCGATCGCTTCACCGCGTACTCCGTTGCCTAGGGCATGGACCAGTTCGGGCACACTCGCGACGTCGACGCCGCTGCCCAGCCGAGCGCATTCACGCAGCCAGGCCGACGCCTTGTTGGCCTTCTTTCCGTAGTAGACGGTGCCGGCCACTCCTTCAGCAGCGAGTGCATCGGTCATCCGCTGCAGGTTCTCCGCGAACGTCGCCGGGTGAACGACGTGAAACGGCCCGCCACCGATGGCGTGCGCGATCTCCCAGATCGTCCGGGACGTCCGCACAGCGAGTGCCCAAGGTCGTTCGATTGCGGGAAGTGGCGGGGACAGGGTCTCCGTCATGACCACAGGGCAACCTCTTGGCCGCGACCCGCAGCGATCGCGCGCGCAGCAAGCGCGTGGGCCACCGGGATGTCGGTGATGATCATGCCGCTGCTGAATGCGAACACCCGGTCGTCATCAGTACGGCGACCTGGCGCACGCCCGGCGAGGATGTCGGGGAGCTCGGCGTCGATGCGGAAGACGCCGTCCGGACCGGCCATCCGCTGACCGGTGACCTCGACCTGCGCGGCGCTGGTGGCCACCGTGTAGTCGGCCTCGGCGAGCGTTCCTTCCTGAACGCCCTTGCTGGCAACAGAAACCAGCAATCCACCCTTCGGCAACCAGCCGAGCTGGATCTTCGGGTGTGCTGCCCGGCCGGACGCAGCCACGACGATATCGGCTTCGCGGGCGGCGGCTTCGACGTCGTCGATCAGTTCGACCTTGCGGTCGGGGAACCGTTCGGCCACCGCCGCGACGCTGTCCCGGAGCCCATCGGGGTGAGTGCCGAACAGTTGCAGCTTCTCCAGCTCCGGCAGCGCGGTCAGCAGGTAGGGCAGGGTCCGGATCCCCTGCACGCCAGTTCCGACCATGAGCGCCGTACGCGCACCCGGACGGGCGCAGGTCCGAGCGATCAGGGCGGTGCTGGCCGGTGTCCGAGTCGCTCCGACCCGCTGGCAGTCCATCAGGGCGAACGGCATGCCGGTGGTGTCGTCGTACAGCGTGATGGTCGTGTAGTACTTCTCGGCGGAGGTGCTGCCCTGGCGGTAGCTCGTCTTGAAGGCGGCCTGTTCGAGCGAGCCGTCGTACCCGAGCATCGAGTAGGTGACGGCGTCGCGTTCGGGGTCGGGCAGCGGCACCATCAGCTTGGCCGGGTTGCGTGAGCGGCCGGCGGCGTAGGCCAGGTAGCCGTCCTCGACCAGCGTGATCGCTTCGGCGGGCGAGAGTTCGAGGTTATGGAGATCGGTCCGGCTCAGTACGTGCAGTCGGGGGCGGGAGTTCATGAAGGAACCTTTCTCGGGGAGGTTTCAGTGACAGTTGAGGATTGGAGCTCGAGGACGCGATCGGCGCAGGCACCGACCAGCGGCAGGTCATGGCTGACGAACAGGACCCCGGCGCCGTCGTCGGCAGCCCGGCGCAGCGTGGCCACGACGGCCGCCGTCGCCGCCGGGTCGAGGGCCGCGGTCATCTCGTCGCACAGCAGGTAGCCGGGCCGGCCGGCGAGCGCGCGGGCGATCGCGGCCCGCTGCAGCTGCCCGTCCGACACCTGATCCGGACGGCGGTCGAGGAGCGCGGGTTGCAGATCCGCCTTGGTACACAGGGAATCCCAGTCGATCCCGCTGTCCGGCGCGCAGATCTCGATCGACCGGCGCAGGGTCAGGCGTGGATCACAGGAACGGCGAGCCGACTGGAACAGCATCGCCACCTGCCCCCTTGGACGCTTGGGAAGCGGGTCGCCGTCGATCAGCACCTCGCCGTCGAGTGGCCGGTTCAGCCCGGTGAGGACACGCAGCAACGACGTCTTACCGGAGCCGGACGGGCCGACCAAGCCGACGATCTCACCAGGAGCGATGTCGAACTCGACGTCGTGGAGCAGGGTGGTCCGGCCGTGGCCGACCGCGAGGAAACGTGCCGAGAGCATGCGCTGGTCATCCTCCATAGCGGTAGTCGGCGGGCAGGTCGATCAGGTCCGGCACCGGGTGCGGGAGGGGATGCAGCCCGTTCTCCGGCAATGCGGCGAGCAGGTCACGGGTGTAGTCCGCGCGCGGTGCGGTGAAGATGTCACCGGCGCGGCCTGTCTCGACGATCCGCGACGCGAACATCACCGACAGATCCGCATCGGGGGCCCCACTGCGGACCGCAGCGAGGTCGTGGGTCGCGACCAGGACGACCCGATCAGCGGCGAGCTTGGCCAGCAGTCGTACGACGTCCTCCGAACGCCCCCGGTCGAGCGCCGAGGTCGGTTCGTCGGCCACCACCACCGGCGGGTCACCGGCCAGCGCGGCGGCGATCGCAGCCAGCTGCAGCATGCCGCCCGAGAGTTCGAGCGGATACTTCGTAAGCGCACTCGGATCGAGTCCGACGAGGTCGAGCAGCTCCGCGGGACCGCGCTCACCGCCGAGGTAGCGAACCGTCTCGGCCAGTTGCCCGCCGAGTCGTCGTACCGGGGTGAAGCAGGTCATCGCCGACTGCGGCACCACGCCGACAACACGTCCGCGGTGGCGCCACAACTCCGGTACGGCGAAGCCTGCCGCCGACACCGTGCCTGCGAATCGGGCGTGGCTGGGCAGCAGCCCGCTGACGACTGAGCAGAGGGTCGACTTCCCGGAGCCCGAACCGCCAACCACGAAGTGCGGCTTGCCTGGTATCGCGAGCAGATCGACATCGGTCAGTGCGTGCACCTCGCGGCCCGCGCCGATGGGAATGCGGACCTGGACGGCTTTGAGTTCGAGGGTCACGCGATCGGCTCCCGACATGGTCCGGCGAGCGAGCGGCCCAGCGCCGACAGCGCGAGCGTGACTGCGACGATCGCACCGGCCGGGAAGACCAGCTGCCACCAGTGCCCGAGCAGCAGTGCCTGCCCCGAGTCCGCGAGCAACGTGCCCAGCGACGCCTGGTGCGGAGGCAGACCGACACCGAGGAACGACAGTGTCGATTCGTGCCACACCGCATGCGCGACCAGCAGTACGGCGGCCACTCGGGCCTGCCCGGCCGCGACCGGCAGGAAGTGGATCCGCGCAATGCGCGTCGCGGTCAACCCGTGCAGCCTGGCCACCTCGACGTACTCGGCATTGCGGACCGACAGGACTTCGGCGCGCACGACTCGAGCGGTCGCCGTCCAGTGCGTGAGCACCAGCGAGATGACGATCGCGACCAGCGAGCCGCGGAACAGCGAGACGATCAGCAGGGACAGCAGCAGGCTCGGGACGGCCGTCAACGCTTCGGCGATGCGCATACTGATCCGATCCACCCAGCCACCGGCAGCGCCGGCCGCGATCCCGACCACGACGCCGATCAGGGTGGAGATGATCGCGGTGGCCACCGCGATCGCCAGCGAGACACGCATCCCCTTGGCGACCAGCGTCAGGAGATCCCGCCCGGAGGCATCGGTGCCGAACCAGTGCGCGGCGCCGGGGCCCTGATCACCCGACGCGAAATCGGTGATGGCTTCGTCGATGGGATGCACCAGCGGGGCGAGGATCGCGTAGCCGGCCAGCACCACCACGGCCGCCACCGCCAATCCCATCTGCCTGCGATCAGCCATCGGCTTCGATCCGTGGATCGGCAGCGACTGCCGCGACATCCGCGGCAAGGTTGCCCACGACAACCACTACCACCGTCAGGACGACCACGACCGCGAGCAGCGGGAAGTCCAGTGCGCGCGCGGAATTCACCACGGCGTCGCCGAGACCGGGCCAGGCGAAGACCGTCTCCACCACGGTCGCCCCAACGAGCAGCTCCGGCAGTCTGCCGCCGATGAGTGCGAAGAAGGGCGCGGCGGCCATCGGCAGGATGTGCCTGCTCTGGACGATTCGCCGCGGCAGGCCGCGAGCCTGAGCACCCCGTACGGCGTCCCCGTCGGCCGCTCTGGTGATGGCTTCGCGGAGCCCTAACGCCAGCGGCGGCACCTGCGAGATCCCCAGAACGAGCGCGGGCAAGAAGAGATGCCGCAGGGTCGAGGCCGCGGTGATCGCATCACCTGAGTCGGTCACCCCGGCCGCGGGGACCCATCGCAGGGTCACCGCGAACAGCAGTACCGATCCGAGCGCGACGATGAACGGAGGGACGGCGTACAGGATGACGGCGAAGCCGCTGATCAGTCGGTCGGCCAGGCCCCCGGCTTTTAGGCCCGCGGTTGCCCCGAGAGCTGCGGACAGCACGATCGCAACAACCGAGGCGCTGAGGCCGAGCAGGGCGGTCCATCCCAGTCGGTCGGCCAGTACCTGCGCGACTGGCTCGTGGAAGGTGCGCGAGTACCCGAGGTCTCCGGTGAACAGGCCGGTCAGCCAGTGCCACCAGGCTGCAAACCAATGCTGGTTGAGTCCGAGGGTCTCGCGGAGGGCGCCACGTTCTGCTTCGGTGAACCCGTCACCCGATCCGCCGAGATACGCCTCGAGCGGATCGAACGGGCTGGCGGCGGCCAGGGCGAACGTCGCCAGCGAAACCACGAGCACCAGCGGTACGCCGTACAGGAGCCGTCTCCCGGCGAGTTGCCGGATCCGGGCGCGACGGGTCCGAATCACCCGCGCGTCCAGCGGGCCAACGAGTACCAGGGACCCCAGGCCACGCCGTGGGCGTGCGGCTCGAGTGCCGTCGGTCCGAACTTCCAGCCGTTGTCACGCACCACGTAGACGTGGTTCTCCGACACGAGCGCGAGCATCGCCGGGGCCGCGTGATAGGCGGCCTGGAAGTCGCGGTACAGCTTCGCTCGCTTGGCCGGGTCCTGTTCGACACGGGCCGCCTGCAGCGCGCGGTCCACAGCGGGGTTCACGTAGTCGGAGGCGTTGTCCCATTTCGATCCCGCGCCCGCAGTTGCGTACCGCGAGTGGAACTTCGGGTAGAGCTGGGTGTCGAGGGTGTAGGGCTGGCCGCCACCGCCGAGCATGAAGGCCGTCTTGGCCAGATACTCCGGCGTCATCGTCGACTTCTCGACCGCGACCGGCTTCATCTCGATGCCGATCTTCTTGGCGTCGGAGACCGAGGCCATGGTGAGATCCCGGCGCAGGATCTCGGTCGGGTAGTACGCGACGTTGAAGGCCGCGCGTCGTCCGTAGCGAACCCGGATCCCGTCGGCGCCGAGCCGCCAGCCGGCGTCATCAAGGACCTTCCGCGCGCGGTCTGCGTCGAAGGTGAAGTCCTGGGCCGGGTCGTACGCGTCGCCGTACAAGGAACTGACCAGTGTCGAGACCGGGGTGCCTTCACCCTGGAGGATGTCGCGGACCATCGCGCCGCGATCGACACCGAGGTTGAGCGCGAGGCGGATGCCGGGATCACCCGCGACCGGGTCACCGGTGGGGAGAGTGATGCCGAGCCAGTCGTTGGCCTTGGCGACCACGGTGCGGTACCCGTTCTTCGCGACCGCGCGGGCCAAAGCAGGCGACAGCTTGGTACCGTCCGCCGTGCTGGCGAGCTGGGCGGCGCGCGCCTTCTCGTCGTCGGTCCGCCGGATCACGAACGTCTTGACCTGCGGCTTGGATCCCCAGTAGCCGTCGCGTGCAGACAGGACCACCTGGTCCGTCCGCAGCTCGGTCAGCGCGTACGGCCCGGTCCCGACCGGCTTGTTGCCCAGGGCAAGCTTGTCCGCGGGGCCGGGCTTCGCGAGGCTCTCGGCGGGCGCGATCGCGAGGAAGAGCCGATGCGGAACATCGGCGTACGCGCCGGTCAACCGGAAGTCCACACTGTTCGGACCGGAGACCTCAGCGGTCCGCAGGAAGTCGAAGTTCGCCGCGATCGGCGCGGCGAACGCCTTGTTGATCACCGCGTTGTACGTCGCGACGACGTCCTCCGACCCAAAGGTCGACCCGTCCGAGAACGTGACCCCCGCCCGGGTCTTCACGCGCCAATGGGTCAGATCGCCACCAACCGGCGTCGGCGCACCCTCCGCCAGCACCGGCACCGCATCCGGGATCCGATCGTCCTGCCCCTCGGCAACGCGGTACAGGCTCTCGTAGATCTTCGATTCCCCATTGCTGCCATGCCCCGTCAACGGATTGAAGCGCCCCAGCTCCTCCGCATCGATCACCACGAACCGATCCGTCGCCCCACCACCCGCAGGCGCCGGCGCCCCACACCCGGTCAGACCGATCCCAGCAAGAACAACGAACAGCGCGACAGGCCGCAACAAGGTTTGCACCAGCGCAACTTATTGAAAATGGATGTCATTATCAACCCCCTGTGAGCC
>NZ_SMKA01000009.1 GCF_004348455.1 Kribbella albertanoniae
GGCGGGGGGCCAGGGGTCTGGGCGGGCTGCGCGTTGTGCGATGGTGCGGAAGTCTTTGTGGTGGTAGCGGTAGTGCTTCTCGGCTAGGACGGCGCGGAGGGCTGTGCCGTCTGGGTCTTCGGCGTCGTAGCGGTCGAACTGCTCGGTGAGGAAGAGCAGGGGGAGTCGGGCGTCGTTTTCGGGGAGGTAGCCGGCGTCGACTACGGCGGCTACTGCCTCGGGGTTGAGGTCGAGCGCGTGAGTGAGGAGCGCGTCGCGCATGCCGCCGCGCTCCAAGTTCTCCAGCGGGTTGCTGGTGGAGCCGAGGTCGCGCAGGGATCGCCGTACGGCGACGGTCACGTCGTACGGCAGGTTCGTGTTCAGGAGCGCCAGGATCCGGTCGATGATGACGCGGTCGTCGATCGTGAGTCTGTACGTCGAGCACGCCGACTGGAGGACCCGCCCGCCGGGGTCGGCCTCGCGATAGGCGGCGAACTGCTGGGTGAGCAGCAAATGGAGCGGTAGCAAGCCGGGTTCGGTGGGGCGGTAACCGGCGTCGCGGGCTGCTGCGATCGCCTCGGCGTTGCCGTGGATCGCCTGTTCACACACGGCCGCGGCACCGTCGGCGGGCAGTTCACGCAACGCGCGGCGGCAGCGGTCGTGGACCTCGTCGGGCAGCCAGGTGGTCAGATACTCCAGCAGCCGCACGACCAGGGCGCCCTGGTCAAAGGCCGGCAGCAGGTCGAGTCGGTCCTTCAGGAGCGCGAGTAAAGACAGGTCGACGTCATCGGGCTGGGCAGGCGGTCGCGGCAGGTACGGGTTGGCGGACACGATCTCCATCAGCGAGTCCGGCTCACCCTCTCGCCACAGTCCGCACCGGGTCTCATGGCCGGGCGGCGCCGCGCCGATGTAGGTCGGGCCCAGCTGCGCACGCGGCCGGAACTCGGCTTCCAGAGCGTCCAGCAGACCGGGCTGATCAGTGACCGACAACAGGTCGGCCAACCGCTGACGCAGTGCGAGATCGGGAAACCGCAGCGCGGCCGGGACGATCCGCCGTATCCAGGGATCGCCGACGTACAGGCCGTTCTGCGGGTCGGTGGCGGTCTGCGGCAGACAGGCGGTCAGCCGGACCCGCGGCTGGTACGGCGACGTCGGATCGGATTCAAGCAGGAACTCAAGCACCGGTACGACGCGCTCCGGCACCTCGTGATTCCCGAACCTGAAGTTCGCCGCGGTCAGCAAGAACCACGCGCCGCGCCATACCTCGTCGCGGCGGGCTTCATCCGCCCACCACCGATCGATCCGCTCACGCGCTCGGCCGTCGCGCTCGTACAGCGCAGCAGCCAGCACATCCTGGACACGTTTCCGCGGGCGCCGCCGAAAGAACCTCACCCTCCCATGATGCCCTTTGCATCGCGGACAAGGAGGGCCAATTGGACGCGGTTGGCGAGGCAGAGTTTGGTCAAGGCGCGGCTGACATGGGATTTGACGGTTGGTTCCCCGACCGCGATCTCGCGGGCGATCTCGGCGTTCGAGAGGCCGCGGGCGACGCCGTGGGCCACCTGTGCTTCGCGTTCGGTCAGTAGTTCGAGTTGGGCGCGGGCGGCGACGGCTGTTGCAGGCGGTTGCTGCTCGGCGAAAGCCGTGATCAGGCGCTGGGTGACTGCGGGCGAGAGGATCGCGGTGCCGGCCGCGACCGTCCGGATCGCCGTCACCAGGTCCTGCGGCGAGGTGTCCTTGAGCAGGAAGCCGGCGGCCGCGCGCCGCAGAGCAGTGTGGACGTAGTCGTCGAGGTCGTAGGTCGTCAGCATGATGACCTTCGGTGGTGCCGCGGCCTGGTTGATCTCGGTGAGTGCCGACAGACCTTCCATGCCGGGCATCCGGACATCCATCAGTACGACGTCGGGGTCGTGGCACCGGACCGCCTCGACCGCGGCAGCTCCGTCGGTGGCCTCGCCGACCACCTCGATGTCGTCGGCGGTGTCGAGGATCATCCGGAGCCCGCTGCGGACCAGGTCTTCGTCGTCGACGATCAGCACCCGGATCATGAGGCGCGAACTTCGGTCGGCGGCAGCGGGAGCCGGGCTCTGACGATGAAGCCACCGCCGTCCAGGTGGCCGGCGTGGAACTCGCCGCCCATGAGTTCGACCCGCTCACGCAACCCGATCAGTCCGGACCGGCTGCCCGGCAACGAGCCGGACTGCCCTGCCTCGTTGATCACCTCGAGCAGAAGGTGATTCTCCTGGTACTCGAGCAGCACGCGGGTCACAGCCGCGCCCGCATGCTTGTGCACATTGGTCAACGCCTCCTGCGCGACTCGGTAGATGGTGTTCTCCACCAGCACTGGCACCGGTCGAGCATCGCCGCGGTCGCGACGCGAGATCGGCAATCCGACGGCACGGGATCGGTTGAGCAAGGGATCGAGCTGAGCCAGTCCCTGCTGCGGAACCAGATCTTGCTGACCGGTGGTGAGCACGCTGAGAACCGTCCGCAACTGCCCGAGCGCTTCTTGCCCGGTCGTGCGAATGAGCTCCGCCTCGGCAAGTGTCGTCTGCTCTGCCGTGTTGCACTGCAGGGCTCCCGCATGCAGGACCATCAGCGAGACTCGATGGGCGACGACGTCGTGCAGGTCGCGGGCGATCCGCGTCCTCTCCTCCGCGCGTGCCGCGGTGATCTGCGCGGTTCGCTCACGTTCGACGTACGCGGCCCGCTCCCGAAGACCGGCCACAACCTGACGTCTCGCCTTCATCCACCCGCCTACCAGCATCGGTACCCCCACCAGCGCGAAGGCGCTTCCCATCGCAGCGGGTAGTTGCGCAAGGGAGACACCAGGCGCCACGACCTGTACGGCGACTAGGGCCAAGCCGTACCCGGCCAGTCGGCGCATGGACCGGAAGATCGATGCAGCGACGACACAAGCAACCCACTGGAGCGGGATGGTCGTCGCATGCAGCGGGGCAAGCACCAGTGCGGCTGCCAGCAGCGGTAAGGGCCGACGCGGCAGCAGTACGACGATCGCGCTGACGAGGGCCGCGACCGTCTGCTGGAGCCATTGCGGGCCAAGCAGTTCCTGCAACTGGGTCGGCGTGCTGCCGCTCGACAGGAACGGAGCGCCTGCCAGCAGTACGGCGACCACCAGGCGCTCCGGCAGCCGGAGCAGCGGGGGAGTGTCGCCGTACTGGATCATGTTGCCACCGTAGATTCCGCCGACGCTCCGCCGCAGCGGTTGATCGGCTAGACCTGCCTCATCTTTCGTAGTGGGTGCCGATCGACGATCAGCCGATGAGGCGTCGGTGTCGGCGCAGCCAGGATCGGCCCATGCCCACTCGAACCCCAGCGGTCCAAGCGACCGCGCTCACCAAGATCTACGGCACCGGCGACGCACGGGTGATCGCTCTCGACGGAGTCACCGTGGACTTTCACCGCGGCCAGTTCACCGCGATCATGGGGCCGTCGGGCTCCGGTAAGTCGACGTTGATGCATTGTGTCGCCGGGCTGGACCGGCCGGATCTCGGTGCGATCCGGATCGGTGATGCCGAGTTGGGCGAACTGTCCGACGACCAGCTCACCGCGCTCCGCCGGGACCGCGTCGGTTTCATCTTCCAGGCCTTCAACCTGCTTCCCACCTTGACCGCGCTCGAGAACATCACGCTGCCCTTCGATCTGGCCGGCCGGCCGCCGGATCAGACCGCCGTCGACCGGGTTGTGGACGTCGTTCGGCTGCGGGACCGGCTCGGTCATCGCCCGAGTCAACTGTCCGGTGGTCAGCAGCAGCGCGTCGCGGTGGCACGGGCTCTGGTGACCAACCCCGAGGTGGTCTTCGCCGACGAACCGACCGGCTCGCTGGACTCGGCGGCCTCGACCGAGCTGCTCGGTTTCCTGCGTCGTTGCGTCGACGAATTCGAGCAGACCGTGGTGATGGTGACGCACGAACCGTCCGCGGCCGCGTTCGCGGATCGCGTGCTGTTCCTCACCGACGGACGGCTGGTGGACGAGTTGACGGCACCGACGGCTGACCGTGTCCTCGACCTGATGAAGTCGCTGGAGAAGGTGACTTCCTGATGCTCAAGGCAATGATTCGCGATCTGGTCGCGCACAAGAGCCGCGTCGTCATGACCCTGCTCGCGATCGCGGTTGGTGTTGCCGCGATGGTCGCCGCGTGGTTGATCAGCGATTCGACGGCGACCGCGCTGTCGGCCCAGCGGTCGCGGACCGATGTCGGCATCGCGGTGCAGCGCATCGACAGCGATGCCGCTCTGACTGTTGCGCAGAGCAAGCAGTTGGCAGATCTGCCGGGCGTGCGTGGAGTGTCTGTCGTAGCGGTCGGACGAGCCGGTCTGGTCGGCGCGGACGGCAAGCTGGTGCCCGGCGAGACAGTGCCGGAGTACGCCGGAACGAACTGGAGCCGGACCAGTCGGTTCGAACTGACCGAAGGCCGCGCGCCGGCAAAGGCCGGTGAGGTCGTCCTGCGTGATGCTGAAGCGGCCAAGGGACAGTTGCGGGTCGGCACCCGGGTCCGCATCCTGCTCGCGGACGCCAAGGTGGACACTCCAGTCGTGGTCGGCCTGTTCGCGTATCGATCCCTCGGCCCACGATCCGATCCACAGCTGGGATCTGACCCAGTTCCCGCAGTTGCGTACGACGCCAGGACCGCGACGAAGGTCCTTGGCGACGACGTCGAGCGGATCGAGCTGACCGTCGTACCGGGAGCTGACAGTACGGCGCTGACGGCAGCTGCCGATCGAATCACCGGGCCCGGCTTCCGGGCGTCCACCGGAGAGACCCTGGCCGCGGCATCCGCGCGCGAAGCAGCCGACGGTGCAAAGGACCTGCGGCTCGCGCTCTTACCGGCCGCTGCGGTGGCCCTGCTGGTCGGCATGTTCGTCATCGCGAACACCTTCTCGATCCTGGTCACCCAGCGGACCAGACAGTTCGCCCTTTTACGGGCAGTGGGCGCCTATCGCCGGCAGATCCGGTTCAGCACGCTCGTCGAGGCCCTGCTCCTGGGGTCCGCCGGTGGAGCGGTCGGCGTGGCCTGCGGGATCGGGCTGGCCGCGCTCCTGCTTCCGTTGATGAATTCGGATGGGCGGATCCCGTTGGCCGGCGTACCGGTTGCGGTCCTGCTTGGCCTCGGCATCGGCTTGCTGGTCACAGTCACCGCGGCGTGGAGCGCCGCGCGACGAGCGGCCGGCATCTCTCCGATGGCGGCGTTGCGACTGGATCATTCGACGCCGAGGGCGCAGGGACGTCGACAGACGATCATCGGTGCCGTAGCAGTCGCGGTGTCGGTTGTCGTCATCGGTCTCACCGCGAGCCCGAGCGCAGAGAACGCAGCCCGGATCGTGAGTCTTCTCGCTGCCCTCGTCGGAGTCGTTGGGGTGCTGCTGCTCGCGCCGGTCCTTGCCGGATTCTGCTTGCGTCCCCTGCTCGGCCTGGTCGCGCGGCGCAGCAGCCCGGCTCTCCGGCTCGCGGTCCGCAATGCCGTGCGCGATCCGCGTCGTACCGCCGCAACCGGAACCGCCATTACCATCGGGCTCGCGCTGATCTGTGCGCTCGGCGTACTCAGCGCCACCTTGCTGAGTCTGGTCGGATCGACCGTGCGGGAGAACGTGCCGGCGGCAACGACGATCGTGCAGCCCGCCGCAGGTGGCGAGGCGGTTCTGGACGCATCGACCTTGGAGCTCGTGCGCCGGCTTCCGGAGGTGAGTACGGCGGCAGGCAGTCGCGATGTCGTGGCCGACATCTCCTACCGAGGAGGGCAGACGGTACGGCGGGTCTCCGCGATCGAGCCGCATGCGCTCGGCACCGTGTTCACGCCGGATCTGGTGTCCGGCGTGGCCGACCTCCGCCAGGGTGCCGTCGTGTCGAAGAACCAGGCCGACATGCTCGGGCTGAGACTGGGCGACGAACTGACGGTGACCTTCGATCCGGCACACCAGGTGGTGACCAAGGTCGCTGGAATCTACGACGCCACCGAACTCCAGGCCGCGATCTTCGTCGATGTCGCCGCGGTTCCCGAGCGGACCCGCTCACGGCTCAGCCTGATCTACGCCACCGGCCCCGATCCGGTCGCGGCCAAAGCCGCCCTGGACCGGACGTTCGCCGTTCGGCCGGATGTCGAGGTGATCGACCGGGACGCCTTGGTCACCAGGTTGCAGGACGTGCAGCGCGTCGGCTTCGCCGTTCTGTACGCGATGTTCGCCGTCGCGGTGATCATCGCCGTCTTCGGTGTCGTCAACACGCTGATCCTCTCGGTGACCGAACGCACTCGCGAGATCGGCATCGCCCGGGCGGTCGGTGCCGGCACCGACCTGATCCGCCGCTCGATCGCCTGGGAGAGTCTGGTGATCTCGACCTTCGGAGCCGTCCTCGGCGTCTTCGTCGGGCTCGGCGTCGGAGCCGTCCTCCAACATGCGATGCTCGGTCAGCATCTGGCCGATCTGACCGTCCCATGGCTGGTCATCGTCCTCGGCCTCGTCGGCGTGATCATCGCCGCGACCGCGGCGGCCGCCTGGCCTGCCGCTCGGGCTGCCAGAACTGATCCGCTCCGAGCCATCGCCTCCGGCTAGGGCGTGTCGGCTGCGCCGTGCTCGACGAGGTAGTCCTCGACGGTGAACAGGTGGGCGGCCATCCGGGTGCGCGCGCGGTCGGGGTCCTGGGCGGTGAGGGCGGCGAGGATCGAGAGGTGTTCGCGGTGGGCTGTTTCGTCGGCGCCGGGCTGGGAGATGGATCGGCGCAGCCGGTCGCGCATCGTCCGTCCACCCAGGGCGGCGACCAGCGCGGCCAGCACGGGGTTGCCGCCTGCCTCGGCGATGATGCGGTGGAAGGCTATGTCGTTCTCGATCACGGTCTCGTGGTTGGGCTCGGCGAGAGCGAGCTCAGCCTCGTTGTGGCGCAGCAACTCCGCTGCGGACTCGAGTTTCGACGAGCTGATGTGCAGCGCGGCAGCGGCGGCGGCTTCGGTTTCGAGGATCCGGCGGACCGCGTGCAGATGAGGGGTCGCGCTGCCGTCCTGCAGGTCGACGACGAATCCGAGCGGCGCGAGCAGCATGGCGGGATCGAGTTTGGTGACATAGGTGCCGTCGCCTCGCCGGGTCTCGAGGATGCCCATCATGGACAGCGCGCGGACCCCCTCGCGGAGCGGGGTCCTCGAGACGCCCAGCGCAGCAGCGAGATCGTTCTCGACCGGCAGCCGGCTTCCCGGCCGGAGCCGGCCGTCGATGATCATCTGCCGGATGCCCTCGACGACCACATCCGTCTGCGAAACCGTCGGCTCGCTCAGCTTGCCGCCGGTCATGGCAGCGCAGCCCAGTAGGACCCGTGCGGGTACTGGTAGGTCTGAAGCGACTCCCTGTGCATCTCGGCACTGTATCCGGGCGCGACCGGTACGACGTAGGCGCCATTCCGCACCACGCACGGCTCGACGAAGTGCTCGTGCAGGTGGTCGACGTACTCCGTGACCCGCCCGTCGAGATCTCCGGAGACCGCCACGTAGTCGAAGATCGCCAGGTGCTGAACGAGTTCGCACAAACCGACCCCACCCGCATGCGGACAGACCGGTACGTCGAACTTGGCCGCGAGCAGGTAGACCGCGAGCACCTCGTTGACGCTGCCCAGGCGAGCGGCGTCGAGCTGGCAGAAGTCGATGGCACCGGCTTGGAACAGCTGCTTGAACAGCACCCGGTTCATCCCGTGCTCACCGGTGGCGACACCGATCGGGGCGATCGCCTTGCGGATGGCGGCGTGACCGAGGATGTCGTCGGGGCTGGTCGGTTCCTCGATCCACAGCGGGTCGAACTCGGCCAGCGCGTTGACCCACTCGATCGCCTGCGGCACCTCCCACACCTGGTTCGCGTCGATCATCAGATGGCCGTCCGGCCCGATGACCTCGCGCGCGATCCCGCAGCGCCGGATGTCATCGGCGAGATCGGCGCCGACCTTGAGCTTGACGTGTTTGTAGCCTGCGGCAACGGCTTCCTCGCACAGCATCCGCAGCTTGTCATCGGAGTAGCCGAGCCACCCAGCAGAGGTGGTGTAGCAGGGGTAGCCGGTTGCCTCCAGCTCCTCGATCCGTTGCTTGCGGCCCGATTCCTTCTGTTCCAGCAGCGCGACCGCCTGATCCGGCGTCAGTACGTCGGCGAGGTAGCGCAGGTCGGCGGCCTCGACGAGTTGCTGGGGTGACATGTCGGTCAGCAGCCGCCACAGTGGCACGCCGGCCCGGCGGGCGGCCAGGTCCCAGACCGCGTTCATCACCGCGGCCAAGGCCAGGTGGATGACTCCCTTGTCCGGACCGAGCCATCGCAACTGACTGTCCGACTGGAGCTCGCGGTAGATCGCGCCGAGGTTCTCGCACAGGTCGTCGACCTCTCGGCCGATGAGCGGGTCAGCGCGCTGAGTGGCAGCGGCGGCGACCAGATCGGTGCCGCGCCCGATCGTGAACGTGAACCCGTACCCGGCCAAAGAGGGCTCGTCGGTGTGCAGGACGACGTACGCCGCGGAGTGGTCGCCGTCCTTGTTCATCGCGTCCGACCCGTCGCGGGTCAGCGAGGTCGGGAAGCGGACGTCGATGACCTCCACCGAGGTGATACGTGGCATGGCGGGCCCTCTCACGAGCAACGATAGATATGATCTTTTTCCGGTTCAGCTGCCGTTCAGTATGGACCAATGTCGACATGCTCGCTACGATCCCGGCAATTCATAGTATGAATCCACTGGCTCGGGCCAGGAGGGTGTGATGGCAATCGACGGGCTACGGCGTAGTTTCGAACGGCACTGGACCCTGTACTTGCTGATGGTCGTACCGCTGACCTGGTTCGCGGTCTTCAAGTACATTCCGATGTCGAACGCGGTCCTCGCGTTCAAGAACTTCAATGTGATCAAAGGCATCTGGGGCAGCCCCTGGATCGGTTGGCAGAACTTCGAGCTGTTCTTCGCCAACCCCGTGTTCTGGAACCTGGTGAAGAACACGTTCCTGCTGTCGGTCTACACCGTGGCCGCCAGTTTCCCGCTGGCGATCGCGCTCGCACTGGGGCTGAACGAGATCCGCCAGGGCCTGTTCAAGCGCACGGTCCAGATGGTGACCTACGCGCCGTACTTCATCTCCACCGTGGTGGTGGTGTCGATGACGATCCTGGTGCTGTCACCGCGGCTCGGGATCGTCAACGAAGGCCTGGGCTTCTTCGGTGTGCCGGCGATCGACTTCCTCGGCAATCCGGACTACTTCCGGCACATCTACGTCTGGTCCGACGTCTGGCAGACCACCGGCTACTCCGCGGTGATCTACCTGGCCGCGTTGTCCGGGATCGATCCTGCCCTGCACGAGTCGGCCCGGATCGACGGGGCCAGCCGGCTGCAACGGATCCGGCACGTGGACCTGCCCGGCATCATGCCGACCGCGGTCATCATCCTGGTTCTTGCTGTCGGCAACATCATGGCCATCGGCTTCGAGAAGGCGTTCCTGTTGCAGAACCCGCTGAACCTGAGTGAGTCCGAGATCATCGCCACCTACGTCTACAAGACCGGTCTGCTGAACGCCGACTTCAGCATGGCGACGGCGGTCGGGTTGTTCAACTCGGTGATCAACCTGGTGTTGCTGCTCGCCGTCAACTGGGTCGCCAAGCGCGTGACCGGGAACGGACTGTGGTCATGAAGGTCCGGCGGATCCGGGAGCCCCGGACGGACCGCATCTTCCTGGTCTGTGTGTACCTGTTGCTGACCGTCTTCCTCGCGGTTGTCCTGCTGCCGCTGCTCTACATCGTGGCCAGCTCGTTCAGTAGTCCGGAGGCGGTGTCGTCCGGCCGGGTGCTGTTCTGGCCGGTGGACTTCTCACTGCGCGGTTACAACGCTGTATTCCAGAATCCGCAGATCGTCCAGGGCTATCTCAACTCGTTGTTCTACACGGTGGTCGGCACGATCGTCAGTGTCACGATGACGATCGCGATCGCGTATCCGATGTCGCGCCGGACGCTGGTCGGCCGCAACACCGTGATGACCCTGATCCTGTTCACGATGCTGTTCACCGGCGGCCTGATCCCGACGTACCTGGTGGTGCAGTCGGCCGGGCTGCTGGACACCCGCTGGGCGTTGATCGTCCCGCAGGCGATCGGGGTCTGGCAGGTGATCATCGCCCGCACCTACTTCCGGACCGCGATTCCGGAGGAACTGGTCGAAGCCTCCCAGCTCGACGGCTGCGGCGACCTGCGGTTCCTCTGGTCGGTGGTGATTCCGCTGGCCAAACCGATGATCGCCGTGGTGGCGCTGATGTACGCGATCACGCAGTGGAACTCGTACTTCGACGCCCTGATCTACCTCAAGAATCCGGACCTGTTCCCGCTGCAGCTGGTGTTGCGCAACATCCTGATCCTCAACACCACCGGTGGGGGCGCGGTCGACGCGTCCGTCGTCATGCAACGCCAGCAACTGGCCGACCTGCTCAAGTACTCGCTGATCGTGGTCGCCAGTGTGCCGGTGCTGCTCATCTATCCGTTCGTCGCGCGCTACTTCACCAAGGGAATCATGATCGGCGCCGTGAAGGGCTGATCCTCCGCATCACCACAACCCCTGTGAGGGAACCATGTTTCTACAGTTCACACGGCGGAGGCGTGCCGCGATCGCCGGCATCGGCCTCCTGGGACTCGCGCTCGCGGCCTGTACCGGTAGCGGACCGGACGCCGAGCAAGGCAAGCCGCTGCCCACGATCACCGGCAATCCCGCGGTCACCCTCGACGTGTTCGCACCGCAGGCGGCCGACTGGAACCTGGCCACGAACGACTTCACCCAGGAGGTGAAGAAGAAGTTCAACCTCTCGATCAAGTGGCAGACCACGACCTTCGACGGCGGTCCGGCCAAGGAGAAGCGGCAGATCTCGCTGGCCAGCGGTGACTATCCGGACCTGTATCTGCTGATTCCGTGGGTCGACCAGTTCAGCCAGTCCGATCTGCTGAAGCTGTCGAACCAGGGCGTCGTCGTACCGCTGAACCAGTTGATCGACCAGTACGCACCGAACATCAAGAAGGCGCTGGACACCTCGCCCGGCTACAAGGAGATGGCGACCGCGCCGGACGGCAAGATCTACGGGATGCCGCAGTGGGTGGACTGTTTCCACTGTTCCTATCAGGCCAAGCTGTGGATGAACTCGGCCTGGCTGAAGAAGCTCGGGCTGGAGCAGCCGAAGACCACCGAGGACATGCGGAAGGTGCTGCAGGCCTTCAAGACCCAGGACCCCAACGGCAACGGCAAGGCCGACGAGATTCCGCTGAGCGCCGACGTACGGGACGTGCTGATCCCGTACTTCATGAACGCCTTCATCTACGACCCGCAGGGCACGAGCGGCAACAACAACTCGACCCTGGTGCTGGACAACGGCAAGGTCGACCTGCAGGCGAACAAGGACGGCTGGAAGAAGGGTCTCGCCTACCTCAACTCGCTGTACAAGGAGGGCCTGATCGACAAGGGCGCGTTCACCCAGAACCCGGACGCGCTGCATCAGCAGGGCGACCACGCCGGCTCGGTGATCCTCGGGTCCGCGACGGCGCTGCACCCTGGCATCTTCATGAGCACCGGTGTGGCGGACAAACGCGACATGCAGTACGACGCCGTACCGCCGCTGACCGGCCCGGACGGCGCGAACTTCACCGGCTACAACTTCCCGAGCGCGCCCGGCGCAACCTTCGTACTGACCAGCAAGGCGACGCCGGAGGAGCAGATCCAGGCGATCAAGCTGCTCGACTACATCTTCACCGACGAGGGCCAGACCAACGCCTTCTGGGGCAAGGAGGGCAAGACGTGGCGCAAGCCGGCGGCCGGCGACGTCGCGCTCGACAAGTCGCTGAAGCCGTCGTTCGCGCAGATCCAGCAGAAGCCCGGCGCGCCACCGGCGAACTCCGGGTGGCAGGCGCTGGCGCAGTACAACAACACCGCGACCTACCGGAACTCCGAGGCGATCGCCACCGACATCTACTCCGCAGCGGGCTACGAGCGCCGGTTGTACGAGGCAACCAAGCTCTACGCCGGTAAGGAGGACAAGTCCAAGATCTACCCGTACTGGAAGGTGTGGATCGATCCGTCGCAGGCCAGTGAGGTCGCGACCCTGCAGACCAACATCGAGAACTACGTGCAGCAGAACGCCCTGCAGTTCGTCACCGGCTCGAAGAACATCGAGACCGACTGGGACAGCTACGTCAAGGGACTCGAGGGGCTCGGCCTGAAGCGGTACCTCGAGATCCAGCAGGCTGCCTACGACAAGACCCCCAACAAGTAGACGCTGAGGAGCGACCAGTGCCGTACGACGCAACCTTCGAATCCCTGGCGACCTTCGAATGCCCGGAATGGTTCCGGGACGCGAAACTCGGCATCTGGTCGCACTGGGGGCCACAGTCCGTGCCACGGTACGGCGACTGGTACGCCCGGAACATGTATCGCGAGGGGAGCGACCAGTATCGCTACCACCTCCGGACCTACGGCCACCCGTCGCAGTTCGGCTACAAGGACATCGTCCAGCTGTGGAAGGCCGAACGGTTCGATCCGCACGCGTTGATGGACCAGTTCGTCGCGGCCGGCGCCCGGTACTTCGTGGCCCAGGCCGTGCATCACGACAACTTCTTCAACTACGAGTCGGCGATCCACCCCTGGAATTCGGTCAAGGTCGGACCGGGCAAGGACATCGTCGCGCTCTGGAAGGAGGCCGCGGACCAGCGCGGCCTCCCGTTCGGCATCACCGAGCATCTCGGTGCCACGCTCGGCTGGACGGCGGTCAACAAGGGCAGCGACCAGCACGGCCGGTATGCCGGTATTCCGTACGACGGCAACGATCCGGCGTACCGGGATTTCTATCTCGACAACCGGAAGCTGCTGCCCGCCGAGGACATCGTGGTCCACGAGCCGTGGTACAGCGATGATCCCGAGTGGCATCGCTTCTGGCTGGAGGCTGTGACCGAGATGGTTGACCGCTACCAGCCCGACCTCCTGTACTCCGATGGTCCGCTTCCGTTCGGTGAATCCGACTACGCGCCGGGCCTGCAGGCGGTCGCTCATCTCTACAACACGAATGCGCGTGCCGTCTACCAGCAGAAGGACCGCCGGCCCGAGATCAGTGTCGTCGGTGTGATGGACATCGAACGCAGCCAGACCCCTGAGATCCAGCCTGCGCCCTGGCAGACCGACACCTCGGTCGGCGACTGGTTCTACAACGTCCGTGACGTCTACAAGACGCCCGAGCATGTCGTCGAACTGCTGGTCGACATCGTGTCGAAGAACGGCAACCTGCTGCTCAACATCCCGCAGTTGCCGGACGGCACGCTCGACGCCGAGTGTTCACACCTGCTCGATCGGCTCGGTGCCTGGATGCGGGTGTGCGGCGAAGGCATTCATGGGACCCGACCGTTCCGGGTGTTCGGCGAGGGACCCTCGAGTGTGACCATCTCCGGCTTCACTGAGAACCGCGTCGACTGGACGGCTTCTGACTACCGGTTCACCCGCCGTGACAACACCGTGTACGCCTTCCAGTTGGCCTGGCCCGAGGACGGACGCAGCGTGATCCGTACCTTCGCCGACCACGAAACGGTCGCTGGTGTCCGCCTTCTCGGGCACGGCCCGGTTCCCTTCGAGCAGGGCCAGGGGATCCTCGTGGTCCGGCTGCCCGACGTACCGCCGGTTGCTGTGGCCAACTGCCTCGCGCTCGACCTGCGAACGGCCTGAGATGCCCTTGCTGCGCTGGGATACGCCCGACCTGACACTGACGTTCGCCCTCGATGACGGTCCGGTGCGGGCGACCGCCGTACCAACAGATGTGGTTCCTCCTGGCCCGCCGTTGGTCGAGGTCACGGCCGTCGGCTACGGGCGGCTGTCGAGTAGCCACCGGCAGATCGACACTATCCTTGGGCAGCGGTTGCGTTACGTCCGGCACGAGGACAGTGGGCAGACGTTGCGCATCGTTCAGGAGGACACGGACTCGGGGTTGCAGGTCACCAGCGTGTTCGTGGCGGGGGCCGGCGTACAGGCGTGGACCGAGGCGTCGATGGCCGGTGCCGGCAGGTTGGAGCTGACCTTCCTGTCGTCGCTGGTCATCGGTCTGCCGTCGATCGACGTCGAGCTGTACTCCGCCGCGAACAGCTGGATGGCGGAGAGCCGTTGGTCGGCCCGACCTTTGCGGTCGGAGCTGGCCGACATCGTGCGCGACGAGCATCGGCATGTCGCGAGGAGTCGGTACGCCGTCACCAGCACGGGATCGTGGTCGTCGGGCGAGCGGCTGCCGGTGGGCGTGCTGGTCGGGCCGTATGCCCTGGGCTGGCAGATCGAGCACAACGGCGGGTGGCACTACGAACTGGGGGAGTGCCGGTACGGCGGCTACCTCATGCTGAGTGGCCCCATCGATCAGGAGCACCAGTGGAGTTTTGAGCTCACAGCCGACAATCCGCTGACCACTGTGCCGGTGTCGCTGGTGGCCGGGACGGATCGCGACAGCACCTTCGCCGCGCTCACCCGCCAGCGACGAGCCGTGCGCCGACGGCGGCCTGTCGACGCTCGGATGCCGGTCGTCTTCAACGACTTCATGAACACCCTGCTGGGTGACCCGACGACGGAGAAGCTGCTGCCGCTGATCGATGCGGCGGCGGACGTCGGAGCGGACTACTTCTGCATCGACGCCGGCTGGTACGCCGAGGGCGACTGGTGGAACACCGTCGGTGCCTGGCAACCATCGGCCACCCGCTTCCCGAACGGGCTCGGCGAGGTGATCGACCGGATCCACGCACACGGCATGGTCCCTGGCCTCTGGCTCGAGCCCGAGGTGATCGGCGTCCGCTCACGAGTCGCTCAGGAACTACCTGACGAAGCCTTTCTCACTCGCCGTGGTGCGCGGGTCGTCGAGTCCGGCCGCTACCTGCTCGACCTCCGCAGCGCCGCCGCCCGCAAGCACTTGGACGACACGGTCGATCGCCTGATCAGCGAGTTCGGCCTGGGGTTCTTCAAGTTCGACAACAACACGGTGACCGGGCCAGGCACGGACAAGGCCGGTACGTCGCTGGGCCACGGACTGCTCGAGCACAACCGGGCCCTGCTGAGTTGGCTCGACGACCTCCAGGCTCGGCACCCCGACCTGCTGATCGAGAACTGCGCATCAGGAGCCATGCGGATGGACTACGCGATGCTTTCCCGGCTGCATCTGCAGTCCACCTCGGATCAGGAGCACCCGTTGCGCTACGCAACGATCACCGCGGCCGCCCCGGCCGCCGTACTGCCGGAACAGGCCGGTCACTGGGCCTATCCGATCGCCGGCAGCAGTCGCGAAGAGTTCACCTTCGCACTGGTCAACGGCATTCCGGGGCGGCTCTACCTCTCCGGCCACCTCAACCGCATGAGCCCCGAGGAGCTCGATCTGGTGCGGTCCGCGCTCGCCGCGCATCGCGTCGTACAGGAGGATCTCGAGACTCTGGTGCCCAGCTGGCCGCTCGGGCTGCCTGCCTGGACCGACGAGTGGGTCGCACTCTGCCTGACGGGGCCTTCGGTCTCCTACCTCACGGTCTGGCATCGCGGAGCCGGCCCAGCCACCGTCACCCTTCCGCTCGCCCGGTCAGCGGTCGAGCCGCACTTTCCCGCTGACCTCGGCGACTGGAGCTACACGTGGACGGGAGACTCACTCAGCATCACCACTAATGCCTCCGAGCCCTCCGCCCGCGTCCTGCGGCTCAGCTGACGGTTCGCTTGCTGACCTTGTACTCGTAGACATCGGTGTCGGTGCCGTCGATTCCGAAACTGATGATGCGCTTCGGATGGATGCGGATGATGGCGCCGTCGAACCCGGTCCGGTCGAGATCGGCGGCCCAGACGGAGTCGGTGGGCTCGGCGATCGACTCGCCCGCGCCGCGGATCTCCACACACCGCGGCCGCCACGGCTGGACCGAGGCGACATCGTCGATGACGAACGCCACCTGACCGTTCGCGGTGACGTTGCGGAACTTCTTGCTGGCGCCCATCCCGCGCCCGGCGATGTCGATCGTTCCGGTCTTCTCGTTGAAGCGGAACCCGACCGGGCTGATCTGCAGGGTGCCGTCCGGCTGCGCGGTCGCCAGACGCCCCAGTCGCTGGGTGGACAGGTACTCGAGTTCGGTAGCGGTGAATGACATGAGATTCCTTGTGAGTAGTGGAATTCAGGACGACGCGGTGGCGTACCGCTCGGCGAGCGTGGATTGGCCTGCCGCGGCGAGAAGAGTGCGTTCGGCCTGCTGCAGCTGGTCCAGTGCATCGGGCTCGGACAGTCCCGGTACACAGATCGCTTCGCCGCGTGCTACCGCGACTGCGGTCGCCGTCGCGACATCTTCGGCGGACATCGCGCCCGGGCGGTTGCGGTTCGCCCCGCCGGACCACTCGGTCGCAACCAGCCCTGGGCAGACGACGGTGGCGTGGATGCCGGTGCCGGCCAGTTCGTTCGCCAGTGTGCGGGTGAACGCGACCGTCGCCGACTTCGCCGCGGCGTAGAGGGTACGAGCCGGCATCCCGGGAGCGGCCACGCCCGCACTGAACGCCAGCAACGAGGCAACCGTCACGATGTTGCCTCGCCCCTTGGCCAGCAGCGACGGCAGTACGGCGTGCGCGAGGGTGACCGGGGCTGTCGAGTTCAGTCGCCACAGCGTGTCCAGATCGGCGGCGGACACATCGCGCAGCGGGGCATAGCCCGAGGCTCCGGCGTTCGAGATCAGCAGGTCCACATCGCCCGTAGCGGCCCGCTCGGCTGCCGCGGCCAGGCCGTCGCTGCTGGACAGGTCGGTGACGAAGGTCTCCACCGAGGCGCCGCGCCGGCCGGCGTCGGCAGCGACCTCTTCCAGGCGGTCGAGCCGCCGAGCGAGGAGCACCAGGTCGTAGCCGCGCTCCGCGAAAGTCAGCGCGAACGCGGCGCCGATGCCGCTGCTGGCGCCAGTGATCAAGGCTTTGGGTCGAGTTGTCATGTCTTCACCATAGCACTTGATGAGCATCAAGTGCTTGATAAGCATCCAGTGCAATAGACTGCGGGGATGACCAAGCCAGAGTCAGGCGAAACCGACCCGGTGGATCGGGTGACGTGGGCGTTGCGGCGGGCCGATCTGGCCCTGCAGGCGGTCAAGGAACCGCCGTTGCGCGCGATCGGCCTGTCCGGCTCGCACTACGCCGTACTGATGAGCCTGCGGACCACGCCCGGCATCATCGGAGCCGAGCTGGCTCGCTTGGTCGGCGTCACCCCGCAGGCCGTCGCACTCCTGACGGCCAAGCTGATGGAGCGCGGACTGATCGAACGGCGGCCACATCCCCGGCACCGCAACGTGCAGGAGCTTCACCTCACCGAGGTCGGCGAGGCGGAGCTCGAGAAGGCCGAGCGCATCATCCGCGACGTGGAACGCCACGTCCGCGAATCCCTGGGCCCACAGCGCTACGGCCAGCTCCGCAAACTCCTCGGCGAGGTCATCGACGAACTCCCGAACTGGTCCGCCCCGAAGGACTAAGACCGAAAGGCGCTGTTAGCCGATTGAAAGGGGCCTGTCAGCGGAGGCCTGCAGTCTCGTTCCCATCGAGTACCGAAGGGGAACGAGATGACGAGGATAGGGCGCCGTGGCGCGGGTTTGATGGCGGCGGCTGGGCTGGTTGCGGTTGTGGGGGTGACCGTCGTACGGCCGCAGTTCAGTGCGGCGGAGGCGGAGCGGCCGGCGCAGGTTTCGGTTGATGAGGTTGAAGAGCTGGAGCGGGCTGAACAGATCCTGATCCAGCGGTGCATCGAGCGGGCCGGCTTCCAGTACATGATCGTGCCGCGGTTCGTGGACCCGGTGCCGTTCACTTTCAGCTATGTGGTGGACGACGCTGGCTGGGCGGACAAGCACGGCTACGGTGCGGCGTTGCGTCGGCGGGCCGAGGCGAAGGTCGATCCGAATGAGCGGTACTTCCGGTCGCTCCCGCCTACCAGGCAAGAAGCCCTGGCGACTGCCCTCAACGGACCCGAACCGGTCGGTCTGACTGCGACACTTCCCGGCGGCCAGGTCGTCCAGCACAGCGACAAGGGCTGCCAGTCCGAGGCGCAACGCGAGCTCTACGGCGACCTGCCGACCTGGTACGCCTCCACCAAGGTGATCCAGAACCTGAAGGGTCATCGGTTCGGCATGGTGCTTGGCGATCCGCGGTATCAGGCAGCGCTGCCGGCCTGGTCTGAGTGCATGCGAGACCGGGGCTACCGGTTCACGTCACCGGATGCGGCGCGCTCCGAGAAGTTGACCCAAGTCGTCGAGCTTCGGCAGGCCGGCGCGGAGGCTCGGTGTGCGATCAGCACTGGTCTCGGCGCGCTGGTTCGGGAGCTCGACACCAGTTATGACGCGCAGTTGCGTGAGGAGCACCAGTCGCTGCTCGCCACACGCGTCGACCTGCAGCGGCGTGCCCTTCCGAAGGCGCGAGCGCTGTAAATCCAACCCACCAAGGAGAAGAAATGCGATTCATGAAGAAAGCAGTAGCGGCAGGTGCGATTCTCGTCGCCGCCATGGGTGGCGCGGTCGTGAGTCCGACCTCAGCGTCAGCAGCGGTGACCGCGCCACCGCCGGATGGGCACCTCTACGCCTGGTTGGACATCAATGCCGGTGAGTACTACCACTGCCGATGGGTGGGCAACGACGACAACTGGACCAACTGTACGGACTGGGACGGCGTTGCGCGCAACATGCACGACAGGGCCAGCTCGGTCCAGAACAGGGGATATACGAAGGAGGTGAACCTTTACAACGACGCCGGCCAGCGAGGCGCCTGGCGGTGCCTCAGCAGGGGAGAGTTCTGGCCGGACCTGAGGAACGTGCGCTTCAACAGAGGGAGCAGCGAAACGGGGTACAACTATCCGATGGAGAACAGAATCAGCTCACACCTGTGGGTTTCCAGCTGCTGAAGCCGGTGTCGTCAGTTGGGTGAGACTCGGATGGAGCGGGCGGCGGTGAGGCCGAGGATGTGGCAGGCGCCGTTGTAGTCGACGTCGATGGTGCCGATGGCGTCCTGGCGGCGGTGGACCTCCAGGGCGGTGCCGATGGTGATGCCTAGCTCGGCGAGGTGCCGCAGGAGGTCTGGGTCCTCGTCGGACACGCGGGCGACGCGGACGTGGCGGCCGGGCTCGATGGTGTCGAGGGCCGCCTGCTCCACGAGGTGGACGGTGCCGTCGGCGCGGGGGATCGGGTCGCCGTGCGGGTCGTGGTCGGGTTCACCGAGTTTCGCGGCGAGGCGGTCGGCGAAGGTGTCGGAGACTGCGTGCTCCAGTACCTCGGCCTCGTCGTGGACCTCGTCCCAGGTGTAGCCGAGGTACTCCACCAGGAACGTCTCGATCAGCCGGTGCTTCCGCACGGTGGCCAGCGCCAGTCGCTGGCCATCGTCGGTGAGCTCGATGTCGCCGTACTTGGCGTGGGTGAGCAGACCGCGCTCGGTGAGCTTGCGGACCGCGCCGGACACCGAGGAAGGTGCCAGGCCGAGCCGGGTCGCGAGGACGCCGACGGTGACCGGGCCGTCGGACCACTCGCGTGCGTTCCAGACGACCTTGAGGTAGTTCTCAGTGACCTGTGTTTCTGCCACGGCTCGCCTCCCCGTCATCCGTTCGCGACCGCTCGCCGGGACCAGCTTGCCAGATACGTGCTGACCAGACCCCGACGTGGCCCGAAGAGGTGGACGAGCGCGAACGTCACACCCTGGGTGACCACGACCAGCCCGCCGGACGCGGCGTCGAGCCAGTAGCTGAGATAGATCCCGACGACCGAACTGGCCGCGGACAGGACCGGCGCGATCACCAGCATCCGCGTGAATCGGTCGGTCAACAGGTACGCCGTTGCTCCGGGAATGATCAGCATCGCGACGACCAGGATGACGCCGACGACCTGAAGCGCGACCACTGCGGTCAGGGCGAGTACGCCGAGGAGCAGTCCGCCGAGTCGTCGCGGGGACAGGCCGATGGCGTGCGCGTGGACCGGGTCGAACGCATAGAGCGTGAGGTCACGGCGTTTGAACAGCAGGAGTACGAGAGCCACCGCGGCCAGTACGCCGATCTGCAGCTGATCGGACTGTGAGATGCCGAGGATGTTGCCGAAGATGATGTGGTTCAGGTCGGTCTGGCTGGGGACGACCGAGATGAGGACGAGGCCGAGGGCGAACAGGGTCGTGAACACGATCCCGATCACCGCGTCCTCCTTGATCCGGCTGGTACTGCGGATCGCGCCGATCAACCCGACCGCCAGGAACCCGAAGATCACCGCGCCGACCCCGAACGGCAGGCCGAGCATGTAGGCGAGCACGACCCCTGGCAGGACGGCGTGCGACACGGCATCGCCCAGCAGGGACCAGCCGATCAGGACCAGCCAGCAGGACAGTACGGCGCAAACCACCGCTGCCACGACCGTGGTGACGAGAGCCCGCACCATGAAGTCGTAGGAGAGCGGTTCGAGCAGGAAGTCCAGAAGCGTCATGACAGGGTGTCCTGTTCGAGGGGATCCAGGCCGAAGCAGCGGGCCAGGCTCTCAGGCCGCAGGGCCTCGGAAACCGAGCCTTGGAACAGGATCCGCCGCAGCAGCAGGATCGCCTCGTCGGCCAGGTCGGGCAGCGCGTGCAGGTCATGGGTGGAGACCAGGATCGTCCGCTGGTCGGCGGCCAGTTCGCGGAGCAGCCGGACGATGGTGGCTTCGGAGCGTTTGTCGACGCCGGCGAACGGCTCGTCGAGGAACATGATGCCGGCCTCCTGCGCGATGCCGCGGGCAACGAACGCCCGCCGCCGCTGGCCACCGGACAACTGCCCGATCTGCCGCTGCGTGTACTCGCTCAGCTCGACGCGGTCGAGTGCTTCCGCGACGGCGGCTCGATCGACCCGTCCGGGTCGCCGGGTGGGTCCGAGCCGGCTGTAGCGGCCCATCATCACGACGTCGTGGACCGAGACCGGGAAGTTCCAGTCGACGTCCTCGCTCTGCGGGACGTACGCGATCGTGCCGTGCCGCCGCGCCTCGGCCGCGGTCCGCCCGGCGATCCGGATCTCGCCCTGGTCCGGCCGGACGATTCCCAGCATCGCCTTGAACAACGTCGACTTGCCGGACCCGTTCATCCCGATCAACCCAGTCACCCGGCCCGCTTCCAGGCGCAGGTCGACACCTTCCAGCGCGACGATCTCGCCGTACCGGACAGTGAGGCCGCTGACCTCGATTGCCGCGGTCACGAGCGACCAGTCAGACCGGCGATGATCGTCGCCGCGTCGTGCCGGATGAGCTCGAGGTACGTCGGCACCGGGCCATCCGCCTCGGACAGCGAATCGACGTACAGGACACCGCCGTACTTCGCGCCGGTGGCGTCGACCACCCGCTGCATCGGCTTGTCGGACACGGTCGACTCACAGAACACCGCAGGGACCTTGCCTGCCCGGACGAACTCGATCGTGGACGAGATCTGCTGCGGGGTGGCCTGCTGCTCGGCATTGACGGGCCAGATGTACTTCTCGGTCAGGCCGGCATCCCGGGCCAGATACGAGAACGCTCCCTCGCAGGTGACCAGGGCGCGCTCGTTCTTCGGCAGTCCGGCGAGCCCGGTGACCAGTTCGTTCTGCACGTCCTGCAGTTTTGCCTGATACGCCTTGCCGTTGGCGGCGTAGTCGGCCGCGTGCGCGGGGTCGAGTTTGCTGAAGGCGGTGACGATGTTGTCGACGTACGTGCGCACGTTCAGCGGGCTCATCCAGGCGTGCGGGTTCGGCTTACCGGCGTACGCGTCCTGGGTGATGTCGAGGGGTTGGACACCGTCCGAGACCACCGCGTGCGGTGCCTTCGCGCTCTCGACGAACTTCGTGAACCACGATTCCAGATTCAGCCCGTTGTCCAGGATCAGATCGGCCTTCGAGGCCTTGGCGATATCACCCGGCGTCGGCTCGTACCCGTGAATCTCCGCGCCGACCTTGGTGATCGACTCGACCGCCAGGTGATCACCCGCCACATTCCGCGCGATATCGGCGAGCACCGTGAATGTCGTCAGCACTACCGGTCTGCCGTCGGATCGCGCCTGGCCGGGCAGCGTGCACCCCGCCAGCAGCAGTACGGCAACCACAACCGACAGCAGCCTCGTCTTCATCCTCCGAATCTAAGAGTTCGGTCCACCGAAAACAAGTATTCCGACCGTCGAAGAAGTCTCAGGCCGCAGGTTCCCGTGACCGCCCGGGGATCCGTGGTGACACGGATGCCCGGGCCGGCTCCGGACCGCCCCCGCCTCCAGCGCATTTGGTCGGATATCCCCTCAAATCGCCGGTTCTCTCCTCAAGATTTCAGCGGGGAACCGACAACATGCGGGGAGATCCCCTCAAACGGCACCGGGGGCTCTGCCCGAGCCGGTACGACGTTGAGCACGGGTCAGTCATGTGCGCGCCCGGAAGGTGGTTGAGCGGTGCTCAAGGTGGGGTGGTCGGGCGGCCTTGAGCACGGTTCAACCGTTTCCGCGGGTCTCAGGTGGTTGAGGGGTGCTCAAGGTGGCGCTGGACGACGGTCTCGGGTTCCCGGGGCGGTCGGGGTCAGGGGGCGAAGAAGGCGGCTTCGGTGAGGCTGGTCCAGGTGTTGGTGGTGTTGCCGTAGCCGGTTAGGCGGAGGTAGCGGGTGGGTACGGTGCTGGGGAGGTCGTACAGCTCGGGGCCGGTGCTGTCGCCGCTGCTGGTGAAGCTTGTGGAGTCGGTCCAGGTGACGCCGTCGAGCGACAGTTGGAGGCGGAAGTCGAAGGATCGGTTGTCGCCGCCGTGCCAGGACAGTACGGCGTCGTCGACGTTCCGGACGTGTCCGAGGTCGTACTGGATCCAGACACCGTCGCCCTGAGCGGACCATCGAGTCGCCGGGTTGTTGTCGATGGTGTTGGTGGGGACGTTGCCGTCGTGGGCGCTCGCGGTGACGGCGGCGACGGGTAGTGCTGGGGCCGCGGTCTGGCGTTCCAGCAGCCAGCGTTGGCAGGGACCGTTCCAGTAGGTCCAGAGGATCAGGTCGGACAGTGCCTCTTTCCGGCAGCCGCCGACGTCCAGGGCCTTCCCGTTGATGGCGTGCAGAATGCTCCAGGTGCCGTCGTACGCTGGCTCGATCCGCCACCGCTGGCAGTCGCCGGCGGTGATGCTCGACAGGTGGACGAGGGTCGCGTTGCTGGTGGCGCAGCTCTGCGGCTCGATCGCACGGCTGCCGCCGATGTCGATGATCCGGTACATGTCATCACCGAGCGGTCGAAGCTGCCATTGCTGACAGCCGTTCTCCGCGTCCCAGGTGTTCATCCGTACGTCGGCCGCGTCGCCGGTGACGCAGTTCGTGTTCTCGATCGCTTTGCCGCCGCGCAGGGCGGTCACCTTGAACCGCCCGTCGAGTTGTGGCGTGTTGACGGCCGGTCGCAGGATCCACTCCTGATGAGCGGCCGTCCCGCAATTCTGTTGCAGGACTGGACTTCCGCTCGCCGTACTGCCATCGCGCACGGTCGCGCACCGACCGCCGTGCTTGACCCGTACGACGCTGTCGTAGCTCGTGCCTTCGACGTACTCAAGCGTCAGCTGCTGATGAAGAACGCCCAGACACTGCTGTTGCACGAGCGGCGCTCCCTCGGACTGAGGTGGCCGACCGGCGTCCAGGCAGGTACTGCGGCCGTCGTCGCGCTCCCCATCTGCATGCGCCGGGTGCAGCATGACGTAAGGGCTGCCGATGATCGTGTCGATCTGGAACCGCTGGTGAAGCGCCCCGCTACAGGACTGCTGTTCGATCGCAGCCCCGAGGCTCTGACTCGCACCTCGGACAGCCAGACATTGCCGGCTGTGCCGCGCGACCAGCTCGTAGCTGCGTTGCTCGATGTCGAACTTCGCGGCACTGATAGCTCCAGCAGTCGGGACGCTCCAGGACAGTTGCCGGGCACCGAAGGCGGTGCCGGTAGCGGCCAGCGTGTAGAAGTCGCGACCGCCCCCAGCCGTCGTGGCAACCAGTGTGACATCGTCCTTGCCGTCGCCGGTCACGTCACCCGTCGACAGCGTCGTCTGTGCTGCATTGAACTGTCCAGGTGCCCGCCACCACGATTCCAAGGCGGTGCCGCCGGTACGCAACACCCGCAGTTCGAGGTCGGCCGGGCCGTGTTCGTAGCGCAGTACGACGTCGTCCTTGCCGTCGCCGTCGACATCCCCGATCGCCGGCCTGATCCGGTCCTGGCACAACCCGGTCTGGTCGAGCAACGTCTCGCCGGCCGCGGCGAACGCCGTACCGGTTGATCGGTGGACTGTCACCACGGTGCGGCAGCTGCCCGCGTCGCGGACCGAGATCAGGTCATCGTTGCCATCAGCATCGATATCGCCGAGGTGTGCGGTGCTGCGACGCCAGACGCCAGGGGCCGATGGCAACCATTCGATCGGGGCACTGAGCTGTGGACCGGCGAAGACGAGCATGCGCCAGGTCCCGTTGCCGTTATCCACCTGTACGGCGAGGTCGTCGCGACCGTCACCGTTCACGTCACCCGCTGTCAATCGTGCCGTGCTGTGCTGCCAGCCCGTGCTGTCACTGCTCCACAGCGGAGTGGCCGAACTGTTGTAGCCGTTGCCCTCCGAACGAAGCTTGAAGAGTGCAACCCGATGACCGGCTTCGCCGCGCAGCAGGGCCAAGTCGGCGCGCCCGTCACCGTCGAAGTCGCCCTGCGCGGTCTGCGTTCGCTGGAGCGCGAAGCCACCGTTGTTGCCGGAGTCCCAGCCGATCGTTCCGGTGGTACCCAAGCTGTTCCAGATCGCAGTCCGGCCGTCACCATGATCCAGTACGGCGGTGCTGTCGGCCCGGCCGTCGCCGTTCACGTCACCACGAACCCGGGGTACCGGATCAGGGTTGGGGAGCGCCCGCAGCGTCCGACCCGCCGAGGCCGGTCCGGTGTTGCCGGCCCGGTCGACCGCACTCGCGTAGAACTGCACAGGCAGGTCGGAAGCCATGGTCACCGGGGCCTCTGCCGTGCCGTCCGGCCGGGCCGGAACGCGGTACGGCATCCTGTCCCGGCTGAACCCGTAGACGAACTCGGCCACGTCGGTGTCACCGGCCGCCGCGCGCAACGTGATCGTCCCCATCGTTCGCGCCTTCACGACGCCCTGCCCGTCGGGATAGTCCGCGGACTGCGCTGTCGGCTGGTCGGGGCCGACCTGGTCGATCACGAAGTAGCAGTCAGCTGTCGAAGGACCAGCAGCAAGTGGATCGCTGCTGCGTGCTCGGTAGTAATAGACGACCCCAGGGATCAGCTCACCATCGGGCACCGGTGGCCAGCTGAAAGTCGAGCCCGGCGTCGTCAAGGCTGAGTCCGCCTCGTACTCGAGCGCGCCGTTGTCAGCCCGGTACACCGACAACTTGGTGGTCACGTTCTCGCTGTCCGGATCACCGGCGACCGCGCCGAACACGGGTTGAGTGGTGTCGATCGCGGCCGGCGAAGTCGCCGTACCGCAGGGGCGCGGTTGCTGAAAGCCGAGCTGTTGCGGCGGGAACGGCGCATTGTTGTACTCGACAACGATCTTGGCCGTGTCCGGGTAGAACTCCTTCCACTGATCGCCCTCGTCCTCGTCCGGCGCCCGCAACCCCACCGTCACGTGCAGCGCCTCGTCGGTAGCCGCCTTCTGGATCATGCGCAGCAGCGACGACGAGGTGAAGCCCATGCCCATATCAGGTTTGTCGTCGTGCGCCGTGCCCTTGGCCTGCGCGAGCTTCTCCAGCCAGTGGCTGCCCGAGTTGTCCCAGGTCAGTTCGTCGGACGGGTCGATCGACTTGGTCCGCCAGAGGTCGACCGGGGTCGCGGTCTTGGTGGTCGTACGGTCCAGCACGATCTGGAACTGGGCGTTGTGCACCGTGCTTCCGGCCAGCGGTGACGTGTCGAGCTGGAAGAACGACCGGAACATGTCGCCCTTGCCAGCCCCACCCTCGGCGTACCCAGTGAGGGCCCGTTCGCGGTAGGTCGTCCAGTACGACTTGTCGTCCAGCCGCCGGTTCACTTTCGTCCAGCGGTACTGGCCCGCCGAGAACGAAGGGTCGATGTAGACCGGGTACTGCGTCTTCGGACCAGTGAGCAAGGCCAGGTCCGGTACGACGATCAGTTCCCGCGCGGAACGAGTCGTCCGCAGCATCGCCAGGTCGCGGCCGGTCCACATCGTCGGAGTCCCGGCGCTGAACACCAGCCGGCCGTTCGCGTCCTTCGCCTGGGTGGTTCCACTGGCGGTGGTCGTCAACGACAGGCCGGTACTCCGCAGCGGGAAGCGAAGCTGACGCAACGCCGGGTTCAGCGCGGCCTTACGGTTCTTCACGACCAGCACCTGGGCGAAACCGGCGGCCTGCGCCTCGATCCGCAGATCCACACCGGGCAACACTTCTGGGTACGTCGCGATCGGTCCCGCCAACGTCGGACGCGGCAGCCGGCCCATCCAGCCGAGCGTGATCCGGTCCGCACCATCAGCCAGTTCAGCGAGTCGGTCCCCGGTTCCGCCTCCCGACAGCACCAGCTCGGACACAACAGCGACCGGCCGGACCGAACCGTCGGCACCAAAGCGCAGCGTCGTGTCGATCGGTACCCAGCCGTCATCCGTCCGCGCCCGCACCGGTACGGCGTACTGCTCCAGCGTGCGACCGCCACCCGGCTCAGCGAACACCTGCGTGGTTTCCGTCCGCAGGTGAGTCAGCTCCACCCGCTCCTGCCGCCGGTCGTCAACAACCTCCGGGTCCCGCGCAGCGGGGAGCAGACCGGCGACGAGGAGGGCCATCAAGAGCAGGGTTTTGGGCATGACAGATCTCCGTCGCCGTAGGGACTGGCCCTCAACCTGACAGCACGCCGTACCGCAGGGCAACGCTTTACAACGTGGGTTGTAAGGCGTTGCGGAGGGGATGACCGCGTTCCCAGACTGCAGGCACACGTCGCCCCGCCCCGGCAGGAGAGACCTCATGCCCGCTCGTCGTTTGAAGGCTCTGATCGCGGTGCCCACCGCGCTGGCCATGCTGCTCGGACTGCACGGCCAGGCGGCCGAGGCAGCGACCACGTCTACGGCCAAGGACAAGCCCTGGTCACCGCCCAAGGAGAAGTCGGTCACCGGAACCGATGCCGCGGTCAAACCGCGCCGGCCCGACCCCACCGACCGCTCGGTGCTGACCGGGACACCAGCCGTGGCCTGGCCGAAGGCCGGTACGGCGCAAGTCCGGCTGCCGGACCCGTGGTCGTCAACGCTGGCAGGGACCGGGGACAATCCGACTGCCCAGGCCGACGAACTCCCCGTCCGGATCGGCCGCCCAGAAGGGAAGGCAGATCCGGCACCAGCCGAGGTCAAGGTGGAGCTACTCGGTCGACGTGCCGACCGCCTGCTGCTCAAGGTCGACCGGACGGACGGCGTCGCCAATGCCGGCCGGCTCACCATGGTGGTCGACTATCGCGGCTTCCAGCACACCTACGGCGGCGACTGGAACAGCCGCCTCCGCGTGGTTCAGCTGTCCGGGTGCGACACCTGTGCGGGCACTCCGGTCAAGACCAGCAACGACGGATCAGGCGAGTTGTCGGCCGAGGTATCGACCGGCTCGTTGTACGCCGTAGAAGCAGCGCCGGGTGGGCCCGCTGGCGACTTCAAGTCCTCCCAGCTGAGCCCTGCCGCTACCTGGCAGGTCGGCGGCTCGTCGGGTGACTTCAACTGGCGCTACCCGATGGAGGTGCCGCCCGGGCTCGGTGGACCGGCGGTGGACCTGTCGGTCGACTATTCGTCCGGCTCGGTGGACGGCCGGACAAGTGCCACCAACAACCAGCCGTCCTGGGTGGGCGAGGGCTTCGAACTCGAGCCAGGTGGATCGATCGAACGGAAATACGCCAGCTGCTACGCCAAATCGGAGCAGTCCGGGACCAACGACGACCGCAAGATCGGCGACCTGTGCTGGGCGACCGACAACGCCACGATCACCCTGAACGGCAAGGGCGGCGAGCTGATCCGCGACGACGCCACCGGTGTCTGGCGTTCGCGAGGCGATGACGGTACGACGATCGAGCGGCTCACCGGTGCGTCGAACGGTGACAACAACGGCGAGTACTGGGTTGTCACGTCCGACGACGGCACCAAGTACTACTTCGGCCTGAACCGGCCGACCGGCTGGGCCAGCGGCAAGCAGGAGACGCAGTCGACCTGGACCGTGCCGGTGTTCGGCAATCACAAGAACGAGCCCTGCTACGACAGCAGCTTCTCCAGCGCGCACTGCCAGCAGGCGTACAAGTGGAACCTCGACTACGTGGTGGACCGGCACGGCAACACGATGAGCCTGTTCTACGACGTCGAGACCAACTACTACGGCCGCAACGCGAGCTCCTCCTCGGTCAGCAAGTACACGCGGGCCGGCAACATCGCCCGGATCGAGTACGGCCAGCGCGATGGAGCCGTCTACTCAACCCCAGCGGTCGGGCGGGTGCAGTTCACCACTGCGGAGCGCTGCAGCCCCGGCAGCACGTGCAAGGTCAGCGACCCGGCCGGCTACCCCGACACCCCGCTTGACCAGTCGTGCACGAGCAGCAGCAAGTGTGAGAACAAGTTCACCCCGACGTTCTGGACCCAGAAGCGCCTCGCGAAGGTCACCACCGAGGTCTGGCGCGGTACGGCGTTCGCGTCCGTCGACTCGTGGACGTTCCGGCACACGTTCCCCGCACCGGGCGACGGAACCCGAGCCGGGTTGTGGCTGGACGGGATCGTGAACACCGGTCACGTCGGCGGAACGGTGCCGACACCGGAGGTCGGCTTCGACGGCATCCAGTTGCCGAACCGGGTTGCGGGCATTGACGGGATCCCGGCAATGAACTGGTTCCGGGTCAACGCCGTCCACTTCGGCACCGGCGGTGAGCTGGCGGTCGCGTACTCACCGACCGAGTGCAGCGCGCCGGGCAATGTGCCGGCTCCGGACACGAACGGCAAGCGCTGCCACCCGGCGAAGTGGACGCCGGACGGGCAGGCCGAGCGGCAGGACTGGTTCAACAAGTTCGTGGTGACGCAGGTGACCGAATCCGACCGGGTCAGTGGACTGGACCCGGTGGTGACGAAGGTCGACTACCTCACCCCGCCCGCTTGGCGGCACGACGAGGAAGACGGTCTGGTCGAGATTGGCAAGAAGACGTGGGCCCAGTGGCGCGGTTACGAACGTGTTCGAGTGACCAAAGGCAGCACCACCGGACCACAGGCGATCACCGAGCACCGGTACTTCCGCGGCATGGACGGCGACAAACTCGCCTCCGGCGGTCAGAAGGACGTTCACATCACGGACTCGACCGGCGTACGGGTAGAGGATCTTGACCCGCTGGCCGGAACAGTCCGGGAGTCGATCACGTACGACGGCACGAACGTGGTCGAGCGATCCGTCACCGATCATTGGGTGTCGGCGCCGACCGCGACCCGGGTCCGGTCGTGGGGAACCACCCGCGCGTACAAGGTCGAGGACACTGCGATCCGGCAGGACGAGGCCGTCGCCGGCGGCGGGCTGCGCCGGAACTCCTCGCGGAACACCTACGACGCCGATGGCCGAGTGACCGAGTCGGTGGACTTCAACAACGTCGCCGAACCTGACGACGACACCTGCACCCGGTACAGCTATACCGCCAACCCTGCGGTCGGGTTGAAGGAACTGCCGATTCGGGAGCAGACGGTGAAGGTTGCGTGCGACAAGCCGTGGACCGCTGCGGACGTGCTGCAGGACGACCGGATCACGTACGACAACGGTGCCGCGACACCGACGAAGGGTGACATCACCAAGGTCGAGGAGCTGACCGGTTTCGACCCGGCCGGTGCGCCTGTGTACAAGACGAGTTGGGAGGCGGCGTACGACTCGTTCGGCCGGACCACCAGCACCACCGACGCGTTGCGGCGGACCACGACCAAGGCCTACCTTCCGGCCAGCGGTGGACCGGTGACCAAGACCGTGGTGACCCATCCGAACGGCCACCAGGTCACCGAGGACATCGACCCCGCCTGGGGCGAGGAGACCGCGGTGACGGGGCCGGACGGTCGCCGTACCGAGATTGCCTACGACCCGCTCGGCCGAACCTCCAAGGTCTGGGAGCCAGGCAGGAACCGCACCGAGACACCGAACTTCTCCTACGAGTACCAGCTGCGCGGGGACGGGCCCGGCGTGGTGAAGTCCACCACGCTGCAGGCAGACAACAGCCTGGAAACCACGATCGAGCTGACCGATGGGCTGCTGCGGCCGCGGCAGGTCCAGGAGCCGGCGCCGGGTGGCGGCCGGACGGTCACCGACTACGTCTACGACTCGCGCGGCGAGCTGGTCAAGGAGAACGGCCCGTACTACAACAGCGCACCGCCGTCCGACCAGGTCCTGGTCCCGCGCGAAGCTGAGTTGCCGCTGCAGAAGGTCACCAACTACGACGGCGCGATCCGGCCGACCAGCCAGGTGATCAAGTCCCGCAACACCGAGAAGTGGCGCACCACCTATAGCGAGACGGCCGACGTTCACACCACGACACCGCCGCAGGGTGAGAAGCCGAGCACTCGCATCACCGATGCCCAGGGCCGCCTGATCGAGTTGCGGCAGTACTCGGCCGACACCGCGACCGGCTCGTACGACAGCACGAAGTACACCTACACGCCGGCCGGTCAGCTCGCGTCGGTGACGGACCCGGTTGGCAACGCCTGGACCTTCGACTACGACCTGCGCGGCCGCAAGATCAAGGAGTCCGACCCGGACAAGGGCGTCAGCACTTACACGTACGACGACGAGGATCAGCTGCTCACCAGTACGGATGCTCGCGGCGTCACGCTGGCCTACAGCTACGACGAAGTCGGCCGGAAGACGGCAGTGCACGAGAGGTCAACCGCCGGACCGAAGCGAGCCGAGTGGCGTTACGACAGCCTCGGCGCCGGGCTGCCCACGTCGGCGATCCGGTACGTCGACGGCCAGGCCTACACGACCGGCATCACCGGCTACGACAGCGGTGGCCGTCCTGAGGGCATCGAGGTGACTCTGCCGGCCCGCGAGGGTGCGCTGGCGGGGACGTACCGGGTCCGGAACACCTACAACCCGGACGGCGAGGTCGCGAGTACCGAGCTGCCGGGTGTCGGTGGGCTACCGGCGGAGACACTGCAGTTCGGCTACAACAGTCACGACCTGCCGACCACGCTGACCGGCGCCACGTCGTACGTCACCGGCACGAGCTACACGCCGTACGGCGAGGTCGAGTCAGTGACCATGTCCCAGACGAGGGGCAAGTGGGTGCAGCAGTTGCGCGAGTACGAGGCCGGCACGCGCAGGCTGACCCGAGTGATCACGGAGCGGGAGACAGCGCCCGAACGGGTCGCGGACGTCAACTACAGCTACGATCCGGCCGGCAACATCCGCAAGATCAGTGACGTCCCGTCGGCAGCCAGTGGCGAGGCAACTGACACTCAGTGCTTCGACTACGACCACCTTCGTCGACTGACCGCGGCCTGGACGCCGGCCAGCAACGACTGCACCACAGCCCCGGACGCGAGTGCGCTGGGCGGACCGGCGCCGTACTGGCAGTCGTGGACCTTCGACAAGGTCGGCAACCGCCAGACCGAGACCCGACACTCGGCCGGCGGCGCAAACACCAGCACCTACACGTATCCGAGCGTTGGTCAGGCGCAGCCGCATGCTGTGCGCAAGGTGTCGAACGGAACGACCGAGAACACCTACGCGTACGACGAGATGGGCAACCTGACCCAGCGGAAGCTCGGCGGGGTTGAGGAAACCTTCACCTGGGACGCCGAAGGGAACCTGGAAGAAGTCACGAAGAACGGCAAGACCACCGCCTTCGTGTACGACGCCGACGGCAACCGCATGCTGCGTCGCGACCCGAGTGGGACGACGTTCTATCTCGGGCAGACCGAGCTGCTGCTCGAACCGAACGGCACTCTCACCGGCACCAGGCACTACGCGCATGGGAAGCAGACCGTCGCAGTCCGGGTCGGCGACAAACTGACCTGGCTCGGCAACGACCATCACGGTACGCCGGATCTCGCGATCGACGCCGACACGCAATCCGTCCAGCGCCGCCGATCGACGCCGTACGGGGAAAGTCGCGGTACGCCGCCGGCCGGCTGGCCTGGGCAGAAGGGTTTCGTCGGCGGGGTGAACGATCCGAGCACCGGACTCGTGCATCTGCAGGCGCGGGAGTACGACCCGACGATCGGGAAGTTCATCTCGGTCGACCCGGTGGCGGAGTACGAGGATGCCCAGCAGCTGAACGGGTATGCCTACGCGAACAACAGCCCGGTGACGTACGCCGACCCGGACGGACAGCTCGCGTTCATCCCGATCATCATCCTGGCCATCCGGCTGATCCCGATCATCATCCGGGTGGTGCGAGCGGTACCGACCATCGTCCGGACCATGGTGCCGGTCGTCCGGACGATCGTGTCGAGCGCACGGCACGTCGTCGCCGGGATCTCCCGCGTGGTTCAGACGGTGCGCAAGGTGACGACGCTGGTGCCGCGGATGAAGACGGTGATCAAACGGATCGCCTCCAACGTCCGCAAGACCAAGACCGTCACCACCCGGCAGACGAAGTACGGCCGAGGCCCAGGCACCGCGAAGAAACCGACCTCAGCCGCCAAGAAGGTCGCCGCGGCGGTGAAGCGCAACGTCGCGAATGCCCGCAAGGCCGCGGAGAAACGATCGCGGCAGCGCGCGATCGACAAGGGGCGGAAGGAGGAAGCGAAGAAGGCGAGGGCCAAGGCGAAGGAGGAGGAGCGCAAGGAACGGGACAAGAAGACCCTGCCCCAGCGGTACATCGAGTCCCGTCAGCCTGCCAGGAAGACCCGTGGCCCGGACCCCAAGGACTATCAGGAAACGATCGACGTCGCTAATCCGCCGAACGGCTGGACAGGCACCACCGCAACGAAGGGCGATCCACTGCCCGACCCGATCAACGACCCGACCGGTCATCCGCACTTCGTCAGTCCGAAGGACACCCATCTGATGCGACCGGGACCCGGGGCGAGCAAGGCGAAGTGGGTGGCCTACTACACCTGGGAAATCCTCAAGCCCTTCCTCCAGCGGCCTCCCTCCTGACGTCGTGTCATCGAGCTGTCATCGTGCGTGGCGAGAATTTGAGGAAAGGGGAACGACCTGGGGGATGACAGTGCGGATTCATTTCACGCCACGCGACCTGGCCCGGACCACCGTGGCCACGACGGCGGCGCCGCTGCTGGAGGCAAGGCTCAGCCTCCGGTTGCTGCGCCACGAGGAAGGTGAACGGGTGTTCGGGCGATGGCGTCAGCGGGTTCGGGCGACCGTATCCGCTGACCGGTTGCAGCGGTTGTTCGAGCAGACCGAGCTCGAATCGCTGCGCGCGTACCACGAGGTGGCTATTGCGCCGTACTGGCGGTCGATCAACGCTCAGGTGACCACCGAGAACGCCGAACTCGGCGACGACCTGGCCACGTACGGCGTCGATACCGTGCTCAGTCGCCTGCACGAGCGCGTCGTCTGGTCGCCGCCGGAGCTGCACCTACCTGACCTGACCGGGCCGGATCTGCACCTCGGCGGACGTGGAATCAAGCTGCAGCTGTCGGTCTTCTGCTGGCGTGCACCCACCAAACTGCTCGACTCCGACGGTCGGCCGGTGCTGGTTCTTCCGGTACGGCAGGCCCCGACCCTGCTCCACCTGGCCGGTACCGAGCCACGGCGCGCCCTGGCCGCCGTACTGGGCCCGACCCGTGCGGCGGCACTGGACGCGGCCCTGGTGCCGTGCACCACCACCGAGCTGGCGAGGCGCTGCGGGATCACGCCCAGCGCCGCCAGCTACCACGCCGCCATCCTCCGCGAAGCCGGTCTGATCAGCAGTAGCCGGGTTCGCTCCACAGTTCTGCACCACACCACCCCGCTCGGCCGCCGCCTGTTGTCCGGCCGAGCGCAAACTCCCGAATCGCCAGTCACACACCCGAAATGAGGCCTGTATGCGAAGGGTTCGGCGTACGTTGGCAGCTGTTGTCGTTGCTGTCTTTGCCGTCAGCAACGTTTTGTCTCCGGCGGCGGCTGATCCGTTGCCGGTGGTCAGTGCCACTGCCAGTGCTGACGACGGCAACGTCGCAGCGAACACACTGGACGGCGACCTGACGACGCGCTGGTCCGCGCAGGGCGATGGCGTGTGGATCCGTTACGACCTCGGGTCGGCGCAGACGGTCGGGTCGGTGTCCATCGCCTGGCATCAGGGGAACAGCAGGAAGCAGACCTTCGACGTCGAGTTGTCGGCGGACGGTTCGACGTGGAGTCCCGCGCTCACTCGCAAGGTCAGCAGCGGCAGCACGACACAACTGGAGAAGTACGACATTCCCGACGCCTCCGCGCGGTACGTGCGCGTGGTCGGCCACGGAAACACGTACAACAACTGGAACAGCATCACCGAGACAACGATCGCCGGCGCGGACGGCCCGGGCGGTGAGTGCCGGTACCCGGCCGACGTCCTGGACCTGCAGAACTGGTACGTCGGCCTGCCGATCGGCGAGGAGGAGAGCCCGAAGAACGTCTATCAGCCCGAACTCGCGACGTACTCGATCGACCCGTGGTTCGTTCCGAAGGCGGATTGTTCGGGGGTGCAGTTCCGGGCTGCGGTGAACGGCGTGACCACGAGTGGTTCCAGCTATCCGCGCTCGGAGTTGCGTGAGATGAACGGCTCCGCGAAGGCTAGTTGGTCGTCCACCTCGGGCACCCACACGATGGTGATCGACCAGGCCATCACCGCTGCTCCGCAAGGCCGGCCGAATGTGGTCGCGGGTCAGATCCACGACGCGAGCGATGACGTGTCGGTGTTCCGGCTCGAGGGCAGCCGGCTGTACGTGACCAATGGCAACACTTCGCAGTACAAGCTTGTCGACGGCAACTATGTGCTCGGGACGCGGTTCCAGGCGAAGTTCGTGGTGAGCGACGGGCAGATCAAGGCCTACTACAACGGCGTCCTGCAAACGACGATCGCGAAGACCTTCTCCGGCGGCTACTTCAAGGCCGGTGCCTACACGCAGGCCAACTGCGGCAACGCGTCACCGTGCTCGGCTTCCAACTACGGCCAGGTGGAGATCTACGACCTGAGCGTCACCCACTCCAACGGCAATCCGGCCGAAACCACCGCGGCCGAGCGGTTCGGATGGGGTACGCCGTTGCCGGGGTCGGACGAGTTCAACTACGGCTCGGTGGGCGCGCCCGCCGTACCGGACCAGACGAAGTGGAGCCTCGCTGGTGGGGGAGTCGACCAGTGCTGGCCTGGACACAATGAGAACGGTCGACGTTGTGACGCGAACACCCGGGTTGTCGGCGGGGTGCTGCGGATGCTGGGCGAGGCTGACGGTGACAGCGGTTGGCTGGCCTCGAAGAACGGGCGCCAGTATGGGCGGTGGGAGGCGCGGGTTCGGTCGGTCAATACCGGTACGGCGAACGGTCGCGAGTACCACCCGTTGCTGATCATCTGGCCGGATTCCAACAGCCGGCTCGCGGACGGCGAGTACGACTACCTGGAGAACGGGGCGCCGGGGGAGGCCTGCGCTGAGGCGTTCATGCACTACCCGCACGACCCCGGGCCGGTCCAGCAGGAGCACGCCTCGGAGACGAACTGCGGTACGCCATTGTCGGAATGGCACAACGTTGCCTTCGAATGGACGGCCACCCATGTTGCCGGTTTCATCGACGGGCGGGAGTGGTTCCGCTTCTCTGACGGCGCTTCCAGCACCCGCGAATGCATGCAGTGCATGACGTCTGGCCACCAGACCATCCAGCTCGACAACTTCTACGGCACGGACATGACAGCGGCCACCTATGAGCTCGACTGGTACCGCGAGTACGCCGCCCCGGCTGCTCAGGAGACCCGACTGGTTCCGGTGTCGACTTCGGCGCAGCTGTCCTCGGCCTTCGCGGCGGCCCAGCCGGGTGACGCGATCGAGCTGGCAGACGGCTCGTACACGATCGGCAAACTGACCCGGTGTGCGGGCACGGCCGAGAAGCCGATCGTGGTCCGGGCCGCACACCGCGGCGGCGCGACCATCGCCGCCGGTCAGCTGGAGCTGTCGGGTTGCTCGTACGTCACGGTCGAAGGACTGCGCTGGCGCACCGATCAGACACTCAAGATCACTTCGTCACATCACGTTCGCCTGACTCGCAACGACTTCCAGCTGACCGAGGACGAGTCGCTCAAGTGGGTGCTGATCGGTGGTACAGGTAGCCACCACAACCGGATCGACCACAACGACTTCCACGACAAGCGCCAGACCGGCAACTACGTCACGATCGACGGATCCGCGACCCAGCAGTCGCAGTACGACGTGATCGACCACAACCACTTCCGCGACATCGGACCGCGCGCGGCCAACGAGATGGAGTCGATCCGGGTCGGCTGGAGTGAGATCTCGCAGTCGAGCGGGTTCACCACGATCGAGCACAACCTGTTCGAGAACTGCGACGGCGATCCGGAGATCGTCTCGGTGAAGAGCAACGACAATGTCGTTCGCCACAACACGTTCCGGACCTCGGCCGGCGTGCTCTCGGCCCGGCACGGCAACCGGAACTCGTTCCACGGCAACTTCTTCCTCGGCGGCGGCAAGGCCGGCACCGGCGGCATCCGGGTCTACGGGCAGGACCACAAGATCTTCAACAACTACTTCGCCGACCTGCGCGGCACCGGGTACGACGCCGCACTCAGCCTGGACGGCGGTGACGTGGACACGTCCGGCGCGCTCAACAAGCACTGGCGCGTCTATCGCGCTCTCGTTGCCAACAACACCTTCGTCAGCAACGCCTCAACCATCGAGATCGGCCGCAACTACAGTCTCCCGCCGGTCGACTCGACCATCGTGAACAACATCGTCACCGGCACGGCTGGGCCGCTCATCCAAGAATTCAAACCGCCGGTGCGACTGACCTACACCGGCAACATCGCCCACCCAACCGGCTCAGCCACCGTAGGCATCGACAAACCAGCCACAGCAATCCGAGTCGCCGACCCACAGCTAGCCCTCGACGGCACCCTCTACCGCCCAGCCCCCGGCAGCCCAGCCGCCGACACAGCCGTCGGTTCCACCATTACCGACGACATGGACGGTCAGCCCCGCGACGCCGTACCGGACGTAGGCGCCGACGAGCTCTCCACCGCCCCCATCCTCCAAACCCCAGCAACCGCCGCAAACGTAGGTCCCAACGCTCCCTGAACCTCACTGTGGCGGCTGCAGGATTTGACCTCAACCATGCTTGAGGTCGAAGACTGGGGCTTCGACTGGAGCGTTGGGAGCATCGGATGATCGCGGTGGGTGTGGTTCTGCCATCAGTCACGGCTCAGCGTGCGCAGGGACTGGACCTGCGGACGGCCGCGCGGCATGCGGAACAGGTCGGGCTGGCCAGTGTTTGGCATGGCGATCACCTGGCGATCGGTTCGCCTGTGCTCGACGTGATGGTCGGCTTGGCGACGGTCGCTGCGGTCACCGAGACGATCGCGATCGGGGCCAGTGTGTTCATCCCTGCGCTGCGCCCGCTCGCGTTGGCAGCCAAGCAGGTCGCGAGCGTTCAGCACCTGAGCAATGGCCGGGTCATCCTCGGGATCGGATCCGGGGGAGGGCCCGCCCAATGGGCGGCAGCCGGGGTACCGTACGCCGATCGAGGCCGCCGTACCGATCGAGCGCTCGACCTGCTGCCCGGGCTGCTTGCCGGGGAGCCGGTCGTGGTCGATGGGCAGCGGGTGGTTCTCGAACCGGCGGTGACTCGGCCGCCGTTCTGGGTCGGCAACGCATCTGCTGTTGCATTGCGTCGTGCCGCACGGGCTGGCGATGGATGGTTCCCTTCACTGATTCCGGCCGCCGAGGTGGCGGCCGGTGCAGCCCGCTTGGCGGAGCTGGCTGACACGCCGCGGGTGATCGCTGTCGGCGCAACGGGCGCGCTCGGCGGCGACGTCGCCTCGCAAGGGGAGATCGAGGAATCCATTCGGGCGAACTACGGCCGTGCGGCGGTCGGCGTACCGATCACCGGCGGTCCACGCCAGGTCGCCGACCGCCTCGCAGAATTCCACCAGGCCGGTGCCCATCACCTCGTGATGGGTTTCGCCGACGGCGACTGGAGAACGCAATGTGACCTCCTCGCCGACGCCACAGCAACCCTCTGATTTGCGGGCATTGCCTGTACGGCGCACTCCACCCCACCCCATCAAATGCAGCCGGGGCGGCCGGAGTTTTCGTTCGGGACTCCTGTTGTCTGCTTTGGCGGTTTAGGGTCCAGCGCGCATCCCGCCCAGCTCTGGAGGTACCCGTGCCAATGTCCCGACGTTTCCTGCGCCTGCCGGTGGTTCTCGGTGCCGGCCTAGGGCTGGTCGCCAGCTCGGTGATCGGTCTTCCGGCCGGTGCGCAGACGAGCATCGCGTCCATTCACGCCGTGACCGAGACGCCAGCTCAGTTCGACGATGACGCGGGTGGCAACGCCGACGCGGATGACCCGGCGATCTGGCGTAACAAGGCGCAGCCGTCGAAGAGCCTGGTGATCACGACGGCCAAAGAGGGCGGGCTGAAGGTCTACAACCTGGCAGGTGTCCAGGTTCAGGCGTTGCCGGTGCCTGCTCCGCCGGGGCCGGGGCTCGAGAGCGGCCGGTTCAACAACGTTGACCTGTTGTCCGGTGTGCAGTTCGCTGATGGCAAGGCTGATGTTGCGGTCGTTTCCGACCGGGGACGCGACCGGATCCGCACGTACCGCATCAATCCGGGCAACGCTGCCGCGCCCCTCACGGACATCACGGCTGCGTCTGTGCCGCGCGTCTTCTCGGCGACCGAGGCCGAGGTCGAGGATCAGAACACGGCGTACGGCCTGGCTGCTTACACCGACCGGGCGACCGGCAAGCACTACGCGATCGCCAGCCGGCGGAACAACACCACCCTCAAGCTGGTCGAACTGAAGGTGGTCGGTGCATCCATCACCTACACGGCCGTGCGGAGCTACAGCCTGCCCGCCACTTTCACGCTGCCCAACGGGACGCGGTGGGCACCTTGCGACGAGCCGGGTACGACGCCTCAGGTGGAAGGCATCGTCGTCGACACGCATACCGGCAAGCTGTACGCCGGGCAGGAGGATGTCGGCATCTGGAAGCTGAACGCCAACCTCACCGGGTCATCAACGCTGGTGGACAAGGTGCGCGAGTTCGGAATCCCCGGCACCTATGACCCGGAGACCGACGAGTGCACTGCCGGGGCAGATCCCGGGTACGGCGGCGCTCACGTCAACGCGGATGTCGAGGGGCTGACCATCTTCGACGATGGTGACGGCGAGGGCTACCTGCTCGCCTCCAGCCAAGGTGACAACACCTTCGTCGCCTACGACCGCGAGGGATCGAACCGGTTCGTGACCAACTTCAGGATCGCGGCCAAGAGCACGATCGACGGTTCCGAGGAGTGTGACGGCGCCATGGTGTCAAGTGCTTCCTTCGGAAGTGCCTACCCGGACGGCCTACTCGTCGTACAGGACGGCGCCAACACCCCGGACGTGGTCGGTGACGACGGCGAGCGAGGTGTAGCACAGCGCCAGTTCGCGGGCCACGGCAGCTTCAGGAGCACCGGTCATGCCGACGACGGACCAGCCCTGGGCCGCGTGCCACAAGGACTCGGCACGGGTGGAGAAGCGAGGGCCGTTGATGACCACCATCGTTCCGTCCGGTACGACGTTGCCGGTGGCAATGATCGTTGCGCGGCCGGCCGGGCAGTACGGGTCGGCGGCCGAGGTGTGGACGGCCGCGTCGTCGTACACGGTCTGCGGCCGGCCCCACGTGCGGTCGACGTACTGGTCGGGGACGAGGAAGGTGCCAGGGGTCAGTTCGGGCCGCAGCGAGCCGACGGCGCAGGGAGCAACGACCTGGCGGACGCCCAATGAGCGCAGCGCCCAGAGGTTGGCGCGGTAGTTCACGCGGTGCGGCGGGAAGCGGTGGTCGGCGCCGTGCCGCGGGATGAACGCGACCTCGCGGCCGGCGACCTGCCCGACGACGGGCGGTTCGCTGGGCGGGCCGAACGGCGTACTGACGTCGACGCGGCGCGCGTCCGCCAGGAACGAGTAGAAGCCGGAACCACCGAGCACACCGATATCAACCATGAATCCGACGCTAAATGCGTCCGGCCCGCTGATGACGCGATTCGGCCGGACCGTGAGCGCTCCGTAAGGGGTGGTCCAATGTTGCAGTGAAGGTGACCACGGCACTGCTCGCGATCGGCGTCGTGCTGCTGCTGTTCGGCGGCTACGCGAGCTGGACCGCGGGCCGCCTGGACCGGCTGCACCATCGCGTCGAGCTCTCCCGTGCCGCTCTGGAGACCGAACTCGTCCGCCGCGCCGCGCTGGTCGCGGAGCTCGCAGGTGCTGGCATCCTCGACCCGGCCTCGTCTCTGCTGCTCCTCGATGCCGCCCACCGGGCGCGCACCGCGTCCCCCGACGACCGCGAGCAGCGGGAGTCCGCGCTTTCCCGTGCAGTAAACGCAACAGGTACCACCGTCGAGCCCTGGGCGAGTGAGCTTGCGCTGGCGATGCGCCGGGTACAGCTGGCCCGGCGCTTTCACAACGACGTCGTCGTCTCCACCCGAGATCTCCGGCAGCGCCGCCTCGTGCAGTGGTTCCGTTTGGCCGGCCGGGCGCCGATGCCCTGCACCATCGAGCTGGAGGACGGGCGTTGACCGACTTCGAGGTCGAGATCGAGCGCCACAGGCATGAGCTGCGGGTGCACTGCTACCGCCTGCTCGGCTCGTACGACGAGGCCGAGGACATGGTTCAGGAGACCTTCCTCCGAGCCTGGCGCAGTCGAGACGCCTTCGAACGCCGGTCCAGCGTCCGCACCTGGCTCTACCGCATCGCGACCAACCTCTGCATCGACGACGTACGGCGGCCGCGGCGAGTCCTGCCACACCAGCTCGAGCCCGCATCGTTCCCGGCGGCGGCACTGCCGGCCCGGGACGACCTGCCCTGGCTGCAGCCGTTCCCCGACGTGCTGCTGGACCGAGCCGAGGAACCAGACGCCCAGCTGGTACGGCGGGAGACGATCGAGCTCGCGCTTCTGGTGGCGATCCAGCACCTGCCACCGCGGCGGCGCGCCGTACTGATCTTCCGCGACGTCCTCGGCTGGTCCGCCAAGGAAACCGCGGCGGTGATGGACCTGACCGTCGCTGCGGTCAACTCAGCACTCCAGCGCGCACGCCCGGTACTACGCGATCAGCTGCCACCGCATCGAGTCGAGTGGAACGTGACGCCGTCCACCACCGAGGAGCGGGCGCTGCTGCGCAAGTACGTCGACGCGTGGGAGGCGGGCGATCCGGATGCGCTGACCGCGCTCATGCACGAGGACGTGCGGATCACGATGCCGCCGTACCCGTTCTGGTTCCAGGGAAGAGCTGTGGCGCGGCGGACGATCGCCGTGAACCTGGACCCGGCGTACCGGGGGCAGTGGCGCTACCTGATCACCTCCGTCAACCGTCAGCCCACGCTCGCCGCCTATCTGCGCGCGCCGGGGGACACGGTCTTCCGGCCGTTCGGTCTGGATGTCTTCCGGATCGAGGACGGCCTCATCGCGGAGCTGACCGCGTTCGAGCGCACCGACTTCGACCGCCATGGTCTGCCGCTCTACTTGGCCTCCGCATAGGTCTTCACGGTCGCGGTGCTGAACGCGAACCGGGTCGGCGTGGGCCCAAAGGTGAGTGTGCCGGCCAAATCGCTGGCGGTCTGGATGGCAGCGGCGACGGTTGCAGCCTCCTCGCTCGGGCAGTGCACGATGACCTCGTCGTGCTGGAAGAAGACGAGCTCCGCCTTCAACGGCCCCAGCGCCTGCCGCAACGCCGCGAGCATCAGCAACGCCCAGTCGGCTGCACTGCCCTGTACGACGAAGTTCCGCGTGAAGCGGCCGCGGGCACGGGCATGGCGGGAGTCGGTCTGCGGCTCGTCGACGGGTGGGCCTTCGAGGGTGGCGTCGTCGAGCGGCGCACCGCCCGGCGGACAGGTGCGGCCGAGCCAGGTGCGCACCAGCTTGCCCTCCTCACCTGCGCGGGCGGCATCGTCGACGTACGCGACGGCTTGGGGGAATCGCTTGCGGAGCATGGCGAGGTTCTTGAGCCCGTCGCCGGAAGTCTGGCCGTAGATCGCACCCAGTACGGCGAGTTTGGCCATCGCGCGGTCGCCGGCGAACGCCTGGTCCGACACGGCTTTGTAGAGGTCACCGGGATCACTGGCCACCTCCATCAGCGCCCGGTCCCGGGAGATCGCGGCGAGGATCCGCGGCTCGAGCTGCGACGCGTCGGCGACGACCAGACTCCAGCCGGGATCGGCGACCACCGCACGCCGGATCACCTTCGGGATCTGCAGACCGCCACCACCGTTGGTGATCCAGCGCCCCGAGACCGTGCCGCCGGGGACGAATCCGGGCCGGAACCGCCCGTCGTGCACCCAGTCGTTGAGCCAGGACCACCCGTTGGCCGTGTAGATCCGGTAGAGCTTCTTGTGCTCGATCAGTGGCGCGACGGCCGGGTGATCGATCGTCTCCAGCTCCCAGCGGCGCGTGCTCTTCAGCTGGAACCCGGCCTGTTTGAACGCCTTCAGCACGTCAGCCGGCAGGTCCGGCCGGACCCGGCGCCCGAACGCGGCCGACACCTCGTCAGCCAGCTCGGTCAGCCGCCGCGGCTCACCCGTCCCGCCGAACCGCTCACCCAGCAACTCCGTCAGCATCTCGCGATGCGTCGACGCGCTCCACGGGAGCCCAGCCCGGTCCATCTCAGCGGCCACCAGCATCCCGGACGACTCCGACGCGGTCAGCAATCGCATCCGATCCGGGTGCTCCGTCTCCCCATGACGCCGGAGCTGATCGGCGTACACCTGGAGCAGTGCGTCGAAGGCGATCGGCTCCTCTTGGATCTCGAATAGCGACGACTGCTCACCCGGTACGACGGCGCGCAGCGGCGGGTCGGCTGGGACAGGCGCACCGGTCATCCGGGCCCACGCGGCCGCGGCGGACCGTGGCTCGCCGAGCCGGCCGGCGTGACCGAGCAGCAAGCCCTCACTGTTCTCGATGTCGTAGCAGCGGTCGACACGGACACCACTGGCGAGCAGGCGCGGGTAGATCTCGGCCGACGCCCGCCAGACCCACCGCGTCACCTGCGGCCGCGAGCCAACCGCCGCGGCGAGATCCGGCTCATGCAGCACCGGCCCAGCAGGCTGCCCATCCGGATGCAGGGCAACGAGAACCGCCCCGCCACCCTCCTCCGGCGCAATCGCCCACCGCTCGTCCATACCCCGCATCCTCACACTCCCCACCGACACATTCGCACCTTGAGCACCCCTCAACCACTTCACGGGCGCCCGGGCGACTGATCCGTGCTCAAGGTGCGTGGGCTCGCACCTTGTGCACGGTTCGACCATTCGGCGGGGCGGAGGATGGTTGACCGGTGCTCAAGGTCCGTGCTTTCGCACGTTGAGCACGGTTCGATCATGGGGCCGGGGCTGAGGATGGTTGAACGGTGCTCAAGGTCCGTGGTGTCGCACGTTGAGCGCGGTTCGACCACGCGGCGGGGCTGAGGGTGGTTGAACGGTGCTCAAGGTGATCCGCGGTGGTTGAACGGTGCTCAGGGCGGACCTTGGGCACCGGTTGATCGTTTGCGGTGGGCTGTGGTGGCTGATCCGTGCTCAAGGTCGGCGGCCGGCTGCACTTTGGGCGCGGCTCGACTATTCGGCGGAGCTGAGGGTGGTTGAGCGGTGCTCAAGGTGGGGTGGTGAGGCCAGTGGTGGGAGACTGGACTTATGTGGCGGGCGGGGGATCTGGAACCGGCGGACGGGACCAAGACCGAACAGGTCGAGGCCCTCGTACTGCGGCGGATCGAGCGCGGGGATTTGTCGATCGGGTCGCGGTTGCCGTCGGAGCGGGTGCTGGCTGAGCGGCTGGGGCTCAGCCGGGTGACGGTTGTGCGCGCTCTCGACCACCTGCGGGCGGACGGCGTACTGGAGACCAAGCGGGGTTCGGGGACGCATGTGCGGCCGACTGACCGGCTGCTCGACCCGATTGCGCCGGCGTCGACTGTCAGTGCGGGGGACCAGCCGCTGCTCGATCTGCGGTTCGCAACGACCGCAGCACCGCATGATGTGGTCGAGGCGGCGGCTCAGATGGTCCAGGACACGCTGCCGCAAGCCATGGGGGGCGACGGTCCGCCGTCGGGTGGCTCTCTCGAGCTCCGTACGGCGCTCGCCGAGCGACTCACCTCTGAGGGCGTACCGACCGAGCCGGACCAACTCACCCTGACTGTTGGTGCAGCAGCAGGTCTGAACGCCGCACTGGCCGGGCTGGACCTCGGACCGGGCGTGGCGATCACCGAAACACCGACGTACCCGGCTGCCTTCGACCTGCTGCGCAAACACCGGCTGGACGTGGCCGGGTGGCCGGCGGGGGTCTGGGACACCGACCAGCTCGCACATCTGTGCAGACGACACCGGCCGAAGGTCATCTACCTCCAGGCCGACAACCACAACCCAACCGGCCTCAGCCTCCCCGCAGACCGCCGTACGACGGTTGTCGAGATCGCCCGGCGTTATGGCGCCGCCCTGATCAGTGACGAGACCATGCGACCGCTGTGGCTGGCCAGTGGGGCGCAGGCGGACCCGTTGAGCCGCTATCCGCGGACGGTGAGCGTTGGGTCGCTGTCGAAGACGGTCTGGGGCGGACTCCGAGTCGGCTGGGTCCGCACCGGCAAGCAGCTCAGGAGGCGGATCAACACGGCCGCACAGCTCAGCGTGGCTTCGCCCAGTGCGCTGGACGATCTGCTGGCACAGGCGATTGTGCAGAAACTCGACAAGGTGATCAGCAGGCGCCGTACCCGCCTCCGTGCCAATCTGAATGCGCTGGAGGCCGGACTGAAGACACTGGACGGCGTGACATGGGCCACGCCGACAGGTGGCATGACGCTCTGGCTGGAACTGACCGACGTACGGGCCCGGCGGGTGCTGGACGCTGCTCGCGAACGCGGCCTCCTGCTCGGTTCAGGCGACCTGTTCACGCCGGACGGGACGGATCGGCGGCACATCCGGATCCCGTTCACCGCACCGCCCGCCACGCTGCGGCTGGTGGTCGCGCGCCTCGGCGAGGCGTTGGCTCAGTCCACTTGAATCAAGGTGGACTGAAGATTGCTGCCTCCTGCCGCCTACCGTGGGACGTGAAGTCCCACGACCAGGAGGATGCAGTGAGCGAGAACGTGAACCCGCAGACCGGTACCGCGAAGGTCAAGCGCGGCATGGCGGAGATGCTCAAGGGCGGCGTGATCATGGACGTCGTCACCGCCGAGCAGGCCAAGATCGCCGAGGACGCCGGTGCGGTCGCCGTGATGGCGCTGGAGCGGGTTCCGGCCGACATCCGTGCGCAGGGTGGCGTCTCCCGGATGAGCGACCCGGACATGATCGAGAGCATCGTCAGCACCGTGTCGATCCCGGTGATGGCCAAGGCCCGGATCGGTCACTTCGTCGAGGCGCAGGTCCTGCAGAGCCTCGGGGTCGACTACATCGACGAGTCCGAGGTGCTCACCCCGGCCGACTACGCCAACCACATCGACAAGTGGAACTTCACCGTCCCCTTCGTCTGTGGCGCCACCAACCTGGGCGAGGCGCTGCGCCGGATCACCGAGGGCGCGGCGATGATCCGCTCCAAGGGCGAGGCCGGCACCGGTGACGTCTCCAACGCCACCACGCACATGCGCCAGATCCGCCAGGAGCTGCGCAAGCTGCAGAACCTCCCCGAGGACGAGCTGTACGTCGCAGCCAAGGAACTGCAGGCGCCGTACGAACTGGTCAAGGAGGTCGCTGCCCTCGGCAAGCTTCCCGTCGTACTGTTCACCGCCGGCGGCATCGCGACCCCGGCCGACGCGGCCATGATGATGCAGCTCGGCGCCGAGGGTGTCTTCGTCGGCTCCGGCATCTTCAAGTCCGGTAACCCGGCCCAGCGCGCCGAGGCCATCGTGAAGGCCACCACCTTCTACGACGACCCCGACGTGATCGCCAAGGTCTCCCGCGGCCTCGGCGAGGCCATGGTCGGCATCAACGTCGACGAGATCCCGCAGCCGCACCGCCTCGCCGAGCGCGGCTGGTAGGCAACCGGAACCGGTTGATCATCGGGCAGGCTCCATCTTGTAGTGCAGGCGCATCATCCAGGTGCGCCGGATCCGCAGTTCGTGGTCGGTGCGGAGCACCCCGTAGGGGTCGCAGTACAGGCGGAAGGTCTCGTGGAGCGGGACGCGCGCGGCGAAGTCCCGTCCGTTGTCGTGTACGACGACGTACGCGCCGTTCTGCCCGAATCGTCCTGGGGGTGACTCCAGGACGAGCCCGCCCCCTTCGCTGATGACCGGGCGCAGGAAGACCTGGACGTTCCCGGACTCGAGTGGGAACGCGACATGGACGCTCGGCTGCGCCGCGCCGGGGAGACGCCGCGCCGAGTAGCAGCCGCTGAACACGTAGCGGCCGGACAGCCGGAGCGTCCGCAGCCACGCGGCGCCCACCTGCTCGCCGTCCCGGTCGCGGATCACGCGGACCCGGCTGTCCATCCCGTACGCGACGTCAAGCGGGCGCATCGGGAGAGACAGCTGCTCCACCCGGCGGCCGAACAAGCGCGCGATCAGCTCACCTGCCGGCCAGAACAGCGGTGACCATCCGGACCACACCTCCATGTGCCAGGCGGCGGTGTGTTCATAGAAGTCGCAGATCCGTGGGTCCAGTCGGGACGCGTCGAACCCGGGGCCGTCGAGGATGGTCATCGCAGGGAGCAGACCGGGTGCCCGGCCCGCTGAAGAACCTGTGGCCGCGGCATCCTCGTCGACCGTGCCGCCGTGGTGCCGAGCCTCGACGGACAGCCAGCCGTCCCCGACCGCGGAGGAACGACTCATCGGGGCGCGCAGCCAGGAGTGCTCCACGGCGAGGTCGACAGGCTTGCCGACCAGTCGCCAGAACTTTCGGGCCCCGAGATCCAGCACATGGTTCACGACAACGCATTCTTGCAGGGGGCCGGTCGAGGTTCGTGCTGATGATGATCGGGAGCTTCCGGTCAGCGCACCCATCCTGCGCCTGTTGCTGGGCGCGTCCGGGTCTACAACGGCACCGGCCACAGCGGCTCCTCGTTCTGCCTGACCCGGAGGGTGCAGGCCGGCCCGAGCTGGACAACTACGGCAGCTCTCACAAGTGGGTCGGCTCCTGCTGATCTCTCGCATCTGAACGCCGGTGGGCCATCCGCCAGTGGTCCACCGGCGTCGGCGTTCTGGGGCTTGGGGAGCGGGTTATCGTGACCGCATGTCGCTGGTGGGGAGAGACGACGAGCTGAAGCGGATCGAAGGCCTGCTGGCGGATGCGCGTGCTGAGCGCAGCGGTGCGCTGGTGGTGCGGGGGGAGGCGGGCGTCGGCAAGTCGGTGCTGCTCGACCGCGTGGTGTCGGTGGCGAGATCCGAAGGCTTTCGGGTAGTGAGCGCGATCGGGGTCGAGTCCGACTCCCAGCTGGCCTACGGAGGCCTGCATCAGCTGCTGTTTCCGCATCTGGACCGGTTGGATGCTCTACCGGAACCTCAGGCCGCGGCCTTGCGCGGTGCCTTCGGACTGGCTGAGACCGGTACGGCGAATCGGTTCCTGACCTCCGCCGGCACGCTGGCGCTGTTCGCTGACCTGGCCGAGGACGCCCCGCTGCTCTGCGTCGTCGACGACCTGCAGTGGTTCGACCAGGGTTCCGCGGAGGCGCTGCTGTTCGTGGCTCGTCGCTTCGAGGCCGACCGGATCGCGATGCTGTTCGCGGTGCGCGAGACGTCGATGCCGTTCGAGACTCCGGGGATCGAGGTGATGCAGCTGTCTGGCCTCGCGGCGGGCGACGCCGCCAAGCTGCTCGACTGCCATGCACCGGAGTTGGCCGACCCGTTGCGGGCCCGCGTGCTCGAGGAGTCCGCCGGTAATCCGCTGGCGATCATCGAGCTCGGATCGAACCGGCGTGATGACCCAGACTTTTTCGACCCGGTTGGCACGTTGCCGGTATCCGTCCGCGTCCAGGAGTTGTTCCGTCGGCAGATCGCGGAACTTCCCGATCCGACCCGACGGGCGCTCCTGGTCGCCGCAGCGGACTCGACGGCGCCACTCGAGACGGTCCTGCGGGTGGTCGAGACTCTCGGAGGTGCTGCCGCCGACCTGGCGCCAGCGGAACGCGCCACCCTGGTTCGGATCGGGACCCGCGTCGCGTTCCGGCATCCACTGGTGCGCGCGGCCGCCTATCGGGGCGAGCCGCTGCATCGACGGGTCGAGGTGCATCGCGCGTACGCCGACGCCCTGACGGCCGACGCGGTTGCCGATCGCCGGGCCTGGCATCTCGCCGCTGCCGCAACTGCTCCCGACGAGGCGGTGGCGGTCGAGCTCGAAGGCGCTGCCGAACGGGCCCAGCACCGTGGCGGCGCGATGGCGATGTCTGTCGCCTACGAGCGCGCCGGTCGACTCAGCGTGGACCCGCAGCCGAGAGCCCGGCGGATTGCCCGGGCGGCCCAGGCCGCGTTCGACGCGGGCAAGCCTGACCGAGCCGCCCGACTGGCGGCCGAAGCGCTCTCGCTGACCACCGACCCTGGCATCCGGGCCGAGGCCATCTACGCCCAGGGCGCGGTGGCCTACGAGCGCACCTCGCCACGGATCGATGCGGAACTGACGATCGAAGCCGGCGCGCTGGTGCGTGACACCGATCCCGAGCAGGCCGCGCTCAACCTCTACGAAGCCGTGCACGCCGCCCGGCACGGGGCAGCCCACGACCTGCTGCAACGCGCCACGGACCTGTTGCGCGAGTTCACGCCGCCGCGGCATTGGGAGATCGTGGTCGCCACGTTTCTTGGCTGGCAGGAGCTGTTCTCCGGGCGCCCCGAGCCGGGTGTCGGCCCGACGCGCGAGCTCCTGGCCGCCGTACAAGGTAGTGATCTCGAGCTGACGCACCGGATGACCGCAGCTGTCGGCGGGCTCCTGATCGCCGCCGACGACGATGTGGTCGCCGAAACCGAGGCCATGCTCGCCCAGGTGCGGGCGACCGGGGCGCTGGGCTGGGTCCCGTACCTCCTCAACGTGCTGGCGGTGGCGCGGCTGCTTCGCGGCGAGTTCGCGGACGCGCGGGCGGATGTCGCGGAAGGCGCAGCGATCAGTGCGGAGTTCGGCAACTCGACCGAGAGACTGGCGCACCGCTCGGTGGAGGTGTGGCTGCACGCCGTAGCGGGGGAGGAGACCCGCAGCCGAGAGCTGGCTGCCGAGGTGCTTCCGGACGCCCAGAGCCGGCACCGGGTGAATGCGGAGATCGGGGCGTGGGGCTTGGCGATGCTCGACCTGTCCGCCAGACGATTCGAGACTGCGCTCGGCGGACTCGAAGAGGTCTGTCGCGGCCCTGCCCGCCGCGACGTGCTGATGCGGGCGGTGCCCGATCTGGTGGAGGCGGCAGTACGCAGCGGCGCACCGGACCGGGCACTGGACGCGTGGGCGGAGTTCGCGCACTGGGCCGAGCAGGTCGACCAGCCGGTCATCACCGGGCTCGCCCTGCGTTGCCGCGCGCTCTTGGCCGCTGACGGTGAGGCCGAACCGCTCTACGTCGAAGGCATCCGGCTCCACGAGCGGTACGGCGGCCCGTACGACCACGCTCGCACCCGACTGGTCTACGGCGAATGGCTGCGTCGCCAACGCAGGCGCACCGAGGCACGGGCCCACCTCGAGGCAGCGGCCGCCGGATTCGAACGCATTGGTGCGTCCCTGTGGGCCGAACGCGCCCACGGTGAGCTCGCCGCCTTCGGCGGAGCCAGGACCGAGAAGCGCGACATCGGACCCCTCACCCTGCTCACTCCGCAGGAGCTGCAGGTAGTGCAGCTGGCCGCAGCTGGGCAGACCAACAAGCAGATCGCTGCGCAGCTCTATCTCAGTCCGCGCACCGTCGGCCACCACCTCTACAAGGCCTATCCGAAGCTCGGTGTCACCGCCCGCAACGAGTTGGCCGGCCTCGTCGCCGGGGCGTGACTGGGGCTAGGGCGTGTCTCTTAAGCCCACGCCTACTGCGCTGCACTCGGCACGGCACCTCGCCGCACTGGAGGAAAGGCCACGATGGAAAGCATCGAGGCCTCCCCTCCAGCACACCGAGCTACCGCACCGAGCACATGCTCGCTACGGCGCGGACTTAAGAGACACGCCCTAGTCCGCCCGAAGCCAGTCACGATGACTGATTCGGCATCAGGTGCCTTCTTCATAGTGTCTGAGACAGCGATCGGGCCGACCGAGACGCACCTCAGCGACCAAGGAGCACGTGATGACCCAGTACTTCCTCAGCCTTCCGCATGACTCCGAAACCGAGCCGACGATGGAGAGCATCGACCCCGCGGAGCTGGAGGAGCTCATGGCGGAGGTAGGGGCCTTCAACACGGCACTCCAGGACTCCGGCGCCTTCCGGTTCGCCGGCGGTCTGCAGCCGCCGTCGACCGCGACCACAGTGGACGCCACCGGCGACGGTCCGGAGTTCACCCCCGGTCCGTTCGCGACGGCCAGTGAGTACCTCGGCGGCTTCTGGATCATCGAGGCCGAGAACGACGACGACGCGATCGGATGGGCCAAGCGGGCCTCCGGCGTCCTGCGGAGCCGCGTCGAGGTGCGCGCCCTGCAAGAGGCACCCGCTGCGTGAACGGCTCCTAGGTGTGGAGCACGGCGGCGGCCCCGCGCAGGAGTTCGGCGCGGAGGTCCGCCACCGGTACGTCGGTGAACTGGCTGACCGGGTCCGTGGCTGCTGCGAACGCCTGGGCCGCGCGGACGCGACGGCGCCAGTCCGCGTCGGGCCCGGCCAGCAGTTCGATGGCGCGGTTGACGATGTCCGTCATCCGCGCCATCACCGCGGTCGAGTCGTCGCTGTAGACCGAGGCGTCCCGCAGCAGCAGGTTCATGGTCTCGCGATGGGCGAGCATGACATCGACGCACCCGCCCAGGATCCGCTCGGCGATCTCGGCCTGGCTGTCCCGGCCGGCAGCATCCTCGACTACCGCCTCGAGCTCGTCGATGGGCGGGCCGACCAGGTGGCCGAGGATCTCGCTCTTGCTGCGGAAGTGGTGGTAGAGCGTGGGTTTGGTGATGCCGACCCGCTCGGCGATGTCGCGCATCGAGGCCGCGCGGTAGGTGTGGGTGGTGAACAGTTCGCGCGCTGTCTCGACGATGCGGTTCCTGGTGTCGCCCGACAACGGTCATCTCCCACAGGTGGTGTTTTCGGTGGGTCGAAGCCTAGACCCTCCCGTCGTACAGCGCGGCGATCAGGCTGCGGACCCGGAAGTCGCCGCCTTCCAGCAGTTCCGAGCCACGGTTGGGCACGTAGGCGAAGGCCAGGCCTCGGTCCGGGTCGGCGAAGGCGAACGATCCGCTGGCGCCACTGTGCCCGAACAGGCCCTCGATCTGTTCCGGCGCCGGCCACATCGGGCCGCCGGGCAGTGCGAAGCCGAGACCCCATGAGGTGTGCACCTGCAGGATCTCGTCGAGGCCGTCGCCGTATGGGTGCCGCACCTGCTCCATCAGGCTCGGAGCGAGCAGTCGTACGCCGTCCACCTCGCCGATCAGGGCCGCGTAGTACCGGGCGAGCGATGTGGCCGAGGCGACGCCGTCCATGGACGGGCTCTCCACCTGGTAGGTGCGCGGGTCGTTGGTGGCGTCCCAGCTGATCGCGACACTGCCGTACATCGACCGGTACGTCAGCGTGGTCGGGTCATTGAGCGCGCGGACCATGTTCGCGAGCTCGGGCACCTTCATCCCCAGCATGAGCTGTTCGGCGTCGGGGACGACCATGGTGGCCAGCCGAGGCAGCTCCGCGTCGGGCACGCGAATGAAGCAGTCGAGTCCGAGCGGTACGGCGATCTCGCGCGCGAAGTACTCGCCCAGGCTCACGCCGGAGACCCGGCGGACGATCTCGCCGACCAGATGGCCGAACGTGACGCCGTGGTACCCGTGGGCCGTGCCGGGCGGCCACTCGGGGGTAGCCGCGGCCAGAGTCTCGGTGATTGGCGTCCAATCACGCAGGTCTTCCCAGGTGACCGGTCGGGTGTGCATCGAGGGCAGCCCGGCGCGATGGCTGAGCAGCACCCGGACGCTGATGTCGCCCTTGCCGTTCTGCGCGAACCCCGGCCAGTAGCGTGCCACCGGCTCGTCCAGATCCACGTCTCCGCGCTCGACCAGGAGCAGTAACGCCCCGGCCGCGAGGCTCTTGGTGGTCGAGGCCAGTACGGCGATCGTGTCGTGCTGCCACGGGCGGTGGGTGGCCGGGTCGGCCTCGCCGGCCCACAGGTCCACGACCGGCTGCCCGTTCTGATAGACGGCGAGCCCCGCGCCGACCTCGGCGCCTTGCTCGAAATTGCACTGGAAAGCATCCCGCACCGGCTCGAAGCCCTCGGCGACCGTTCCCTGTACCTCAACGGCTTGCATGGCCACTCCTCTCTACCGACCGATAGGTAGGTTTCTGTGAGTGACCCTACCGACCGGTCGGTCGGGTTGCAAGGTCGCGGTAGCGAGCCGTGGCCCGCCGGCGGAGGTCCTCGGGCGAGGAGCCGGTGAAGCGTCCGGGATCGAGCGGAGTGATCGCGGACGGTTCCCCGAACATCTGTGCCACCAGAGCTTTCGCTGCGCCCGCCGCATGGGTGACCCAGATTGCTTCGGCCGACCAGAGGCCATTCACCTGACCAAGCGACCCGAGCAGTGGCATCTTGTCCGGGGTGATGGCCAGTACGCCGCCGAGGTGCTCACTCGGACTCCACCGGTGTTCGGCGGGCAGTAACTTCAGAGCGGCGGCAACCGCGTCGTCGAATTCACCGCCCGGCCACGACAACTCGGCCCGGTCCGCCAACTCGTCCGCGATCAAAGGGGCATGGTCGGAAGTGCCCAAGCCGTAGCGTGAGCCGTCGTCGCGCATATAGACGTTGTGTTCGGGCCAGCGGACGAGAGGCGAGGGCCGCCTGGTCGCCGAATGCGCGGAGCTGTAGACATAAGCATGTACGACGGGGACCAGCGGCAGGTGAATTCCGGCCAGGTCCGCAATTGCAGGCCCCCAGATACCGCAGGCGACAACCACGTCGTCCGCCGGCAGCCTTTCGTTTCCGACCTGTACGCCGACAATCCGATCGCCCCGAAGTTCGATCGCGGTTACCGGTTGACCGAACAAGAAGCGGGCCCCCGCTGCCTCGGCCCGTTCGGCAAGGGCTGCCGTGATGACGGTCGCACGAGCCGCGCCGTCCCAAGGCAAATGCAGCGCGGCCACGATCCCCTGGCGATCAACCATTCGCGGTGCCAGCGCCACGGCGTCGGCTGGATCGATCAGTGTCGCTGGAATGCCTACGGTGGCGGCTGCCTGCGCGCGCACCGTCAGCCGCTCGGACCCGGCACGGCTTGTCGCCAGCTCCAAAGCTCCCACCTGATCGAAGCCCGCCTGGCCTCGCCACTGCAGGTTGCGGTAGATCTCCACGCTCTCGCGGGCCAACTCGACCAGAGTCGGCTCGTCGTTCAGGATCCCGACGAATCCGGGGGCATGGCCGGTCGACCCCGGCAGGCTGTCCGGCCCGCGCCGGTCGACCACGATGACCGAACATCCGGCCCGCCGGCCGAGCTGTTCGGCGACCGCCGTACCGACAATTCCGGCACCGAGTACTACGACCTGCCTTGTCATGACTTTCCCTCCGTGAAGTTTTGTGAAATTGCAGGTTCCTGCCACGGCCTTTCGGGCTGGATCAAATATCTTGACCCCGGTCGGCCCGGACCGTACTGTCCCGGTGACGTCCAGGCCGTGGCCGGGCGCAAATGTTCATATCCAGTGGGGGAAAGGTAGTTCACGTGCATCGTGACGCTATCGGTGACAGCGCTATCGATGAAGGGGAAATCTTCGATACCGTCGGCGTCGGGTTCGGCCCGGCCAACATCGCCCTGGCGGTGGCCCACGCGGAGTGCTCGAGCCCGCGGTCGCTGACCTTCGTCGAGGCGAACGACGGGCCGGCCTGGCAGGCCGGGATGATCATCGACGGTTCGGACATCCAGCACAATCCGCTCCGGGACTTCATCACCCCGAAGAACCCGTGCAGCCCGTACGGCTTCCTGAGTTACCTGAAGAGCGAAGACCGGTTGTTCCACTTCCTCAACCTGGACGCGCCCTATCCGCCGCGGTCGGACTTCGCCCGCTACGTCAACTGGGTGGCGGACCAGTTCAAGGAGCAGACGCACTACTCCGAAGCGGTCGCCGCGATCTCCCTGTGCGACGATCCGGCCTCGGCGTCGGGCCGCCGGCTGGTCCGGGTCGACACCGGCTCCCGATCGCTGTGGGGCCGTTCGCTGTCCTTCGCCCCGGGCCGGTCGAAGAACATTCCCGAGATCTTTCAGCCGCTGCTCGGCGACAATGTCTTCCATTTCACCGAATACACCGGCCGCCGGGATCTCTGGAAAGCCGGGAACGCGCCGAAGTCGGTGGCGGTGATCGGTTCGAGTCAAAGCTCGGTCGAGATCATTCTCGATCTGCGCGGCAGCCTTCCGGGGACCAAGACGCACAGCGTCTTCCGGAAATTCAGTTATGTCCTGAAGGACACCAGTCCGTTCACCGAGGACCTGCTGTTCCCGAAATTCACCGACTATTTCTACAACTCCTCGCCCGAGTCGAAGAAGCAGCTGAACGAGCAGGTCCTCCGGAGCAACTACGGCTCCGTCGACGAGGACGTTCTGAAGGAGCTGTACTTCGTCCTCTACGAGAACAAGGTGCGCGGCGACTCGTCGATCCTGGTGCACAACAACCGGGAGGTCATCGACGCGACCCACCGCGGCGCCGGCGTGGAGCTCGTCCTCCGGGATCAGCACACCGGCCAGGTGGAGACGATCCTGGTCGACGCCGTCATCCTCGCCACCGGCTTCCGGAACTTCGGCACCGCGGAGAACGAGGAACTCTGTCATCCGCTGCTGGGCGACATCGCCGACTCCTACGAGAAGAACGAGGACGGAACGCTGCGGGTGACCCGCAGCTACCAGGCGGTTCCGCGGGACGGGCACAACGCCCCGCCGCTGGTGCTCAACGGCCTGTGCGAGTCGTCGCACGGCCTGGGTGATGCCGGCTCGTTCAGTCTGCTGTCCTACCGCGCCTTCGACATCGAGCGTGCCCTCGCCGAGGCCCTCGACCCGAACTCTGGAGTGTCATGTACGTAGCGCAGTTCAACATCTCGATCGAACGCGAGTCGCTCGATCACCCCCGGATGAAGGACTTCGTCGAACGGCTCGAACCGGTGAACGCCGAGGCCGACGTCTGGGACGGCTTCGTCTGGCGGTTGCACGACGACACCGGCAACGCGACCGACATCCGGGCGTTCGACGACCAGCGGATCATCTTCAACCTCTCGGTCTGGAAGTCCGTCGAGACGCTGAAGAACTTCGTCTACCAGTCCAGCCATCGGGCGATGCTGAAACGGCGGCTGGACTGGTTCGAGCGGATCGTCGAGCCGAGCTATGTGCTGTGGTGGGTCGACGAGTCCGAACGGCCGTCGGTCGAGGAGGCGAAGAGCCGCCTGAAGCAGCTTCAGGAGCACGGACCGAGCTCGTCGGTGTTCACCTTCGACACCGTGCCGGTGCCGGACAGCAGCGATGCCTGAGTACCTGACCGACCAGTACCGCAGTACCGATCAGGACAGAATCCTCCATCTCGTCGAGAACTTCCCGTTCGCGACGTTGATCCCGGCCGACGGTTCGGACGTCGGGTTCATGCCGCTGCTGCTCGATCGGAGCAACGGGGACCGTGGTGTGTGGCTGTACGGGCATCTGGACCTGCACAACCCGTTCCTGCCACAGCTGGACGGGCAGCGGATCACCGCGGTGTTCTCGGGCCCCAACGCCTACATCTCGCCGGTCGAGTACGAGTCACGGCAGTACCCGACCTGGAACTACGCCGTGGCGCGGCTGACGGGGACCAGCGAACTCGTCAAGGACGAGACCGACAAGCTCGCCGCCATGGTCCGGATGGTCGACCAGTTGGAGAGCGCCAACGGGACCGGCTATCGGTTGGACGAGCGCAGCCCGCAGGCACTGGCCATGATCAGCCGGATCGTCTTCTTCCGGCTTGAAGTGCTGGCCATGGACGGCGTCTTCAAGTTCTCGCAGGAGAAGTCTACCGAGGACAGACGACGCGCGCAGGACAGCTTGATCCGCAAGCTGCAGAGCAGGCAGAGCCAAGTGCTGCCGCGGCTGACGGCGGACTTGGAGACGCAGACCAGATCCGGCAGAAGCGCCGGCAACGTACGTCGGGGAGCGCAGCAATGACACAGACCACGTCCAACCCGCCGAACAGCGCAGTGCATGAGAACGTGCTCGGCGCCATCGGCAACACCCCGATCGTCCGGCTGAACCGGGTGGCGGCGGACGAGTCCGCCGAAATCTTCGCGAAGCTGGAGTTCACCAATCCGGGTGGCTCGATCAAGGACCGGATCGGCTGGTGGCTGCTCGAGGACGCGGAGCGGCGGGGCCTGCTGAAGCCCGGCGGTGTGGTGGTCGAGGGGACCGGTGGGAACACCGGAATCGGTCTCGCGATGGCCGCGGCGGTGAAGGGCTACCGCTGTGTGTTCACCGTGCCGGACAAGATGTCCGAGGGGAAGATCAAGGTACTGCGTGCCTTCGGCGCCGAGGTGGTCGTGACACTGACCGTTCCGCCGGAGAACCCGGAGAACTACTGCGCGGTCGCTCGCGAGATCGCGCGCAAGGAGCCGAACGCGTTCTACATCGACCAGTACAACAACCTCGCGAACGGCGACTACCACTACCGCAACACCGGCCCGGAGATCCTGCGGCAGTTGCCGGAGATCGACGTACTGGTCGCCGGCCTCGGGACGGGCGGGACGCTGTGCGGCACCGGCCGGTTCCTCAAGGAGCAGAATCCCGCGCTCAAGGTGATCGGGATCGACCCGATCGGCTCGATCCTCTACGACATGTACACGCACGGTAAGAGCGGTCCGGCGCAGCCCTACCTGATCGAGGGCATCGGCAAGGACTGCGTCCCGGCGAACATCGACTTCGATCTGATCGACGCTGTGGTGCAGGTGACCGATCACCAGGGCTTCTCGATGACGCGCCGGATGCTCAAGGAGGAAGGCATCTTCGCGGGTGTCTCCTCGGGCAGCGCCGTCGCCGGAGCCCTCAACTGGCTGCGCGAGGAAGGCCAAGGCACCGCCGGCCTCAAGGTGCTGGTGATGTGCCCGGACAGCGGCAGCCGCTACATCTCCAAGGTGTACGACGACGACTGGATGACGGCGAACGGCCTTCTCGACGAGTTGAATGGAGTTTCGTGGTGACAGCGACCTGGAGCACGGTCGAGCGGGTCGACGCGATCGGCCGGGAGGACTTCTACGGCGAGTTCGTTGCCCAAGGCAAACCAGTGGTGATCCGGAACCTGACCACGGACTGGCGGGCACTGGACTGGACCCCGGAGTACTTCCGCCGTGGCGGGCACACCACGAAGCTGGGCGTCAAGATGGGCAACGTGGCCGACGGCCGGCGCGAGTACGTCGCTCTGTCGGACTACCTGGAATCGCTGGCCAAGCACGAGACACAGGTTGCCGAAGGCACCGTGACGGAGCGGCCTGGCTATCTGCACGACGTGCCCCTGTTCGGCCACTTCCCAGACCTCAAGGCCGATGTCGATCCCTTCCCGCTGCACCTGCTGCCGGAGTGGTACCGGCCGAACTGGCCGGACTACACCCAGCACTTCATGGGGCCGACCGGCAGCATCACGCCGCTGCACTTCGACACCCTGCTGACCAACAACCTGTTCTTCCACCTGGCCGGGCGCAAGCAGTTCATCCTGATCCCCGCCGAGCAACGCGAACTCTGCTACACCCACGGCTGGCGCTGGGCGAGCTTCGATCCCACCGCCCCCGACTACGACGCGTTCCCGCGGGCCGCCGAGACCACGCCCGTCACGGTCGTGCTCGAACCGGGCGAGATTCTCTACATGCCGCCGGGCACCCTGCACCACGTCACGAACCTGAGCCTGACGATGTCGTTCAACATCGACTGGCACACGGCCGAGAGCGCCCGCCGGGGGATGGGATCCGTCTTCCACGGCGCACCGGTGCAGAACGGCTACTACAACCTGATCTCCTATCTCGGACTCGGTCTCGGCGTGCCCGCGAAATACGCCTTCCCGTTCTACAAGTCCTATCTGACCTACGTGAGCTGACAATTCTGATGACTGTGATCGACGATGTTGCCTGCCTCGAGTCCGAGGTACGGGTCTACAGCCGAAGCTGGCCGGACATCTTCACCAGGGCCTCCGGCGACCGGATCCACGCCGCTGACGGCTCGGTCTACCTCGACTTCTTCATGGGTGCCGGCGCGCTGAACTACGGTCACGCCAACCCGCTACTGAAGGCGCCGCTGATCGACTACCTCACCGCCGACGGCATCGTGCACAGCCTGGACATGATGACCGAGGCGAAGAGCGACTTCCTGCGGTCCTTCCAGGAGTTGGTGCTGCGGCCCCGGCACCTGGATTACAAGGTCCAGTTCACCGGACCCACCGGCACCAACGCGGTTGAGGCTGCCTTGAAACTCGCGCGGAAGGTGACCGGACGCGAGACGGTGGTCGCCTTCACCCGCTCCTTCCACGGCGTCAGCCTGGGCGCGCTGGCGGTGACCGCCAACGCGGACAAGCGGGCCGGCGCCGGCGTACCGCTGGACCACGTCCTCCGGATCCCGTACGACGGGTTCGGGCAGCACGGCGTATCCGGACTCGACCTGTTGGACGACCTGATCCGTGACACGGGCAGCGGGATCAGCCTGCCGGCGGCCGTCATCGTGGAGACGGTTCAGGGCGAAGGTGGTGTCAACATCGCCGGCGCCGAGTGGCTGCAGCGGCTGGCGGCAATGTGCAGCAAGTGGGACATCCTGCTCGTCGTCGACGACATCCAGGCCGGCTGCGGGCGGACCGGTGGATTCTTCAGCTTCGAGGACGCGGGCATCCTGCCCGACATCGTCTGCCTGTCGAAGTCCATCAGCGGGTACGGCCTGCCGATGGCGCTCACCTTGTTCCGCCGCGAACTCGACGTCTGGAATCCCGGCGAGCACAACGGCACGTTCCGGGGCAGCAATCCGGCCTTCGTGACCGCGACGGCCGCGCTCCGGACGTACTGGTCCGACGAGGTCCTGCACAAGGAGGTCGTGGCGAAGGGGGAGCTCGTCTCGGACTACCTGACCGCTGTCTGCAGCCGGTATCCGGGCGTCGTTCACCGTGGCCGTGGGCTCTTCTGGGGAGTGGAGTTCGCCGAGCCAGGGCTGGCCCGGCGGGTCAGCGCAGCGGCGTACGAGGACGGCCTTCTGGTGGAGACTTCTGGTCCCGACGACGAGGTCGTGAAACTGCTGCCCTCGTTGCTGATCTCACCGGCCGACCTCCGGGCAGGCTTGAGGATCCTGGGCGGCGCGATCGACCGGACGATGGCCTGATGGCCGCCGGGGGGAAGCTGTCGAACACCGCGCGCGGTGTCTACTCGGTGATCGGCTTCGCTTTCATGACCGCGGTCGTCAACGTCTATGCGGGCAACGTCTTCCAGGATCTCAACCCGGCGGTGGTCGGCGCGATCTCCTTCGCCCTGGCCGGTATGGCGTTCGCCGGGCTGGAGGTCGCCCGGCGAGGTACCGCGGTGCTGGAGCCGATCCGCCGCCAGCCCGGTGATGTCGCGGCCCTCAACGTCACCACGGCCATCGCCTGGCTCACCGTGCTGTTCTCGCTGAAGTACATCGAACCGGCGATCGTCAACGTCATCAGTCTCGCCATCGGACCGGTGTTCCTGGCGCTGGCCGGATCGCGGCTGCGCAAAGGAACCGCGGTGGTCGCCGGCGAGATCGTCGCCGCCATCGGCATCTTCGCGCTGATCCTGGTCCTGACCTGGGGCTCGATCACCGGCCGGAGCGCGGTCGGCGCGATCGGCCATCGGGAGGCCGCACTGGGGATCGTGCTCGCGCTCGTCTCCGGGCTCGCCTCGGCCGGCAACATCGTCTTCTCGAAGCGGCTCAGCGAGCGGGGGAACTCACCGGGCTCGGTGATGTCGGTGCGGTTCTTCCTGATGATCGCGGTGAGCTGGACGGTGGTGGCGACCACCGATCAGCCGCAGCTCGCCGACTCCGTCGTACCAGGGATCGTGCTCGCGCTGATCTCGGTGATCATCCCGCTCTATCTGCTCCAGCTGGGTGTGAAGCATGCGGAGCCGATCACCGTCTCGCTGCTGGTCTGTGTCGGTCCGGCGTTCGCGATCGCACTGCAACTGCTCGACGGCCGGCTGGGCATCTCGCCGTTGTCGATCGTGTGCGTCCTCGGAATCGTGGCGCTGGTCGCCTGGGGAGTCCGGGCCCGAAGCGTGGCCGCGCGTCCACGTGCCGTCGTCGTGGTCGACGCCTACTCGACCGGCCGGTACCTGCCCGCCGCTCTGAACAAGCTCGGCGCAGACTGCATCCACGTCCAGTCCGAGAGTCCGGACGTGAACCTGACGCTGGACACCACCGGGCTGAAGGAGAACCTCCGGCACCACGGTGACGTGACGGCCACAGCCGCAGCACTCCGCCAGTACGGCGTCAGCCAGGTGATCGCGGCTGCCGAATCCGGGGTGGAGCTGGCCGATCAGCTCTCGGCCGCGTTGGGCACACCGGGCAACGGGATGAGCCGACCGAGAAGCCGCCGGGACAAGTACGAGATGGTGCAGGCTCTGCGCGCCGCCGGACTGCCGCACGCGGCCACCATCGTCTCCGGCGACGCCGACGAGGTGGTGGCCTGGGCCGCGACCGAGGCGAACTGGCCGATCGTGCTCAAACCGGTGGCCAGTGCCGGGACCGACAATGTCGTGGTCTGCAACTCACCCGAGCAAGTGCGGGCCGCGTGCGCGAAGATCATCGCCAGCGCCGACCGCTATGGACTGGCCAATCACGTCGTGCTCGCGCAGGAGTTCCTGGCCGGTGACGAGTACTTCGTCAACACGGTCAGCCGCGATGGCCGGCACCGCACTGCGGAGATCTGGCGCTACTCCAAGCGCCACCTGCCGGGTGGGAACATCATCTTCGACTATCACGAGCCACAGTCGCCGGATGATCCGGACGCGCAGCGAATCGCGCGGTACACCCATCAGGTGCTGGACGCGCTGGAGATCCGCAACGGGGCCGGTCACAGCGAGGTGATGCTCACGAGCAGAGGGCCGGTTCTGGTCGAGTGCGCCGCGCGGCTGGGTGGCGGGCAGGTTCCGGAGATCAACCTTCGGTGCCTCGGGATCAGTCAGGTGGACCTGCTGGCCCTGGCAGCGGTCGAGCCGGACGAGTTCCACCGGCTGCCGGAGACGGCGTACCGGCTTCTCGAGCGACCACGTCACGTGTCGCTGATCAATCCGCGGGACGGGGGACTGGTGCCGTCGCACGAAGCGATGGCGGTCATCCGCGAACTACCGTCGTACGCGCACACGGTGATGGCGCACCCCGAAGGGCATCCACTGCCGCAGACGATCGACGTGGTGACGTCCCCGGGATTCGTGTACCTGATCTCGGACGATCCGGAGCAGATCGCCGCCGACTACGCACGACTGCGGCAACTGGAGCAGGACGGGCTCTACAGCCGCGTGCCGGTGCACTAGGACTCAGCCGGCGGCCAGCCAGATCTCGTGTTGTTGTACGGCGCGCTCCCAGAGCGCATCGAGGTCGAGCCCGGCCAGCGGTAGCGCGAACTCCTTCGTCAGTACGGCGGCGAGGTCGTCGGCGTCGATGAGTACGCGCTGCACCTTGCCGCCGCTGACCGCCGGTCCGGTCCGGGTGAGGGTGCGGGACCGCAGAATCACTGCCTCGTCGATGTCCGTGCGGGCGACCAGGAGGGTCTGCACGAAGATCGATTCCGGCGCCGTGGCCCGCCAGGCGCACACCTCGGTGAAGTCCTCGATCGTCAGCGGGCCGGAGCGCAGGTCGCAAGTGATGAAGGCACCGCCAGGGCGGTGGTGCAGACGCCAGACATCGTCGCCGACCTGCACCAGCGAATACGTCTGCCGACCTTCGACGTGCTTGCCGGGCCGAAGGCGGATGGGGGACAGGAAGCCGTCCATCAGACCCACGTCGCAGAGCCACGTCTCACCGTCGACAGTCACGAGCAGTTGCATGTGGTTGCGCCAGGCCGACTCGCCACGCAGCTCCCGGTCAACGGCGGCCTCGATGATCGAGACCTCGAAACCAACCGCGCCGAGCATCACCGCGAACGCGTAGTTCTGCTCGTAACAGAACCCACCCCGCCGACGCGTGATGATCTTGTCGGCCAGCGCCTCCGGTGCCAGGCTCACCGGTCGGCCCAGCTGGATGTCGAGGTTCTCGTAGGTCACCGCAGTGGCCCAGGCATGATGCAGCCTCCGCAGACTGACCAGGTCAGGCCCGACCGGTCCATCGATCCCTAGTCGCTCCAGCGTCCGGCCGATATCTAGACTCACCGGCAGGTGTAGCTGGTGGCTTGGCGAGGGTCGCCGGTGCCGTTGTAGTGGGATTTCAGGGGGTAGCGGCACAGGTCGCGGGATGCGCCGGTGTAGGTGAAGGCGGCGATGGTCTCGGGGGCCTTGCCCTTCTCGACCCAGTCGACCACCGGTTTGAGCTGATCGAACGGGGCCGCGCCCGCGGCCGGGCCGCAGTGCTCCGCGCCGGGGGCGAGGAAGACCCGGTAGAACTTGTCCACCTTGGTGGCGCCGCCCATCCGCCGTACGACCTGGTGGCGGTAGTCGAGCGTGCCGCCGTAGTGGATGACGGAGTCTTCGGTGCCGTGCCAGGTGACCACTTTGCCGCCACTGTTGCGGAAGGCGGTCAGGTTGGGATCGTCGGTCCCGAGGATCCGGTCGTACTCGCGCTTCGACTGGTAGAAGATCTGCTCGAACTCGCGGTAGCCGACGGTGCTGAAGTCGAAGGCGGGATCCTTCTTGACGAAGTACTTGACCCAGTTCACCGCGAGCTTGAAGGGGGTGCCCGCGGTGAAGGCGAGACTCGTGCTCGGGTCGTAGCCGGGCCACAACTGCGCGCCGGAGCTGCTCTTCGGGCCCGCCCAGATCTTGCGGACGACGTCCGCCTCGGCCTTGGTGATGGTGACGGTCTTGCCCTTGCACTCGATCTGCCGGCCGACCAGCGTGCTGGGATCGAAGCGGCATTCACCGGGCTCGCGGACGATACCGTCCACCAGGCCGTCGGCGGGATCGCAGTGCGCGGTCGCCGCCCGCTGGAACTCGTCGAGCACGCAGCCCGTCGGGTGGACGCCTTCGACGTTCTGCACGACCTGCGGCCACAGATCCGCGACCACGAAGCTCGGCATGCTGATCGCGGGCGCGGCCGCGCTGATGCCGTCGTAGTCGTTCGGATAGCGCTGGGCGTTCATCATGCCTTGGCGGCCACCGGTCGAGCAGCCGTTCCAGTACGAGTAGGCGGGCGCCTTGCCGTAGTACGTCTTGGTGACGGCCTTGCCCGCGACGGCCAGGTCGTGCAGCGAGCGGTAGGCGAAGTTCTTCAGGAGCTCGCGATTGACGCGGCCCTTGCTGTCGAGCGCCCACTTCGACGGGTCCTCCATGTCGAAGCCGACACCGCCGTCGGTCTGCGCCGCTGCGTAGCCCTCCTTGATGGCAAGCGCGAGCGGCCCGTCGCCCTGGTGCATCGAGTAGCCACCGCCACCGGTCGCCTGGAAGCGGCCGTTCCAGCCGGTCAGAGGCAGCCACAAGCGGACCAGCACCTGGTCGCCGGCACCGGGATGCGTGAGCTCGACCTTGACCTCACAGAACGGCGGCACGTTGGTGATCGGTGGGACGCCCCACTCCGGCGGATACTCGACCGTGCCGCCAGGCTTCGGCGCCGCACTGGTCGAGAGCACCTTCGCGCCCGGCACGGACGGCTTCGTGACCGCTTCACACCCAGCGGCCGGCGCGGCAGCCGATCCGGTCGCGGAGGCCTGGACCGGGACGAGCAGTGCGCCGAGGGACAACACCGCCAAGATCATTCGCTTCATGCCAACTCCTGAGTGCGACCAGGTGCGGAACGTGGGGACGGGCAACGTCAAGACCGACGTTAGACGCCCCCGGGGACAAAATCGGCCGGAACTCCATGCCATGGCAGCTACCCGTCACGATTTGACGTCGGGAAACCGGGCTACCCTGGCCGGTATGAACGCTGTACAAGGGCTCCTGGCGCTCGACGAACGGACGGCCCGTGAACTGCGCGGGCTGGCCCGGGTGCTGGTGCGGTCCGGGTACGCAGACCACGCGGCGATCACGGCTGCGCTCACGGAGGCGGTCCAGGAGGACGCCCCGGCGATGGACGCGTCCGCGTTGGTGCCGCTGCTGATCGGTGAGGCGCTGATCGACGTCACCGAGGACGCGAAGACGTGGCCGGAGGTGACTGACCTCGACCGGCTGGACGCCGTACTGGCTGAGCTGGAGGCGCTGGGGCTGGTGGTGGTTCGGTATACAGCCGACCACCATGAGGCCAGGCAGGCGCTGGAGGCTGCTGCCGAGCCGCAGGGGCTGGTGTTCTTCACCGACACCGACGTCTGGCACGCAGTCGACTTCGGCATGCTCGAGCTGAAGGTCTGGCACCCGGACACCGCCAACGTGGCGCCGGGGGAGCCGTTGCTCGAGGACGTACTCGCCCTGCTCAACGAGCGCAACCTCCCGGCCGTCTTCGACGAGGGCCGCATCGAGGTGACGCTGGACTGGCAGCGTCGGGTGGTCCTATGAGCCCGGTGATCGGGGTCTTCGCGCTGCAGGGGAACGTGCGCGAGCACGTGGCGATGCTGACGCAGGCAGGTGCGGAGGCACGGCCGGTACGGCGTCCGTCCGAGCTCGCGCAGGTGGATGCGATGGTGCTGCCGGGTGGTGAGTCGACCACGATGGAGAAGCTGGCGCGGGCGTTTGAGCTGTTCGAGCCGCTGCAGAAGCGGATCGCGGACGGGATGCCGGTGTTCGGGACGTGCGCGGGGATGATCCTGCTCGCTAACGAGATCACCGGCGGGATCGCCGGCCAGGAGACGCTCGGCGGGCTCGACGTGACGGTCCGGCGGAACGCGTTCGGCCGGCAGGTGGACTCGTTCGAGGCGGATCTGGAGTTCGCCGCGTTCGAGGCGCCGTACCACGCCGTGTTCATCCGGGCACCGTGGGTGGAACGGGTCGGCCCGCAGGTCGAGGTACTGTCGACGGTGAGCTCGGGCCCGGCCACGGGTAGGATCGTCGCGGTTCGCCACGACCGGCTGCTGGCCACGTCGTTCCATCCGGAGCTGACCGGGGACGCCAGGCTGCACGGCTACTTCGCCGAGCTGGTCCGCGAGCTCTAACGTTTGTTCGGCGGTAGAGAGGTTGGGTTCGCGATGTCAGGCCACTCCAAATGGGCCACCACGAAGCACAAGAAAGCGGTCATCGACTCGAGGCGCGCCAAGCTCTTCGCGAAGCTGATCAAGAACATCGAGGTGGCCGCCCGGACCGGCGGCGGTGACCTCGCGGGCAACCCGACCCTGTACGACGCGGTCCAGAAGGCGAAGAAGTCGTCGGTCCCGAACGACAACATCGACCGCGCGGTCAAGCGTGGTTCCGGCGCCGAGGCCGGTGGCGCGGACTGGCAGTCGATCACCTACGAGGGCTACGGCCCGAACGGTGTCGCGATGCTGATCGAGTGCCTGACCGACAACCGCAACCGCGCGGCGGCCGACGTGCGCACCGCGATGACCCGCAACGGCGGTTCGCTCGCGGACCCGAACAGTGTCGCCTACCTGTTCCACCGCAAGGGCGTCATCGTCGTGAACAAGGAGCAGGACGGCAAGTCCTACACCGAGGACGACGTGATGGAGGCCGTCCTCGAGGCCGGCGCCGACGAGGTCAACGACCTCGGCGAGTCCTACGAGGTGATCAGCGAGGCCACCGACCTGGTCAAGGTCCGGACCGCCCTCCAGGACGCCGGCATCGACTACGAGTCCGCCGACGCTTCCTTCGTCCCGTCGATGACGGTCGACCTCGACGCCGACGGCGCGAACAAGATCTTCCGCCTGATCGACGCCCTCGAGGACAGCGACGACGTCCAGAACGTCTACGCGAACTTCGACGTCTCCGACGAGGTCATGGCCGAGGTCGGCTGACCCTCCCAGTTTGATCGAATCTTTTCGCTGAGATCTTTCTTTAGTCGGGCAAGTTGCTTACCTTGGCCTCGTCGGGACCCCCTTCGGGCCCCTGCGCTCCGAGTAACCGCCCCTACGAAGGAGACGCTGTGAAGAAGATGATCGGTCTTGCCGTGGCGCTGGTCGCGCTACTGGTTCCGGGAACTGTGATGGCTGGATCGGCGGTGGCTGCGCCGACAGCCTCGCTCGCCTGTAGTTACACCGACTGGGTGCAAGGGCAGTGGTACGTGACGGGCAACATCGTGCGGTTCCAGGGTTCCTACTACATCGCGGAGCATGACAATCCGGGGTACTCGCCGACCGTGAGTACCTGGTACTGGGAGCCGTACAACTGCGATGGCGGGAGCACCAGTGGCTTCCCGGTGAGCGAGGCGTTGTTCAACCAGATGTTCCCGAACCGGAACTCGTTCTACACGTACTCCGGTCTGATCAACGCGATGAGTGCCTATCCCGGATTCGCCAACACCGGTGACGACACGACCAAGAAGCGCGAGGCTGCTGCGTTCCTGGCCAACGTCAATCACGAGACCGGTGGGCTGGTCTACATCAAGGAGATCAACGAGGCGAACTACCCGAGCTACTGCCACTGGGAGTATTCCTACGGCTGCCCGGCCGGCCAGAACGCGTACTACGGTCGCGGTCCGATCCAGTTGAGCCACAACTTCAACTACAAGGCTGCGGGCGATGCACTCGGGCTGCCGTTGCTCACCAATCCCTGGCTGGTCGAGCAGGACCCGGCTGTCTCGTGGAAGACCGGACTATGGTTCTGGAACACCCAGACCGGTGCCGGCACGATGACTGCACACAACGCGATGGTCAACAACCAGGGCTTCGGCCAGACCATCCGGACCATCAACGGTTCGATCGAGTGCAACGGCGGCAACCCGGCGCAGGTGGAGGCCCGGGTCAGCGCCTACCGGCGGTTCACCGGTCTGCTCGGTGTCACGCCAGGCGACAACCTCTACTGCTGAGAGCCGGCCGGGTCCGCACGTTCTTAGCGGGCTCGGCGCTTCAGAGTGCGGGCGTAGTCCTGGAAGCGCGCCTTCGCGATCGTGGAGCGGTCGGGCGTGCGCAGGACAATGCCCTCGGGGATGCCGGCGGCAGTGTCGTCCAGGCCGCTGAGGGTGTGCGGGAGATGCTCGGTGAGGAAGGCCTGGGTCGCTGCGAGCTCGTGCGGCAGGGCGGTTGCGTCCAGCGTGAACAGACGTGGCGTGAGCGCCAGTCCGTCGGCCACAGCGAGCTTCTGGAGGTCTTCCTCAGTGAGGAACGGCTGGTTGCCGGCCTCGCGCCAGTCCGAGAGGGCCGCGCGGGGCTGGGCCAGCAGGTCTTCGTAGCCGGTGAGGTAGACCGCGTCGAAAAGGCGGTGGCCGACTCGGCGGTCGCCGGTGTAGTTCTTGCTGGCGCCGGTGACCTTGCCGCCGTACACCTCCAGGAAGCGGACCTCGATCCGGTCGGCGGCCGGGACCGGGAGTGCGTCCGCGACCGCCCGCAGCTCCGCGACGATGCCGAGCGCCGGATTACCGATCAGGTCGCCCTTGGCATAGAGAAGTTCCTCGCGGCTGCCGAGCAGATAGGAGCCGTCCGGCAGCGTGATGATCCGCGCGTTCGTACCGTCGACCTTCTCGGTGCCGATGACCGGACCGCTGAAGCTGACGTGCTCGTCGAGCAGTCCTCCGTTGCGTGGATCCAGCGTGTGGTACGTCGGGATCGACGGGTACTTCGTCACGGAGTTCAGGTTGTCCAGGTCGCACGTGCGCAGGTCGAGCATCAGGTGACCATAGGGCGGACGGTTCGGTGGCAGCAACGCGATATTCCGGCAGGCCGGCGACAGGATCCCTTACTCGTGGGTAACATGATCTGTATGGCGACTCAGGTAGTGGAGATGTGGGGCCGGCTCAAGGGGATTCCGGGTGGGGACCGGGTGTTCTCGCGGGCGTTCACGTGGAAGGCGCCGTACTTCCGGTCGATCCGGCCGCGGTTCGTACAGGTCGGCCCGAACTACGCCTCGCTGCTGCTGCCGAAGCGGCGGGCGGTGCAGAACCACATCGGTACGGTGCATGCGATCGCGGTGTGCAACGGACTGGAGGCGGCGATGGGCGCACTGGCCGAGGCGACCGTTCCGGCCGGCAAGCGCTGGCTGCCGAAGGGCATGGAGGTCGCGTACCTTGCCAAGTCCACCACCGACCTCACCTGCTCGGCCGAGACCGACCCGGACGACTGGACCACCGGACCCGACGTACCGGTCCGCGTGAAGGCGACCCGCGACGACGGCACGGTGGTTGTCGAGGGCACCATCCACCTGTGGGTCACCGACCGGAAATAGCCGGGCGAGCGGACTGGTGCCTCACGTAACCTCGGCGAGGTGACGGATGCGCTGCGGGTGGTGGATGTTGCTGAGGAGCACCTGGACTCGGCGTGGCAGGTGCGGCAGAGGTCGTTCGGGCCTGGTGGGGACAAGGCTGAGTGGCGGAAGACTGCGCTGGAGTTCGCACAGGACGGCCGCTATCTCGGTGTTGTCGACGGAGACGAGCTGGTTGCGGCCGCGCGGATCTGGCCGTTCGAGCAGTGGTGGGGCGGTCGGCGGATACCCATGGCCGGTGTCGCCGGTGTGGTCGTCGCGCCGGAGTACCGCGGGCGTGGTGTCGCCAGCCTGCTGATGCGTGGTGTGTTGCAGCGCAGTGTGGAGAAGGGCTATCCGCTGTCGGCGCTCTACCCAGCGACCACCGTGCTCTACCGGCACCTCGGGTACGAGTTCGGCGGCGGACGGTACCGGTTCACGTTCCCGGCGGCCGATCTGCGCATGCTGGGTGGTCGGGGCGTCGCGGTGCGCAAGGCCGGTAAGGCGGATGCGCAGCTCTTCATCGAGCTGGCCTCGAAGCTGCATGAGACGCAGCGGTCCAACGGTCCGCTGATCTGGCCGCTTCGCCAGATCGAGTCCTGGCTGGAGGATGACGACAACTTCGCGTACGTCGCCGAGGACGGTTTCGTCGTCTACAACTGGTCCGACGGGGACCTGTCCATCGACGAGCTCGTGGCCGGCTCCGAAGAGACCGCCCGGGCGCTCTGGGCGACTGTCGGATCCGGTGCGTCGATCGCGAAGAGCGTGCTGGTCCACACCGCACCGACCGACCCCGTGCACCTGCTCGCCGAGCACGAGGCGGAAGCCGAGTCGCGGGTCCAGCGGTGGATGCTGCGGCTCACCGATGCGCCGGCCGCGATCGCACAGCGCGGGTACGCGGCAGGCGCCGTACTGGATCTTCCGGTGCACCTCGAGGATGCCGATCTGCCAGCAAATGCTGGGGATTGGCGGCTGTCGGTTGCGGACGGCACCGGTTCACTGGTGGCTGCCGAGCCCTCCGATGACGCGGTCCGGCTAGGTGCCCGTGGCCTGGCCGCGCTCTATGCCGGTACGCCGGTCGCTGCGCTCCGCGGAGCCGGACTGCTGTCCGGGGGATCGGCGGCGGCCGATGCTGCCCTCGACACCGCGTTCGGCGGGTCGACGGCGTACATGCTCGACTACTTCTGAGCGGGCGGCGCGTCGATTTCCCGGCTGTCCGGACCGGCCGTTAGGGTTGTCGAACAAACGTTCGGAGGTAGTCCATGCGGGTGCTCGGCGTCGACCCTGGGTTGACCCGGTGCGGTCTCGGCGTCGTCGAGGGCACACCGGGCAGACCGCCCACGATGGTCGCCGTCGGCGTGATCCGGACCCCGCCCGACCTCGACGTATCCCAACGCCTGGTGCGGATCGAGTCCGAGCTGATCGAGTGGATCACCGAGCACCGGCCGGATGCCGTCGCGGTGGAGCGGGTCTTCGCGCAGCACAACGTGCGGACGGTGATGGGCACGGCCCAGGCCTCCGGGGTGGCGATGGTGGTGGCCGCGCGCAGCGGGCTGCCGGTCGCGTTGCACACGCCGAGTGAGGTCAAGGCCGCGGTCACCGGGTCCGGGCGGGCCGGCAAGGAGCAGGTGACCACCATGGTCACCCGGATCCTGCAGCTGCCCGAGCGGCCGACACCCGCCGACGCCGCCGATGCGCTGGCGCTGGCGATCTGTCACATCTGGCGTGGTGGTGTGGCGAGCAGACTGCAGCAGGCGGCCGCCTCGCGGTCGAATGTCGAGGCCGCGGCGCAGGCGCAGTCCTGCCTGCAGGTGGCCCGGTTGCGAGCCGCCGTTGCGGCGCAGGAGGGCAAGCGATGAGTGGAGGTGCGCGGTGATCGCGTTCGTGCGTGGCCCGGTGGCGGCCATCGGAGTGGACAGTGCCGTGATCGAGGTCGGGGGAGTGGGCCTGCAGGTTCTCTGTGACCCCGGCACGCTGGCGGGGCTGCGGCCCGGTCAGGAGGCCCGGATCGCGACCTCGATGATCGTGCGCGAGGACTCGCTCACGCTCTACGGTTTCGCCGACGACGACGCGAAGAGCCTGTTCGAGCTGCTGCTGACCGCGACCGGGGTCGGCCCGAAGCTGGCGCAGGCCGCGCTCGCGGTGCTCGAGCCCGATCAGTTGCGCCATGCCGTGGCCACCGAGGACCTCGCCGTACTGGTGAAGGTGCCGGGTATCGGCAAGAAGGGCGCCCAGCGGATCGTGCTGGAGCTCAAGGACAAGATCGGTGCACCGTCGCGGACGGTGACCGGGCGGCCGCTGCAGACCCAGGATGCCTGGCGGGCGCAGGTACACGCCGGTCTGGTCGGTCTCGGCTGGTCCCCGCGGGATGCCGAGGACGCAGTCACCGCCGTGTCGCCACTGGCCGCGGACAACCCGAATCCGTCGGTTCCCGACCTGCTGCGCGCTGCCTTGCGCGCGCTCTCCAAGGCCTAGGCCATGGAGGAGAACAACGTTCGCCCGCTGGTCTCCGCGGATGCGGTGGATCTCGAGGAGCGCAAGATCGAGTCGGCGCTGCGTCCGCGCACGCTGGCCGAGTTCGGTGGCCAGCGCCGGGTCAGCGAGCAGCTCGAGCTCGTCCTGCACGCCGCCCGCGGCCGGAACCGGACACCTGACCATGTGCTGCTGTCCGGTCCGCCCGGGCTGGGGAAGACGACACTGGCGATGATCATCGCCAGTGAGCTGGCGGCCCCGCTGCGGATCACGAGCGGTCCGGCGATCCAGCACGCCGGTGACCTGGCCGCGATCCTGTCCGGGCTCAACGAGGGTGAAGTGCTGTTCCTCGACGAGATCCACCGGATGTCGCGCCCCGCCGAAGAGCTGCTCTACATGGCGATGGAGGACTTCCGGGTCGACGTGATCGTCGGCAAGGGGCCCGGGGCGACCGCGATCCCGTTGGAGATTCCGCCGTTCACACTGGTCGGGGCGACCACCCGCGCCGGGCTCCTGCCAGGGCCGCTGCGCGACAGGTTCGGCTTCACCGGGCACCTGGAGTTCTACGACGCCTCCGAGCTGGAGAAGATCGTCAACCGGTCGGCCGACCTGCTCGAGGTCGACATCACCCCGGAGGGTGCGGCCGAGATCGCCTCCCGGTCCCGCGGCACACCCCGGATCGCGAACCGGCTGCTCCGCCGGGTGCGCGACTTCGCCGAGGTCCGGGCGGACGGGATCATCACGCTGGCGCTGTCGAAGGCCGCCCTCGAGCTCTACGAGGTGGACAAGATGGGGCTGGACCGGCTGGACCGCTCCGTGCTGGACGCCTTGTGCCGGCGGTTCGGCGGCGGCCCGGTCGGCTTGTCCACGCTCGCCGTCGCCGTCGGTGAGGAGCGCGAGACGGTCGAGGAGGTGGCCGAGCCCTTCCTGGTGCGCTCCGGCTACCTGGCGCGCACGCCGCGGGGCCGGGTGGCCACCCCCGCCGCCTGGCGCCATATCGGGCTCAAGGTGCCGAAAGGTGCAACATTCGCGGACACGCTCTTCGATGACGAAGGCGAGTAACGTAAACGTGACCCGGTGTTGTGACGCACTTGTTGACGCTCAGGGTTAGACTCCCCGTTGGCCTGACCTGAGGTCATTCCGCTGCGACCTGCGCGCTTCTGCAGAGCGTGCCGGTAGCCCGTTTTCCCCGATCGACGAAGGATTCTGAGACCCGATGCAACTCCTCGCCGTACCGATGGCCTCTTCCGGGGGTGGCGGTATCACGCTGCTCATCCCGCTGATCCTGATCGTCGGAATGATCTGGTTCATGAGCCGCACGCAGCGTAAGCAGCGTGAACGTCAGGCTCAGACGGTCGCTTCCCTGGCCCCGGGTACCAAGGTGATCACCACCAGTGGCCTGGTCGGCATCGTGGAGGAGACCGACGACGACTACGTGACGCTGGAGATCTCCGACGGCGTCCTGGTCCAGGTCGTCAAGGCCGCCATCGGCCGGATCATTCCGGAAGAGGCCACCGACGAGGCTGCTGACGCCGACGAGGAGCCCGCGGCGGACAACGACCCGGTCGACGTGCCGGACGCGGGCCGTGACAAGGCGGACGGCAAGGTGCAGGACGCGCCGAAGACGCCGCCGACGCACACCGAGAACTGACCCCTCACTGACGGCCTGCGGCGCGCCCCGCGTCCACAAGACACCGGGGCGCGCCCAGAAGCACAAAGGTTGAATCTGACGTGGCAACGACGACGACATCCCGCCCCGGTCGGCTCCTGATTGCCCTGGGAGTCATCGTGGTCCTGCTGTTCGGGATCATGGCGCTCACCAAGACCTGGAAGCCCAAGCTCGGTCTGGACCTGCGCGGTGGCACCACCATCACGCTGACCGCCAAGAATCTGGCGGGCAGTGGTGACGTGACCGCTGAGCAGCTCAACGAGGCCAAGAACATCATCTCCCAGCGCGTGAACGGTGCCGGTGTCGCCGAGGCCGACATCACCACCTCGGGCAACAACCACATCACTGTGGCCGTGCCCGGCGCGACGCGGGACTCCTTGGTGGCCCAGGTCGGCCAGACCGCCTTGCTGTACTTCCGGATCGTGTACGACGCGCAGCCGGCGAACCCGATGCCGCAGCCGTCGACGACGCCGACCCCCACCGGGAAGCCCAGTGGCAAGCCGTCCACGACGCCGAAGCCGAGTACGTCGATCAAGCCCAGCGCCACCCCGAACGGCCGCGCCTGGAGCAGTGTGCTCGGCCAGGCCACGCCGACGCCCACCCCGAAGCCCAGCACCCCGAAGCCCAGCACGCCGGCGCCGAGCACTCCGCCGAGCGCCCCGGGTGCCCACAAGGGTGACCCGCTGACCTACGTTCCGGACGCAGCCGCGCAGGCGGCCTTCGCGGCGTACAAGTGCGGTGACAAGCAGGACGAGGACCCGGCCAAGCCGCAGTTCTCCTGTGACAAGGGCAAGACCTACAAGTACCTGCTCGGCCCCGCGATCCTGAAGGGCACCGACCTGTCGGACGCCTCGGCCGGGATCCCGCAGGGCGGCTTCCAGTGGCAGGTCAACCTGAACTTCACCGGTGAGGGCGGCGACAAGTTCCTCAAGGCCACTCAGAACATCTCCGCGCGCGGCGAGGGCCAGAACCTGTTCGCGATCGTCCTGGACGGCATCGCGATCTCGACGCCGAGCGTCTCGCAGCCGATCCCGGGTGGTTCGGCGCAGATCACCGGTACCTTCACCGAGACCGAGGCCCGCGACCTGGCCAACGTGCTCAAGTACGGCGCCCTGCCGGTCGCGTTCGACACGTCATCGGTCGAGACGGTGTCGCCGCAGCTCGGTGGCGATCAGCTGACCGCCGGCATCTACGCCGGTCTGGCCGGTCTCGGCCTGGTCGTGCTCTTCTCGTTCCTGTACTACCGCGGTCTCGGCCTGGTGGTGGTGGCCTCGCTGGCCGTCGCCGCGGTGCTCACCTTCGCGCTGGTGGTGCTGCTCGGCAAGGCGATCGGGTTCACCCTGACGCTCGCCGGTATCGCCGGTCTGATCGTGGCCATCGGTATCACCGCGGACTCGTTCGTCATCTACTTCGAACGACTACGCGACGAAGTGCGCGAAGGCCGCAGCCTGCGGTCGTCGGTGGAGACCGGCTGGGCGCGCGCCAAGCACACGATCATCGCAGCCGACTCGATCTCGCTGCTCGCCGCGCTGGTGCTGTACATCCTGGCCGTCGGCAGCGTCCGCGGCTTCGCGTTCACCCTCGGCCTGACCACCCTGATCGACCTGGTCGTGGTGTTCATCTTCACCAAGCCGCTGGTCACGCTGCTGGCCAAGACGAACTTCTTCGGTCACGGCCACAAGCTGTCCGGCCTGGATCCTGAACATCTCGGCGTCGAACGGCTACCGGGACACAGCGCGGGGCCCGCCCCGCGGAAGAAGACGACCGCGACGCGCAAGCCGGTCGGAGGGGAGGTCTGATGTCGAAGCTCGGACAGCTCGGGAACGCACTGCACCGCGGTGACGTCTCCTACGACTTCATCGGCAAGCGCAAGATCTGGTTCGTCGTCTCGATCGCCCTGGTGCTGATCTCGCTCGGCGGCCTGTTCGCCCGCGGCCTGGAGCTCGGGATCGAGTTCCGCGGCGGCGTGGAGTACGAGGCGAAGACCCAGATCACCAGCGGTACCGTGCAGAAGTTCACCGACGCGGTGAAGGCGACCAACATCGAGGGTCTCGGCGACCCGGTCGTCACCACCATCAACAACGAGCGGGTGCGGGTCCAGACCAAGCCGCTCAGCCAGGACGACGTCCCGAAGGTCCGGGCCGTGGTCGCCAAGGAAGCCGGGATCAGCCCCGACCAGGTGACCTCGAACCAGATCGGCGCCTCCTGGGGTAACCAGATCGCCAACAAGGCGATCTGGGCGCTGGCGGTCTTCATCCTGCTGGTGTTCTTCGTGATCTGGGCGTACTTCCGGGAATCGAAGGCCTCGATGGCCGCGATCATCGCCCTGGTCCACGACGTGCTGATCACGGTCGGCGTCTACGCGCTGATCGGGTTCGACGTCACGCCGGCCACGGTGATCGGCGTACTGACCATCCTCGGTTACTCGCTGTACGACACCGTCGTGGTGTTCGACAAGATCCGCGAGAACACCCGCGGGATCACCGGCTCGAACCGCTACACGTACTCCGACGCCACCAACCTCGCGGTCAACCAGACCATCGTGCGGTCGATCAACACCACGCTGATCGCGCTGCTGCCGGTCGGGTCGATCCTCGTGGTCGGCACCTGGGTGCTCGGCAGCGGTCCGCTGAAGGACCTCTCGCTGGCGCTGTTCGTCGGTATCGCGGTCGGTGCGTACTCGTCGATCTTCGTCGCGCCGGCGCTGCTGGCCGTCTTCAAGGAGCGCGAGCCGGGGATGCAGGCGCTGAACCGCCGCGTCACCGCGAAGAAGGCCCAGAGCCAGGGCGGTACGCCGAAGAAGAAGACCGCTGTCGAGAGCGAGCTGGTGCCGGCGGCACCGGGCGCCTCGCCGGTACAGGACCGGCCGCGGGCGACCGGCTCGGTGCCTGCGCCCGCAGCGCGACCGATGAACGCCGGCGGTGCCGGGCGGCCGCAACCGAGCCGCAAGCCGCGGTCGAAGCGCGGTAAGTGATGTCGCGGACGTTGGAGCAGGTTCTGGCCGACGGCATCCGCGACATCCCGGACTACCCGCAGGAAGGGGTGGTGTTCAAGGACATCACCCCGCTGCTGGCCGACCACACGGGCTTCGGCCAGGTGGTCCAGGCGCTGGCGGCCGCGGGACAGGATGACGACGGCAGCCCGGTGGTCGACAAGGTGGTCGGGATCGAGGCGCGCGGGTTCATTCTCGCCGCCCCGGTCGCGCTCGCCCTCGGCGCCGGGTTCGTCCCGGTCCGGAAGAAGGGCAAGCTGCCGGCGGCGACGTACGAGGAGTCGTACGCGCTGGAGTACGGCGAGGCGACCATCGAGGTGCACCAGGACGCGTTCACTCCGGGTGACCGGGTGCTGGTGATCGACGACGTACTGGCCACCGGTGGGACCGTGGAGGCCTGTCTGCGGCTGATCCGGCGCTGCGGCGCCGAGGTCGTCGGTACGGCGGTTTTGCTGGAGCTGTCGTTCCTGCCCTGGCGCGAGAAGCTCGCCTCGGAGCGCGTCACATCGCTACTATCGGTCTGAATTCGGACAAACTCTGTGTGACGGATCAATGACCCGGCGTGTTGTCCACAGGGTGTTTCTCTGCCGTTGGCCGGTGACCCCTAGACTGGTGGTCTGTCGGCGGAGGGACACAACGTGGGCGAAGACCCGGCGATGACGTCAGCGGTACCGAACGTAGTACCGCAGGAGCCCCCGCGCGCCCCGGCACCGGTGCGCCCGGCTCCCGTGTCACCGCCGCCGGCCGCCCAACCGCCGCGGATCGCCCCGGCCCGTGTCCGCGCCCGGCTCGCCCGCCTCGGCGGCACCCGGCACCCGAACCGGGCCCCCATGCTCGAGCCGCTGTTCCGGGTGGTGCGCGCGACGCACCCGAAGGCCGATCTGGCGATGATCGAGCGCGCCTACCGGACCGCGGAGAAGTACCACACCGGCCAGCTGCGCAAGAGCGGTGACGCCTACATCACGCACCCGCTCGCCGTGGCCACGATCCTCGCCGAGCTCGGTATGACGGCTCCCACGCTCTGCGCCGCGCTGCTGCACGACACGGTCGAGGACACGCCGTACACGGTGGCCGAGCTGACCAAGGACTTCGGCCAAGAGATCGCCATGCTGGTCGATGGCGTCACCAAGCTGGACAAGGTCAAGTACGGCGAGTCCGCGCAGGCCGAGACGATCCGCAAGATGGTCGTCGCGATGGCCAAGGACATCCGGGTGCTGGTGATCAAGCTCGCCGACCGGCTGCACAACATGCGCACCCTGGGCTTCCTGCGCCAGGAGAAGCAGGAGCGGATCGCCCGCGAGACGCTGGAGATCTACGCCCCGCTGGCGCACCGGCTCGGTATGAACACCATCAAGTGGGAGCTCGAGGACCTGTCGTTCTCGACCCTGCACCCGAAGGTGTACGACGAGATCGTCCGGCTGGTGGCCGAGCGAGCTCCGTCCCGCGACGAGTATCTGGCGTCGGTGATCGACCAGGTGCACGAGGACCTGCGCGCCGCCAAGGTCAAGGCGACCGTCACCGGCCGGCCCAAGCACTACTACTCGATCTACCAGAAGATGATCGTCCGCGGCCGCGAGTTCGGCGACATCTACGACCTGGTCGGTATCCGCGTCCTGGTCGAGTCCGTCCGCGACTGCTACGCGGCCCTCGGCATCCTGCACTCGCGGTGGAATCCGGTCCCCGGCCGGTTCAAGGACTACATCGCGATGCCGAAGTTCAACATGTACCAGTCGCTGCACACCACCGTGATCGGCCCGCAGGGCAAGCCGGTGGAGCTGCAGATCCGCTCGTTCTCCATGCACCGCCGCGCTGAGTACGGGATCGCCGCGCACTGGAAGTACAAGGAAGACCCGAACGCGCCGTCCCCGGAGGTGGCCGGCCCGCCGACCACCGAGATCGGCGCGCCGAACGACATGCCCTGGGTCCGGCAGCTCGTCGACTGGCAGCGCGAGACCTCCGACCCGTCGGAGTTCCTGGACTCGCTGCGGTTCGAGATCAACAACTCCGAGGTCTACGTCTTCACCCCGCGCGGCGACGTGATGTCGCTGCCGACGGGCTCCTCACCGGTCGACTTCGCGTACGCGATCCATACCGAGGTCGGGCACCGCTGTATCGGCGCCCGCGTCAACGGCCGGCTTGTGCCGCTGGAGAGCACCCTCGAGAACGGTGACGTCGTCGAGGTCTTCACCTCGAAGGCGCAAGGCGCCGGCCCCTCGCGGGACTGGCTGGCCTTCGTCAAGAGCCCGCGCGCGCGGAACAAGATCAAGCACTGGTTCTCCAAGGAGCGCCGCGACGAGGCGATCGAGCACGGTAAGGACGCGATCGCCAAGCAGCTCCGCAAGGAGGGTCTGCCGCTGCAGCGCCTGCTGTCCCACGAGACCCTGACCGCGGTCGCCAACTCACTGCGGTACCCCGATGTCACCGGTCTGTACGCCGCGGTCGGCGAGAGCCACGTGAGCGCGCAGGCCGTCGTACGGCGTCTGATCGAGACGTACGGCGGTGAGGAGGGCGCGGCCGAGGACCTGGCCGAGGGCCTGCGGTTGCCGCAGTCGCGCGAGCGGCGGAAGCGGACTGCTCGCGGCGATGCTGGTGTCATCGTCAAGGGCGCCACCGACGTGCTCTCCAAGCTGGCCCGCTGCTGTACACCGGTGCCCGGTGACGAGATCATCGGCTGGATCACCCGCGGCGCGGGCGTCTCGGTGCACCGGGCCGACTGCGCCAACGTGGAGAACCTGTCGACCCAGCCGGAGCGGATCGTCGAGGTCGAGTGGGCCCCGACGGCACAGTCGCTCTTCCTGGTCGCCATCCAGGTCGAGGCACTCGACCGGGCCCGCCTGCTCTCGGACATTACCCGGGTGCTGTCGGACTACCACGTCAACATCCTGTCCGCGGCGCTCACCACGACCCGCGACCGGATCGCCAAGTCCCGCTTCACCTTCGAGATGGGCGACCCGACCCACCTCGGCCACGTCCTGAAGGCAGTGCGGTCGGTCGAGGGCGTCTTCGACGTCTACCGGGTGACGCAGTAGCTGCACGGCTTGTGTGGCCGGGGAGACTGCAGTCATGGTCTCCTCGGGTGAGTTCGGGCGGCGCGGCCTGCTGATCGCCGGTGCCGGATTGCTGGTCGGCTGCAGTCCGTCCGGTAACTCTGCCCAGCCTTCGACGCAGCCTCCATCCAGTACGCCGCCTTCCAGCCCACCACCGCCTTCCTCCAGTACGCCGTCTGCTCCGGCGCTGCCGTCGGTGCGGCCGTGGGTGCCGGGGCCGAGTGAGGTGGCGCCGCAGGTGAAGCGGCTCGCGGTGGCTGCGGTGGTGGAGCAGTTGCAGCGAGGTGGTGCGGTGGTCGAGGTGATCGATGCCCAGTACGGCGGGATCCTGAGCAGCAGCGCGAGTGTGCTGGTGCCGTGCCGGGTGTATTCGATCAGCGACGGCCGGGTCGTCACCGGCGGTACGACGGTCGACGTCCGGCTCAGCCGGTCCGGCGACAACTGGCGAGTCACGTCGACCCATCCGGCGAACCCGGGGCCGGCGGCGGCAAGTCTGTCGGCAGTGGCCCGGCAGGTACTGGCGAACAAGCAGATTCTGTTGCCCCCGGCATCGATCGCGGATGTCCGGTCCGGGCAGGTCAGCGAGAGCGTGCTGACCGCGATGCTCGAGCTGGCGAAGACCTACCGGATCGGGGTCAGCGTGATCCGCTCCGGGCATCCGCTCAACGTGTTCGGCACCGACCGGCCGAGCGACCATCCCCGCGGGCGCGCATTCGACACCTGGCAGATCGACGGCCACGCGGTCGTGTCCCCGGACACCTCGCGGAGCCTGATCTCGTCGTACATGAAGGCTTCTGAACGCGTTGGCTCACACAACGTGGGTGGTCCGGTGGTGCTCTCCGGCGCTGCCTTCTTCTCCGACCAAACCCATCACGATCACGTCCATGCGGGCTTCCGGAGCTAGTCCCATTCCCAGGAGATGCCGAGCAGGCCGGGTTCGGTGGACGGCTCGATCAGGTGGGCGCGGCCGTCCGGGGTGAGCATCAGATCCTGTCGCAGTACGTCGGCGCCGTCGGCATGCCGATGACGGAACTCGTTCACGCGAACCGGGAGAGCGGCTCGGTCGAACTGGACTTCAAGCACGTAGTGCGTGCCGCCCCACTCGTCGAAGCGGTAGTAGTTCGATGAGGGCAAGCCGGTGAGGTCCTCGATCTCGTAGTGCACGACGGCCGTCTCGCCGGTCGCGAGGACGCGGTCGAGGAGCAGTTCGGCGAGTAGCGCGCCGGCCTCGGGAGCCCGGGCGATGCGGCCGGTCCGGCAACCGCTGAGGCCGTGGACGTTCACCTGGCCGACGTCGCAGCCCGGCTCACCTTGGTGCGCGACGATGATCCGGTCGACGGGTTGGACGGCGACGACGCACTGGGTGACGCGGCGGTACTGGACGGCGCGATCGGGGCCGTGCTGGACCTCTTCGAAGATGGTGACATTGCGGAGACGCCCATGCGCGTCCCGGCGGAGCCGATCGAGCAGTCGGCCGAGAGCCTCGGCGTACTCGACGACGGCGTACGGGCGGTGGGAAGCGACCAGGTCAGATCGGGCCGGCGGAATGCGGACGGTCAGCCAGCCGGGTGGGACCTGCAGGAGCTCCTCGAGCGCGATGATGACGGCCAGCGAGTCGTCGCGGGGGACTCGGCGGCCGCTCTGCCAGGTGCTGAGCGTGGCGATCCCGACGTGCAGGCCGCGGTCGGCCAGATGGGTGCGGATCCGGTTCAGTGCCAGGCCGCGATGGGCGATCGCCTGGCGCAGTGCCGCGGCGAACGACGTGTCCGGGGTGACGGCAGGCACCGACGATCCGGTCATGCGGCTCAGTGTAAACGTTCACAGCACACACCGATATTGCCCGGTCACGCGCTGTTCACGCCGCTTTGGTATTCACAGCGGATTTCGGTGCGGGAGTTACTTCTTGCCGGGGGTGCGGCATGTCCTGACGATGGACGGCACCACACCCCACTCAAGGAGGGTTCATGAGCAGGCTCCGCCCCCGCCGCTCCTGGTCATTGCTGCTGGCAACCGTGCTGGGACTGGCCTCGCTGGTCCCGCTGGCGCCGGTCGCCGCCGCCGCGCCCGGTAGTTACTACCTGAGCGTGACCGGTCAGGCCCAGCAGAAGACGAACTGGTGCTGGGCCGCGACCGGTAACAGCATCGCGGCCTTCTACGGTAAGAGCTATTCGCAGAACCAGTTCTGCAACCTCGCGTTCGGCTACAGCCAGAACGCCACCTGCCCGAACAACCAGGCCACGCTGGGCAACGACCAGCGCGCCTTCAACGCGATCGGGATCAGCTCCGGCAGCTACGTCTCGTCGACGCTGAGCTTCAGCACTCTCGTTACCGAGATCGCCGCCGGCCGCCCGGTGATGACGCGGATCGGCTGGAGCTCCGGTGGCGGGCACATGATGGACATCCTCGGGTACGACTCGTCCGACTCGACCATCAAGTACTACAACCCGTGGCCGGACGACCCGCGGTACAACTACTCGACGTACAACTGGTACCGGTCCAACTCGCAGTTCACCTGGACGCACTCGCTCTACCGGATCGGAGCCTGAGATGGGCGGCCTCAAGCACTTCCTGTTCCGCGCGGCCGCCGTACTGGCCGCCGGTCTCGCTCTCTCGCTGACCACCACCGCCTTCGCGAACGCAGCCGGCCCGCAGCCGGTCCCCGCGAGCGAGTTGTCCAAGGCAACCAGCGCGGCCGGTTCGCCGACCGCCCTCGGCCTGCTCTCCAAGGCCTCGGTCGTGGGGAAGTCCGCCGCCAAGGTAGCTGTGGCGCAGGAGGCCCGGCCGGTCTACGCCCTCAACCCGGCCTTCGTCCGCGACGCCTCCGCGCCGGTCGCCACCTTCTGGTACGCCGCCACCACCGCAACCCGCGGCACCGACCGCCTCACCGTGTACACGGCCCCCGACGCCAAGGGCACCTGGCAAGCCGTCAACGTGGCAACCGGTGACACGGAAGCCCGCATGTTCACCGCAGCCCGCGGCGCTCTCGTCTTCACCGAACCGCAGATCGGTGCCTGGTACGCCTTGGCCGGCGACCGGGTCCGCCCGCTCAACCAGTCCGCCACCCAGTCCATCGGCACCGCACCCATCACGGTCGCCGCCTACCAGGACCTCGTCGCCACCCGCTACGCCGACAAACTCCCCGGCAGCACCTACTCCGACAACGGCACCGCCGGCGGCTACGACACCACGACGGCCGTGGCAACCGCGGCTTCCACTCACAACTACCTCATCCCAGGTGCGGCAGCCGGCCTGACGCTCCTGCTCGCTACCGCCTTCCTCATCCGCCGCCGTACCGCCTAATCCACTACTTGATCTGATACCCGCCGGGCCAGTCTCATCCCGGCGGGTTCCAGATGTTCGATGACGAATTCGCACCAGGACCTGATTGCCGTGGGAGGACTGATTCGGTGCGCCCCTGGGAAGGCAACCAGTTGCTTGTCAGCTGAACCAAGCTGGTCGAACAGCTCGAACTGCCCAGCGCGAGGGAAGAGTTCGTCGTCCCACTGCACGTGGAACAGGACCGGGACGCTGACCCGAGGAGCGTCCCGGGCAAGCCGTGCAGCCGCGTCGACGGGGGCTGACACGGTGGGCGACTGCAGTAGCCCGTACTTGCCGAGCACTGCGCAACGCAATCGGTGATTCGCGGCGGCGACGTACGGCAGCCCGAAACGGGTCCCCATCGAGAGACCGAGATAGGCGACTCGGCCACTATCGATCAGTTGCAGGTTGGTGAGGGCGTCCAGAGTCGCGTTCCAGTCGTCCACCATGCCGTCGGTCACCGCGTCGGATCCGATCGCCGCTGGTCGGCCCATGTGCTGGCGGTCGCCGTGGAACGGGCCGTCGATGGCAACAGCAGCCACATGCCATCTGCCGGCGAACCACCGACCCAGTTCCAGTTGCCGTGCGGCCCGCTTATGCCCGCTGCCGCCGTGTCCGAGCAGCACGAGGGGATGCGGATAGTGAAGGCCTGCTGGCAGCCACAGGATGCCGGGGACGATGCCCGATTCGCGGACAAGGTTGAATCGGCGTTCGGTGACACCGCGGTCGGTCACCGGTTCGCCGATCCAGTGCAATGTGTCAGCCATCTGGTGCCTCCTTGGGGACTCGATGGGTGCCGGTGGGGTTGACGTGGAGCACGAAGCCGTGGGGTGTTGTCCATTCGATCGTTGTGGTGTCGATTCGGCGGACTTTCCATCCGGCGGCGTGCGTTTTTACCCGGTGGCCGTAGCGGCTGAGCGGTATGAGGTTCTGGGTGTTGGTTTGGCCTGGTGGGCCGAGGGGGTTGTAGGGCTGGATGTGGTCGAGGTCGATGTTGTTGGTGGTTTCGCGGGTGCCGTAGGGGAATTGTTCGGTGGGGTGGGTGAGTTTGATGTGTTCGCGGATCCGGTCGGTGA